>JAFGAY010000258.1 GCA_016933425.1 Pirellulales bacterium
CGATCGTTCCGACAATGCTACGAGACGAACCACTGGCCCAATAAAAAAGGCCCTATAGGCGGGGCAGGGACCTACAGGGCCAAGAAGATTGTGGGACAGGGCAGTCCCACTGACATAATTATGACAAGTCGGCCAAGGACGGCAAGCCCCCCTTTTGCTTACGCCCTAAACGTTTCAGCGACAAGGGGTTGCAATCAGTCCTTTGACTCGAACCGCGCCTGGAAAAACCGCAGGTATTTCGGCTCGAAGACCATGGCGAGGCCTTTCGCTTCGTGGCGTCGTTCGTGGACGGCGGCAACCGATTCGGCCGTGACGTCCATGTGGGCCTGCGTGTAGACGCGACGGGGGATCGTCAGGCGGACCAATTCAAGGCGGGGATAGTGGTGGTCGCCGGTGGCCGGGTCGCGGCCCGCCGAAACGATGCCGCGCTCCATGGCGCGGACGCCCGAGTCGAGATAGAGTTCGGCCGCGAGTCGTTGGGCCGGAAATTCGTCCTGCGGCAAGTGGGGATAAAACGCCTTGGCGTCGAGATAGACCGCGTGGCCGCCGATCGGACGAACGATCGGAATGCCCCAATCGATCAGCTTCTGGCCCAGGTACTCGACCTGACCGACCCGCGCGCGGACGTGGTCGTCGTCGACCGATTCGACGATGCCCTGGGCCATGGCTTCCATGTCGCGTCCGGCCATGCCGCCGTAGGTGTGGAGGCCCTCGTAGACCACGACCAGGTTGGCGGCTTCCTGATAAAGTTCGGCGTCGTTCATCGCGAGCCAGCCGCCGATGTTCACCATCGCGTCCTTCTTGCCGCTCATCGTGCAGCCGTCGCTCAAGTCGCAAAACTCGCGGAGAATCGACGCGACGCTCCGGTCGACATGGCCCGGTTCGCGCTGCTGGATGAAGTAGGCGTTTTCGACGGCCCGGGTCGCGTCGAGGAAAACGCGGATGCCGTGGCGCGTGGCCAGCTCGCGCACGGCCCGCATGTTGGCCATCGAGATGGGCTGGCCGCCGGCCATGTTCACCGTGGCGCCGACGCAGATGTAGGGAATCCTCGCCGCGCCGACTTCGCCGATCAGCCGTTCGAGCGCGTCGAGATCGAAATCGCCCTTGAACGGCGACGGATCGGCCGGGTCGTGGGCGGCCGGCGTGATGCAATCGACGAAACGCCCGCCGGCCAGCTCCTGGTGGAGCCGGGTCGTGGTGAAGTACATGTTGCCGGGAACCGAGTCGCCCGGCTTAATGAGGATTCGCGATAGGAGATGCTCGGCGCCGCGGCCTTGATGGGTGGGCACGAGATAGCGGTAGCCGTAGTAGGTCTGGACGGCTTCTTGCAAGTGGTAATAGTTTCGACTGCCCGCGTAGGCTTCATCGCCCAGCATCATGCCGGCCCATTGACGGTCGCTCATCGCGCTGGTGCCGCTATCGGTCAGCAGGTCGATGTAGACGTCCTCGCTTCGCAGCAGGAACGTGTTGTAACCCGCCTCGGCCATGCATTTCCGGCGATGGTCGCGTGTGGTGGTTTTAAGCGGTTCGACGACCTTGACTTTCCAGGGCTCTGCCCAGCTTCGACGCTTGGGCGGGACGCGGTTCATTTCCATGATGGATTTCCAGGGAATTCTTGGCACTTTGAATTTACCATAAAGGACACGAAGAACATAAAGGGGTTAATCCGTGGGCCGGCTCGCGACCCGGTACGATGTTTCAGGGAGGCAGGGCATTACTTGGGCGTGTTTCCCGACAGCTCCTCAAGGGCCGCGGCGAATGCTCCGTAGGCGCCGGCGTCGAAGAGGACGAAGCGCACCAATTCGGGCCGGCCGCGCGTGTTGAGAAAGTCGATTGCCGTCGACAGGGCGATTCGGGCGGCCTGGTCCAGCGGATAGCGATAGGCTCCCGTCCCCAGCGATGGGAAGGCGATCGAGGAACAACCGTTTTCGACGGCCAATTCTAGGCATCGGGCATAGGCGCCGGCCAATAGCGCGGCCTCGCCGCGTGCGCCGCCGCTCCAGACGGGCGCGACGGCATGGATGACGTGCCGGGCCGGCAAGTTGCCCGCCCCGCTGATCACGGCCGATCCGGTAGGACAACCGTCGGGGTATTTTTCGTCGGTTTCGCGCATGATGTCGGGCCCGCCGCGGCGGTGAATGGCTCCGTCGACTCCGCCGCCCCCGGCCAAGGAGCAATTGGCCGCGTTGACCACGGCATCGACTTCCTGGTGGGTTATGTCTCCTTGGCACAGTTCCAGGATTTGACCGTGGATGCGGACTTTCATGACGGCGCCTCGGCGTGGGGTGATTTTCCAAATCGGACGATGGATCATTAGCCTATGCTAGACTTGAGCGCGGGACAAGGGAATGGACACTTCCGGTTCTAAAGGCATGGAATGTGCCAGACCGGTCGATTCGTCCGTTCCAATTTACCCAGTCTTTCCCGTAATGTGACCCGTGACCATAACGAGGGGTGTTGTTGTTAGGGCGATGGGAGTAGACTTCAATAGGTGGCGCGGTTGCGCGCTGTTTTTCTTGATGGGAGTTCACCGCTGATGAGCAGCGACATCGTGGGACGACCGATGGAAATCCTCCTGGTTGAGGATGACCTGGAGGACGCCGGGCTGACGATGGACGCGTTGTTCCAGGGACACGTGCAATGCCGTGTGAGCCTGGTGCGCGATGGCGAGGAGGCTCTTGAATTCATCCGCCGTCAAGGAAAGTACGCCCGGGCGCCCCGGCCCGACTTGATTCTGTTGGACATGAACCTTCCGAAGCTCGACGGCCGCGAGGTTTTGGCCGAGATTCGCAACGAAGGTCTTCTTCCGGACGTGCCGATCGTCGTGCTGACGGCGTCCCAGGCCCATCGCGAAATCCTCGAAAGCCACCGGCTGCACGTCGAGGATTACCTTGTCAAGCCGGTCAATCTGGCCGAGTTCCTCACGGTCGTTCGTTCGCTTCGCAAGTACTGGCTTGCCGACGTGATCCTGCCGCAATGAAATTGGATCGACGGCCGCTTCCTCGGCATCTTTCTCAATCGCCTGGGCCGTTTTTCGATCCGGCCGTATTTCAAACAAGAACTCCGTTGCCGATCAAGTTAAAAGATCACGAAAACACGAAAGGACGAAAAAGCGAATGAAGGCAATAGGTTGATCCCCATTGGCCCATCCGAGCCGAACAAGTCCATGTTACCCGACGAATTTCGTGCTTTCGCCCTTTCGTGTTTTCGTGATTCCTTGGAAACCGCGGCCGTCTTTTCCTGTTCATCCGCGGCCCAACCGGCTAAAATAGTAGGATTCTTGCC
>JAFGAY010000259.1 GCA_016933425.1 Pirellulales bacterium
CGTGCTCCTTTCCATTGAGTCCATTCCACGGAACGACTGTTTACAAAACAACTTACAACCAATCAAGATCAGTATACAGTCAAACTACAAAAACCCGCACAAAGTTTGCCTTTGACGAGGGAGACTGCTGCCTGACTGGTAAACAGAGACGCCACAGGGCATAAAGTTCAAATGAATGCTCCGCTCGCAACACATCGACCTGACCGGCTACACCGTGCGACCTTTCCACGAGGAGTTCAGCCAGGCGATTATCGAGGCGGCCCTCGAGTGGTAGGACACCACGATGGTCGCCCTGATTCCCGAGTGGAACGGGGTGTCAGTTTCGACGTTCTATCACTTGGCACGGGCCGTGGGCTTTTCACTCACGGCCGACACTGCCGGTCGCCCCAGCAGGTCGCGGATGATGGCGCGAACCATAAACACCGCATCGGCCGTGTAGCGGGGGATCATGCGACGGGGTTCCCGGCTGATCCGCCAGAGCCATTCGCCGCCGATCCGTTGGATCCAGCGGGGCGCGCGGCGGACCCGGCCGGCGACGAAATCCAACGACGCCCCGATCTGAACGCTCACCGGCACGCCAAGCGCCTCGACGTGGTCGGCCAGCCATAGCTCGCCCTTTGGCTGGCCCAGGGCGACCAGCAGCAAATCGGGCGCGGCCCGTCGGACCCGCTCAATCAACGCGGCCTGCTCGTCGACCGACAAGTCGCCGAGCATCGGGCTTTCGACCCCGACCAGATTCAGGCCCGGATAGAGTTTGCTCAAGCGGCGCGCGGCCGCCTGGGCCACGTCGGGCAGGCCGCCCAACAAGAACACGCTGTGTCCCCTCGCTGCGGCGCGCTCGGCAAGCCGGTAGACATTGTCGGCGCCGGTCACGCGCTCGGGCAGCCCGTCGCCTCGCAGCCGCGAATACCAGACCAGCGGCATTCCGTCGGCCACCACGAGCGCCGCGCGGCGGTTCACCTCGGTCAGTCGTGGATCGCGGGCCGAGAGCATCGCATAATGCAGATTGGCCGTGATGAAGTAGCTCGGCTCGCGGCGCGCGATGAGCCGGTCGACCAGGTCGATCAACTCGTCCGACGTGATTCGGGCCAGTGAAAGACCCCAGACCCGCACAGTCGGCGGCGACGCAATGTCGTCATGGATGGTCGTGCTTTCCGGGTCGACGTTCTCGGTCAATGTAAGCGGCTCGTGCAGCATGGCGGCTGGACTTCGGGAATGGGGGATTCGTGAAAGCGAAAAAGACCACACGGAACCGGTCCTTTTCCAAGTATGGCATTTATCGGGGGACTGTCCTGTTTTTTTCCACAGGACGCAACGAAACGAGATAGTCCCCTTTTTGCCCGGTCGGCAGTGTGGAAAAAGCCGGTTATGACGTCTTGCCGTATACTGCCATCAATCGTTACCGTACCCACAACGACGGTTCGGTTGACAACCATGGCCGCCGTGCGTTACAACCGGGCCAGCAGCGGATGTCATCGCCACACTCGAATCATGGGGAAAAGCCATGAACGTTTTGGTTGCCGGGGGAGCCGGATACATCGGGTCGCACGCCGTCCGCCAACTACTGGCCGCCGGCCACCGCGTCGTCGTGGTCGACAATCTCTTTCGCGGTCACCGCGAAGCCGTGCCGGCCGAGGTTCCTTTCCAACAGATCGACCTTGCCGACACGCCCGCGCTGGCCGACGTGCTCGCCCGGCACGCGATCGACTGCGTGATGCACTTCGCCGCGCTGACCTACGTCGGCGAATCGGTCGAGCAGCCGCTTTGGTATTACACGAACAACACGGGCGGATCGATCAGCATGCTCCGCGCGATGGCCCAATCCGGCGTGAAGCGGTTCGTGCTCAGCTCGACAGCGGCCGTCTATGGCGAGCCGGTGGAAATTCCCATCACCGAATCCTGCCCGTGCCAGCCGATCAATCCCTATGGCCGTTCAAAGCAGATGGTCGAGCGGATCCTCGCCGACCAGGCGGCGGCTGATCCCCAGTTCGCCGCGGTGGCGCTGCGCTATTTCAACGTGGCGGGCGCGGCGCCCGACGGCGCGATCGGCGAGGACCACAAGCCCGAAACTCACCTGATCCCGGCCATTCTTCAAGCCGCGTTGGGCCGCCGCGAGCGGCTGACCATTTTCGGCGACGATTATCCGACGCCCGACGGAACGTGCATCCGCGACTACATCCACGTTGACGATCTGTGCGCCGCGCACCTGGCGGCCATGGAGGCCCTGCGCCCCGGCGAGCTACAGGCATACAACCTGGGCATCGGCCGCGGCTACTCGGTGCGCGAGGTGTTTCGCGCGGCCGAGCAGGTCACCGGCCGGGCAATTCCGGTCGCAATGGGTCCCCGCCGCGCCGGCGACCCGGCCGTGTTGTTCGCCGATTCCCAAAAAATCCAGCGCGAGCTTGGCTGGAAACCGCGGTATACGGACGTCGTGCCCATTGTCGAAACGGCCTGGAAATGGTTCCAGGCCCATCCCGACGGCTATTGACCCCGTCGCCAACCGAACCGCGACCGTCAGGGAGCGGCGTTTCCCGCGGGCTTGGCCGCTCACGAATGGTCGCGGGTCAACCAGAATGGTCCTGTTGTCCCTCGGCGGGTCGTGGTTGTCGTCGATCCACGACTCGCGATGGATTCTCGGCCTGACGTCGGCGAAGATCTTCAACGATTTCGTCCAAATCATAATGATGAGCTTTGACATGCTCATCACGGATTCGCCACACTTCCTCGATGACTTCATCTCGGTACATGTTTGTCCTCCTCCGAAAGAAGCTCCGGGGAGGTGCGGATTACCACAACCCCTTCGTCCGCCGGCGGATGGTTTCGCTGGTCAGGCCGGTCGGCGGTTGCCGCTTTTCCGGCTCGTCGTCCTCGGTGAGCGACGAGCCGGGCGTCACGCGGTCGAAAAACTTCGCCACGTTGTCGGAAATGAACCGCGACGGCAGCGCGTAGCCGTGGGCGTCGCTCGTCCCGCGCTGGTAGTTGTAATAGCGCAGCGGGCAGCAGACGTCGAGCCAGTTTTTCGCCCGGGTCAGAGCCACGTAGAATAGCCGCAGTTCTTCTTCAATTTCCTCGGGCGAACCGGTGGCCATGTCCGAGGGAATGTTGCCGTCGACGGCGTGGATCACGTAGACGCAGTCCCATTCGAGCCCTTTGGCCGAATGGATCGTGCTAAGGATCAGGTAGTCGTCGTCCAGCAACGGCGGCCCGGCCAGGTCTTGCGTCGAGCTGGGCGGGTCGAGCGTCAATTCGGTGAGCATCGTCCGCCGGCCGCGGTAGCGCGACGCAATCTGCTCCAACTGTTCCAGATCGCGCGACCGCGGAACCGGATTGTCGTAGACCTGCTCCAACAGCGGCGAGTAGAACGCCCGCACGCGATGGACCTGTTCGGGCAGCCCGGCGTTCTTGCCGGGTCCGGCCAGCGAGGTCATCAACTCGACCAGCGCCGGCCACGCGGCTCGGGCCGCCTCGGGCGGGCGCCACGTTTTCCACGCCGCGAATGGCTCGCCCGACCCGCCGACCATGTCCATCAGCGCATGCGCCTTGGCCGGACCGATTCCCGGCACCAGCGGCAGCACGCGCAAGCCGGCCACCACGTCGCGCGGGTTTTCGGCCAGGCGCAGGAAGGCCAAAAGGTCCTTGATGTGTGCCGTTTCGATGAATTTGAGCCCGCCGTATTTGTGGAACGGGATTTCGCGGCGCGTCAATTCGGCTTCGAGCAGGATGCTGTGGTGCGAAGCGCGAAACAGCACGGCCTGGCGCCGCAGGTCGATGCCTTCCTCGCGGTGTTCGAGAATCCGGCGGACCACGTAGGCGGTCTGGTCGTCCTCGTCCTCGCAGGCGACCAGCCGCGGCCGGCCGCCGCCCTGGCGATCGGACCACAAGTTTTTGGTGAAGCGTTCCTTGGCCTGACCGATGACGTGGTTGGCCGCTTCGAGAATCGGCTCGCGGCTCCGGTAGTTCTGTTCCAGGGTCAAGAGCGTCGTGTCTGGGTAGCGTTTCGGCAGATCGAGAATGTTGCGCACCGTCGCCGCGCGGAACGAATAGATCGACTGGGCGTCGTCGCCGACCACGGTCAATCCCTGGCCGTCGGGCCGCAACCGATGGATGATTTCAGCCTGAAGCGTGTTGGTGTCCTGGTACTCGTCAACCAGTACGCAGTCGAATTGCTCGCGGATCCGGGGACCGACCGTCTCGTCGCCCAGCAAAGCGTGCCAGTAGAGCAACAAGTCGTCGTAGTCCAACACGCCGAGCGATTCCTTGCGGTCGACGTAGGCGTCGAACAGCCGTTTGAGCTCGTCCTCCCAGCCGCGGCACCAGGGAAACGCTTTTTCGAGCACGGGCTCGAGTTTCGACCGGCTGTTGACACACCGGCTGTAGATGGCCATGCAGGTTCCCTTCTTGGGAAACCGCCGGTCGGTTTTGGCCAGCCCCAGCCCCGTGCGGACGACGTTCATCAGGTCCTCGGAGTCGCCCCGGTCGTGGACCGAGAAGCCCTCGGCCAGGCCGATCGCGCGGCCGTGGCGCCGCAGGAGTCGGGTGGCGATGGCGTGGAACGTTCCGCCCCAGACCCGCGACGAAGGTCCCCGGCCGGTCGTTTTGGCCACCTCGCGCAAGACGCCGTCGGCCCGGCGGAGCATTTCGGCCGCGGCCCGGCGGGTAAACGTGAGCAGCAGAATCCGGCCGGGCTCGGTTCCCTGGGCGATGAGCCAGGCCACGCGATGGACGAGGGTGGCCGTTTTGCCCGTGCCCGCCCCGGCAACAATCAACAGCGGCCCGCGCCCGTGGGTAACGGCCGCCCGTTGCTGGGGGTTGAGGCCCGATAGGAGTTGTTCGACGGAGGGCGTTTCGGCCATAATGCGGCCATTGTACCACCGTGGTTCGGGAACGAACAGCGCCGGACTCTTGCCCTTCGCGTCAAACCGGCGCTCCCAGCACTATTTCATCCCACGCAGTGAGCCGTGGATCGCGGGCGCCCTACATGGCGGACAGCCGCTCTCGCACCCACGGCCGATCGAACTGCTTGCCCTGTGTCCGCAAGATTTGCTCGACTTTGGCCAGATTCTTGCAGCGGAAGAACGTCATCCTGAAGATTCTTGGACACGGGCCGCGTGCTTTCTCAGAAATTCCCCTGTGGGTAAAACCCAAAGAGAGTTCGGGACCATGGAAGTTCGAGCACCGAGGTGGTCCATTCCCCCTCCAGCAGATAACACTGCGTTTCCTCCCTCTCCACAGGAGGCACGCTCGGCAACAAAGAGATCGCCCACGCCGAGGGCCGCCACCAAAACGCCATGGCCTGTAAACCCGCGCTGTCGGCGACTCCGTTTCACTGCTTTGTTCGAAAATGTTCCCTGAACAGATATGCCGTCATCAAACCATTTACGCCAGACACAACCAAACACAACATGTTACCCCAGACGACCCCAACCATGCCGAATGCGATTGCGTATATGCCAATAATAAATATCAAGAAGACTCGAAAGCGTCGTGAACGTCGCCGTTTGTCTGGCGTGTCGGCGAATTGATCGTTGAATTTTTGCCATCCAAGCTGCCTGGTTTCCGTGATGGTTTGCCTGAAAAAAGCAATCAGCCTTTCCCGGTCGGCGGTGTTGAAATTGCCAAGCTCGATCTTGAGTACGCCGAATATCCCAGATATGCGAATGCTCCCGCCTTGTGGAAAGCATCGCCATTTCAGTTCATCCACCAGATTTAAGTCTGCTTGATCATCACGCAATACACCGATCTGCCGTAGCATTGAATCGTTGACCAAGAGCCGGTATTTATAGTACAGCAAGAGAAGCCAAACCCCCAAAAGCGTGAATGCAAACCAGAAGATGCCAAGAACCAACGCGGCAAGTTTGGGTCGTGGAAACGAACCGTCAACGTTGAAGTAAGCAGCAAGTGTAGAAACCAGGCCGACAACGGCAAAGAAGACGGTACAGATGAGCCCTACGTTTCGAAAGTATGGGCGCATCCGAAAACAGTATTTCCAATAGTTTTCCATAGGTTTTTGCGCGCGAACTCGTCCCAAAGCCAACTCAACCATCTTCGCGACGAATCTTCATCATGGCCCCGAGCGTGTCGATCGGAAAAACAATTCACTCGGTTGGCGAACAGGGCGACATCTTCAACCATAGGCGGCCCGTGGAATTCGGGTCCAGGCCATGAGCATCGTTGGGGGTCCAAGACGCAACCTGATACGTTTTTCCATCGGCGCAAACCGCGGCCAAGCCAATGGTTTGGGGAACAAACCAGGTTCCTTCGTCGCCGGCGTACAATTCGACGCGCGGCGCGGAATAGTGTTTTTCCGGCAAACGAAAGCGTCCCTGATTTCCTCGCAGCAAGCCGACGTCCTTGCCGTTCACCATGACCCGCAGGACGTCGGTCGGCCCGACGTGTTCGCCGCTTATGGTCAATACGTGATGCTCGATTTTGGCGGGTAAAGGCGGCTGCTTATTTTGGACCAAGGGCGGCTTTACATCGGCAGTGGTGAGCGGGAACCGCTGATTGCGAATTTCCGCTATTCGCGCGCCGTTCGGATTACTTAATGTTGGTTCGGGATCCGCGCCGGCCACAAGCACGGAGGCGGCGCCGTGACGCGACAGGGTCGCCATGGCTTGGCCCGGACTCGTTTTGAGCCGAGCGCGATAGGGAGGTCCATCCGAGGAGTAGACATGGGCCCACCGCAGTTTTTCGGCTTTTTGGTCCCTTATCGTGACCGTTGTGGGCACGAAGCTCTCGGAGCGACGCGAGAGAAAATGCATGTGGGAAATCACCGGCACGACCATGTGCCCCGCCCCATTGACAAAGAGATTTGCCTGATTTGCGCCATCCACCGACACGCAGTGGGCGGCCAGAATTTGACGTTTGCCCAGCAAGGGCTCGAATAAGGGGGCGTAGATTTCCATGAAGTCCGCGGCGCGCGGATTGGCCTTTTGCTGGGAAATGGGAAACTCGTGGGCAATCATCTGGGGAAACCACGCCCAATACAAACGGCGCTTCATTTGCGCTTCGAACGGAAGCAAGTCTCCATCATAGGGAACACGTTGATGCCAGGCCGAGGCGGGCCGCAACGGCGTGAGATATCCCAATAGGGGAAGAGGATCGCTTTCGTGACAAACGCCATCTGCGTCCCGCAAAACCTCCACCCGCCAAAACTGATTCACGAAGACGCGCTTGCCGGCGTCATGCGCCATACGACATACCTCGCTCACCGCATCGCCGACGGGCAGGGCCATGTTCTCGACGGGTCGGTTTCCCATCATGGTCAGGCCGTCGGAATGTCCATAGTCAATGCCGCTGGCCCAATCCAAGCGGTCGATAATGAATCCCTCGATATGAGGAGTACGGTCGATATGCCGCCGTATTTGCTCGCGGAGAAATGGGCGAAGCGCGTAGTCCGCTCCGGGATTCATGGCCATGGAGCCTTCCCAGGTGGGAATGTTCTTGCCGTCGGCCGTTTTCATCAAAGCATTGGCGAACCGGTCCCGCAGCCGGCGCCCTGCTTCCTCCGCATTGCCCTCCTTGCCGCCATGGCCGCCGTATTCGGTAACGTTGAAATAGGCGTAGACTCCGATTCCGCGCGAGCGCATTTCCTCGATAAACGCATTGATTCGTTTGTCGCTCATGGTCTCGCCCAATTTCCACCCTTTGGCGTAGGTATAGGGATGCCACTCCTTTTCTTCGGGGAGGTATTCTCCCAAGTGGGTGAACCAGAAGCTGGACCACAGATATCGAACTTGTTGGCGAGCCATCTCCTCATAGTCGGGATGGTCGTGGATGTGATGGTAATAGAAAGTGCCCTCGGATGGTCCTCGTGGCAATCCAGGATTGAAGTACCGTGGAAACAAGTCGCTGTACGCCTTGAGCACCGCCCGATAATCCGCGGCGTGCGAGAAGAAGAGCAACTTCAATTCCGAGGGTTTGCCGCCGCCCATGCCGCGCCGGGCCAGGGTTAGCCGCAGCGTTTTTCCGTCCTTCCACTCCACCTGCAAATGAGGGATGTTGTCGCAAGCCGGCAAGGCCACGGTAAGCGCGTTGTCGGTCGTGGGATCAAAAACACTCACCAAGGGAAGCGAGTATCCCTTGGCCCCGTTCCAATCATAATGCGCGTACTCCGGCGGCTTGTATGCCGGATGCCTTGCCACGTCGAGGACGCCTTGGTATGACGGAGTGAAAATGCGATCGGATTGTTTTAGCACGGGCAGGTCAATGACAAGGCGATGCTCGACCCGTTCGGCGTCGCCCTCAAATTTCAGATGCCATTGCACGGCTTGGCCGACGGTGGTCCAGCCGTGGGTCATGACCAGCTCGAGCGGCTCGATTGCTCCTCGAAAACCGGTCTGATTCCGTTGCATTTTTCCCGGCGACGCGACCGTGCCGGCAACCATGTTTTTCAGTTCCCATGATGCCGGCTCTTGAAGCCAGCTTCGCCCCTCGCCCCGTTGGGAATCGATCTGAATCGGAAGCCCAGTGTCTTCATCCAAGGTAATGGTCAGGCCGCATCCCTGGACGACAACTTCCGAGCAAACGGCGGAATGCGGCAGCATCAGAACCAAGAGAACTGGCCAAGCGAAAAGCGTCTTATTCATGCGGCGGGCTCCTTCTTGGGGGGACGTGGAGAAACATGTGAGATGCCCATACCATACCACGGAACCCCGGAAGATGCCACGATATGCCGTTCCAAGCGAAGGAGTGTCTTTCGGAATCATGAAAGTCCGTGGCATGACGCCCCACGGGAGGCCGGAATGACCCCGATTCGGCCGCGGCCACGGATTGGGGCGTCATGCGGTGGAGGGCCGCGCTCCGTCGTGGCCGCGCGTAACCAGCCGCCTCGCCCGCCACGGAGCGCGGCCCTCCCTATTTGGTTGGGTACAAATGGCCGTCGGCGTGATTTGCATCGCCCCACCAAAATTTTCGCGGCCATAATCCGGGCATGGTACTACTTCAGGTTTGCAGCTCTTGCACGATTTCATCCCACACGCTGAGCCGTGGGTCGCGGGCGCCATACATGGCGGCAAGTTGATCTCGCACCCACGATCGATCGAACCGCTTGCCCTGCGTCCGCAAGATTTGCTCGACGTCGGCCAGATCCTTGCGGCGGAAGAACATCATCTTAAAAATCACCAACGATTCGGCGTCCCATACCCTGACGGTCTGGCCGGAAAGTTCCATGCATTTACGGCGCGAACGAGCGGCTTCATAAATCGGAACGATCGGCAGGAAAACATCCAAGCGGAGCCCGCCGAACTTCACTCTGCAAAATCCGTGCTCGCGAAGCGATCGAGAAACCACCGAAGCCTCGAACTCACAGCCCAAGTCTTCAAGCAACGCGATGCACTGTGAGGGATGATCCGGGGATAAAAAGATTGTCAGATCAACATCGACCGTGCCCCGCGGGGCACCCCAAAAGCCCAGTGCAATCGCACCGCCCAACGCATACTCTTGACCTCTGGCTTCAAGTTGCTCAGCCAGTTGGCAAGCGATTGCCACGGGATTGATCGGCGTACTAGGTTTGGCCACGGGCTGCGTGCTTTCTCAGAAATTCCCATGTGGAAGCGGGCCAGGGATCCGGCTCGATCGGCGGGAGGCCCGCGGCTTGCCGGCTTCGGACGATTTCGATGGCGGCTGCGCAGGCCGATTCAAGCATTGCGGCTCGCTCGGCCATGCTGAGTGCCCGCAGCCGCTCGTAATCCTCGTCGGAGGCCGCGTCGTGGGCACTGACCTGGCCGCGGATGAGCGCCGCGGAATCATGTGCGGGCTGGTGGACCATGTTTGAAGTTCTCGGCCGTCTGGGGATGAAGACGCCGTCGCGTCCCGCCGTTTGATTCTAGCATGATGCCCGACGAGAGGCCAGAGCGGCCCCGATTCGGCCGCGGCCACGGATTGGGGCGTCATGCGGTGGAGGGCCGCGCTCCGTCGTGGCCGCGCGTAACCAGCCGCCTCGGAGCGCGGCCCTCCCTATGCTTCCTATTTCGACGCAAATAGGCGTTGTTCCATCAAGGGTGTTTCGGCCATAATGCGGCCATGAGACCCTGGCGACTTGGACCCTCGCAGTGGAAACCCAACCACCATGAACGAGCACGAAATCCGAAAACTCCACGAACTGGAGCGCGGCAACTGGTGGTTCAGGGCCAAGGATGATTTGATTCTCAAGCTTCTCGGGCCCTCCTGCTCGGGCACGGTTTGCGACGTGGGATGCTGTTCGGGCCGGTTGCTCGGCAAGATCCACGGCCGCCACGCACGGGGCGGGCTCGATTTAATCGGCGTCGATCCTTCGGAACTGGCACTGCGGCTGGCCGAGGAAGACACGTCGTTTCGCTATATCCGGGGACATGCCGAACAATTGGAACTGGCCGACGCCAGCGTCGACGTGCTGGTCGCCTCCGACGTGCTCGAACACACCGACGACGACGGCCGGGCCTTGGACGAGTTTCGCCGGGTTCTCAAGTCCGGCGGCGCCCTGCTGATCACCGTGCCCGCCGGCCAATGGCTCTGGTCGGAACATGATCGAGCGCTGGAACACCGGCGGCGTTACCATCTTGGCCCGCTGCGCCGACGGTTGGTCGATCGGGGATTTCGGATCGAACGAAGCGGTTACTTCTTTGGCGCCGTCTTTCCTTTGTTCGTGGTCAGCCGCCTGCTGTCGAGATTGCGAAAACCCAAAGGGCCCATGGATTCGCTTCACGATACGCCTCCCCGAGCCGTGAACGAGGCTTTGTACGCAATTTGCCGGGCCGAACTCGGGATTCTGCCATTCCCTTGCGGCAGCACGGTGTTTGTCAGGGCGGTCAAGGGGCCGGCTTGACGAATGGCGACGCTTCGCCAAAAATAGAGGACTCTATAAACTGAAGGGACATGCCCCACGGCGGCGTGCCGCTTTCCCAAAGGTCACCCCCCAAGTATTCGGAATCCACACATGAGTCGTCTCGAAACCCAAGATCCTGAAGTTTGGGCCGCCGTATGCGGTGAAATGGAACGCCAGCGCGACGGGCTCGAAATGATCGCCAGCGAAAACTACACCAGCCCCGCGGTGATGGAGGCGGTCGGGAGCGTTTTGACCAACAAGTACGCCGAGGGTTATCCGGGCAAACGCTACTACGGCGGATGCGAATTCGTCGACGTGGCCGAGAACCTGGCCATCGAGCGGGCCAAGAAGCTTTTCGGCGCCGAGCACGCCAACGTCCAGCCTCACAGCGGTTCGCAGGCCAACGCGGGCGTTTACCTGGCCCAACTCGAACCCGGCGACACCGTGCTGGGACTGAGCCTGGCCCACGGCGGCCACCTGACTCACGGGCTGAAGATCAACATCTCGGGCCGGTTGTTCAATTTCATCGGTTACGGAGTGCATCCCGAGACGCATCGGATCGATTTCGACCAACTGGCCGAATTGGCCCGGCTGCATCAGCCGAAGATGATCGTCGCGGGTGCGAGCGCCTATCCGCGCGAGATCCCCCACGCGAAGTTTGCCCAGATCGCCCGCGATTGCGGCGCGAAGCTGATGGTCGACATGGCCCATTACGCCGGTCTGGTCGCGGCCCGGCTGCACGACGATCCGGTGCCCGTGGCCGATTTTGTCACGACCACCACGCACAAGACGCTTCGCGGTCCCCGGGCCGGGTTGATTCTGTGCAAGGAGGAATACGCGAAGGCCGTGGATCGGGCCATTTTCCCCGGCACTCAGGGCGGTCCGCTCATGCACGTGATCGCGGCCAAGGCCGTCTGTTTCGGCGAGTGCCTGCGGCCCGAGTTCAAAAAATACGCCCAACAGGTCATCGACAACGCCAAGACGCTCGGCGAAGTGCTCGCCGCCGGAGGCATCACGCTGGTGAGCGGCGGCACCGACAACCATTTGCTCTTGGCCGACGTCACGCCGCTGGGCACCACGGGCCGAACCGCCGAATCGGTGCTCGAACAGTGTGGCATTACCGTCAATAAGAACATGATCCCCTTCGACCAGCGCAAGCCGGTCGATCCGTCGGGCATTCGGATCGGCACGCCCGCCCTGACCACGCGAGGCATGGGCACCGGCGAAATGCGCCAGATCGGCGATTGGATGGTTTCGGTCCTCAAATCGCCGGAAGACGAAGCCCTCATCGGGCGCATCCGGGCGGACGTGTTGCAAATGTGCAAGCAATTCCCGGTGCCGATCGACCGGAACTGACGAAGGTGAACCGGGGGCATGCTTCGACGGTTGGAAATAATCCGGAGTTAGCCGTCGAGCCTGCTCGATGTTTTTCGGGAACGTGACGTTTCAACGCCGTGCGGGCACGGCGGCTAACGCTGCTGTTACAAAGGACATTGACCATGGCGGCCAATAAGATTCTGATCGCGGACGACAACCCAACCAACGTGGAGTTGCTCGAGGCCTACCTCAGCGAGCGGCCCTACGAAATTGCCGTGGCCACCGACGGCCGCGAAACGCTCGACCAGGTCGCCGCGTTTCTGCCCGACCTGATCCTGCTGGACATCATGATGCCCAAGCTTTCCGGGTTCGAAGTCTGCAAGACCGTGAAGGACGATCCGGCGACCAAGGACGTCATGATTCTGATGGTCACTGCGCTCAACGAGCTGGGCGACATCGAGCGGGCCGTCAACGCCGGCTGCGACGACTTTCTAAGCAAGCCGGTCAACAAGCTTGAACTGCTCAAACGGGTCGAAAACATGCTCAAGCTGCGATCCGTTACCGACGAGCTGGAGCGGTTGCGCGGGTACATCGACGACATGGACGAGCGTTGAGGCGGACGCCGCCGGCTGTTCACTACCCCGATTCGTTATGATCCTCGGTGTCGCCGGCGCCGGCGGGGTTCTTGGTTTCAACCGTGAAGGTTTCGATCACGAGTTGCTCGGCGGGTTCTCGCTGTCGTCCCCGCGGCGTGCCCAGGTCGTCACCCAGCGGCGCGAAAGACTGGCTGCGCGTGATAAGCACGTCCCGGGACAATCGGGTCCCGGGCGTCGAGCCTTCTTTCAGCGTCTCGATCCAGGCGACCTTGTCTCCGATCACGTGCTGTTGCGGCCGGCCAAGTTTTCCCCGATAGTATTTTTCGACCCTCGAATATTGGGCTTCTTCCTCGATGCGGGTGTAATAAATTTCGATCGGATCAAGCTTGAAATCGCCCAGCTTTTCCGAAGCGTCGTCGGGCCATTTCAAATAGTAGCAGACGATGGGTTTCGCCCCGCGGGGAATCCGGATAGGCGACTTCGACATGATTTTCGAGTCCTCTTCGGTCGGCGTCTTGGCGGCGGCCCGACACTGCTGACACAAGGCCAAAACCAGGTTTTTCGAGGCTTCAAGCCATTGTTCCTCGGGCGTCTTGGGCTCGACGCCGTTGCCGCCCGACACGCCCAGGGCTTCCGCACCCGACGGCTGTGCCTGCGGCGAGGAACCGCGCTTCGGCGTGGTTGATCGGGGAGGTTTTTCGACGGGCAGGGGGAGCGACTTGACCACGATCAACATGCCCGGATCGAGAAACGCCTTGGGTGTTTGGCCGTCGGACGCGCCGAGCGGATCGCCGGCATAGGGGCTTCCCATCAATCCGATGCCCGACGACGGCAAGCCGCCTTCCGACCCAGCGTTGCCGAAAATCTGGCCCGGCCCTTCCTTGAAACGCGCGGAGAGAAGCCGGAACAGGGCTGCGCGAACCGAGTCGACCGGCATGGTTCGCGCCAGCAAGAACGAATGGTTGGCCGCTTCGGAAGCCGGGGAGGTATCGCCTCGGACAATCACGGCTTGGGCGGTTTTCGCGTTCCAGAGCTTCTTGGCCAAGGGGTAAATGACCTTGGGATTGTCGAGGTTGACCTTGCGTTGGCCTTCGCTGAGCGGATCGCCGGGCCCTAACCCAATACTTCCGCCGGACGGCCCGAGAGGAATCCCGCCCTCGTCCAGGCCGTCTCCGCCGGCTTTGATGCCGCCCCAGCCGCCGTCGGATTCTTTGGATTCCCCGGCGGGAATGCCCGGCGTTTCTGTCTCTTCCGGCTCGGATTCCTTGTCGGCCACGGCGCGGAGCACGTGGCCCAGCGCGACCGAACTGATTTCGGCGAAGTATTTCTCGAAGTCGTTTTTCAGTTTTTTGGCCGGCACCGGGGCTTGGTAGATGAGCAGTTGCGCGGCCACGTTGTCGGGATGAGGTGTGGACAACATCGGAACGAGATCCTCGCGCTGCTTAACCGTCGCCTTGCCTCCCAGCAGGTGCTCGGCCAGCTTGACGCGGAACGACTCCGACGCCAGAACGTTGACCAGTTCCTTGGCCTTTGCTTGAAGATCCTCGGCCGACAAGGGTACGCCCGCGTTGCCGCCGTATCCCATGATTCCATGACTCGGCCGGCCCATTCCGCCGACGCCTTCTGCCGGCTCGCCGGATTCCTTGCGGAGTTTCTGGGGTTCGACCAAGGCTTGAAGCATCAGCGCGTCGCCTTCGGGCGTTGGTTGTCGCAAGAGCACCCGCATCGCCGAAGGAGTCGCCGTTTGGTCGTCGTCGGTTCGCAACTGGCCGGAAACGATTTGGCGCAACGCACCGCGCGCTTCGTCCGTGTTGTTCAAGGCGAGGGCGCCGACCGCCGCCAATATCATCTGGGGATTCGGCGCGGCCTGGACTTGTTCCAACGGCGCGCCCTGTGCATGCAGGCCCATGGGCTGAAGACTACCCGGCGGCGTGTTCGAATCCGCCTGGTCGGCCGGTTTTTCAACCGGGGTTTCGGTAAGCAGCGCCACCAGAATCTCGACTATCGAGGCATCGCCCGCCCGCCGCATGCCAAGACGTTGGACGGCCTCGACCAGATGTGGATCGTTCTCGCGCTTGGCACTGAGAAAATCGGCCTTTTTCCACTCGCTCAAATCCTCGGGCCGCGACGGTTTCTTCGACGAAGCGTCCGTCGCCTCCGGGGTTGGCTGCGACGGCTCCGCAAGCGGATCGTCGTTGGCCGTGGGCTTCACGGTCGTTGTTCCCATCGGCACGTTGGCGGACGAGGGCGGCGACGACGGCGTCGGTGTTGGCGAGGGTTGGGCCGCCGGCGGTTTCTCGGCCGGCTTTTCCTCGACCGGTTTCTCCTGGGGCGCCGGCTCGGCCGGTTTGGCTTCGGGCGCCGGCGGTTGGGGTGGCGGTGTGGGGCGAGCACTTTCAGGAGCTCCTCCACAACCGACAAGCCAGGAAAGAATCAGGCCCGCTGTCAACCAACGACAACCGCGTCGAACTCGGCTGCCGACAACTTGATCTTTTTGTCCCCTGGGAAAAGTCGTGTTCCGATTTGTAGCCGCCACGGTCTTGCCTCCAGTATTGGCTCCCATTCACTCGCACCCAGCTCCACAATAACGTCTCAGTATCGCATATTTGCTAACGTATTACAGCGCGCATTTTAACAAGATACGCCTTAATGGTGGTATGGGATAACCCTAAGGGTCATGTTCCATTCATATTTGGATCACTCGGGCGGTTTTCTTAGTCCAAATGACGTATCCGACCGCAAAAAGGATCCACGCCCTTATTCTTTCGCCCGATGCTGGCGGATTCGGGCACGGATTTCCTTGAGTCGCCGGGCGAGTTCCTTCTCGTAACCCCGATCGACCGGTCGGTAATATTCCCGTTCAACCCCCAGATAGTCCTGCGCGGCGATCGCGTCGGGGGCATCATGGGCATATTGGTAGCCTTCGCCGTGGCCGAGCCGCTTGGCTCCCGCATAATGCCTGTCGCGCAGGTGAACCGGCACCGGCAGCAGCCGGCCCTCGCGGACCTCGCCGCGCGCTTCGCCAATGCCGATGGTAGAGGCATTTGATTTGGGCGCGCAGGCAAGATAGGTAACCGCTTGAGCCAGATTCAATTGGCACTCGGGCAGGCCCACGATTTCGCACGCCTGGGCCGTGGCTACCGCCAGGGGGAGTGCGGCCGGATCGGCGTTGCCTACGTCCTCGCTCGCCAGAATGACGAGTCGCCGGGCCAGAAAGCGGACGTCCTCGCCTCCTTCGAGCATTCGGGCCAGCCAGTAGAGCGCGGCGTCGGGGTCGCTGCCCCGGATGCTCTTGATCAACGCACTGATCGAATCGTAGTGCGTGTCGCCCTGACGATCATACTGGACCGCCTTGCGCTGGACCGATTCCTCGGCCAACGCGCGGGTAAACTCGACCGGCCGGGCCTCGCTGGAAAGCACGCCGATTTCCAGCGCCGACAGTGCCCGCCGGGCATCGCCGTCGCTTGTTTGGGCCAAAAACTCTAGTGCATCCTCGTTTATCCGAACGTCGTACCGGCCCAGCCCGCGCCGCGAGTCGGCCAGCGCGCGGCGCACAAGCGTCTTGATGTGCTCGGCCGAAAGGGGCTCGAACTGGAATACCCGCGAACGGCTCACCAGCGCGCTGTTGATCGTGAAAAACGGATTCTCGGTCGTCGCCCCCACGAGCACGACGACGCCCTCCTCGACGTCGGGGAGAAGCACGTCTTGCTGCGCCCGATTGAATCGGTGAACCTCGTCGATGAACAGCAGCGTCTTGCGTTCCTCGGCCGAAAGCCGGTCGCGGGCGTCGGCCAGCACTTCGCGGAGTTCCTTCACGTTGCTGGTGACCGCGCTGAGTTGATGGAAATGGCTTTGGCTCTCGGCGGCCAGGAGCCTCGCTAGAGTCGTTTTGCCCGTGCCCGGCGGGCCGTAGAACAAGACCGAGCCGAGCCGGTCGGCCGCCAGCAGCCGGCGCAGCAGTTTTCCCTCGCCCAGAAAGTGCTCTTGGCCGACGAATTCGTCGAGCCGTTCGGGCCGCATGCGCGCGGCCAGCGGCATTGCCTTCGCCCGATTGGCTTGTTCCCCGGCTTCAAAGAGCGACATGATCCATTCTCGAAAGTCGTGGTTCGTGGGCCTACCGTTCCCCAATCCCTAATCCCTTGCCGTCAGGCACAGCCTGGCCTACGGAGCTACGGAGCAGGAACAGGCTCACCATTCGGGCGTCACAGGGCCGCTGTCGGGCAACCGGTTGGCCAGGGGACAGCCTTCGCATTGGGGCGTCTTCCGGCAGTGGCGATGACCGACGCGAACCAGCAGCGCATGATATTCATTATACAGTTTGACGTCCTCGGGTAGGTTCGACTCGAAGAATTCCTGCAGGCCGTGGTAATCGATTTCCGGCTCGACCCAACCGTGCCGGACCATGATGCGATAGGTATACGTATCAATGACGAACACGGGCAACTCGCCCGCGTAGAGGAGAATCGAATCGGCCGTTTCGGGCCCAACGCCGTTGACGCCCAGCAACTCCTCGCGAAGCGACGCCGGGCAGGCGGCGAACATGGCCGGTAAATCACCGTCGTACCGTTGGACGACCAGCCGTAAAAGATTATGAAGCCGCTTGGCCTTCATGCGGTAGTATCCGGCCGGACGAATCAACTTGGCCAGTTCCTCGATGGGCACCGCGAACAACGCGCGCGGTTCGAACAAATCGCGCTCGCGCAGGCGGGCGATCGCTTTTTCGACGTTTTTCCAACTCGTGTTCTGGACCAGGATCGCGCCGACCATCACCTCGAAAGGCGACTCGCCTGGCCACCAGTGCTGCGGTCCCAGCGCGTCGAACAACTGATCGTATACTTCACGAACCACGGAATTCATCGGCAAAACGCGCTTCGAGGGCGGTAAAGGGGAACGTGTGTTTTGAAATGGAATTCGGGAACCAAAAAACCCCCGCCGATTGCCCCGATGGGAACAGGATCCATCTTACCCGATTCAGCGGCCGTGCCAATCGGGTGTTTTCGGGTCGTCCCTTGGGAATTGGATCGGTCCACGGTTCAAGCCGAAGCGGCTCGACGGTCGAAGATGACCATGGGCCGGCATCTTTTTTTCCTGTCTCCAGCCAAGCGTCTTTTCGATGAGCAGCGACTCTCCAAACATTGCCGTACCGCCCCTTGACTACTGGCACGAGTCGCGTCGGCCGTTGACGAGCCTGGTTTTCGTCGCTCCGCTTTTGGTGATTTACGAGGCGGGCGTTCTGTTGCCCGGCGGCGACGCGGCGCGCAACGGCGTCGACGTGTGGCTGAGAGCGCTGCTGGACGCGGTCGGTTTCGGCCAGTATTTTCTTTTGCCCGTGCTGACCGTTTGCATCCTTCTGGGCTGGCACCACACGACGCGCCAGCCGTGGCGGGTTTCGTGGGGCGTGCTCGGGCGCATGGCGGTCGAGTGCCTTCTGCTGGCGGTTTGTCTTCGCGCGATTCTCGGGATTCAGGACGCCTTGTTCCAGGCGACGGTCGTTCCGGTCGACCGCGCGATTGCGATGGTCGTCGGCCGGGGCGCCGAGGGTGCGACCCTGCCCCAGCGGCTCGGCGATCTGATCTTGTTTCTCGGCGCGGGAATCTACGAGGAATTGCTTTTTCGGCTTATTTTACTGTCGGTCGTGATTGGGGGCCTGCGCCGATGGGGAGCGGGACCCTGGGCAAGCGTGGTTTGGGCCGTGGCGCTGACGAGCTTTATTTTCGCCGCCGCCCATTACGTGCCTCCTTACGGCGAGCCGCTCGAAGCGCGTTCCTTCGCGTTTCGATTTGTCGCGGGCATATTTTTCTGCATTTTGTTCGTTTATCGCGGATTTGGCATAGCCGCGGGCGCGCATGCCGGTTTCGACATTCTGGCGGGATTGCTCCCTTGATGCTAGCAATGCTGTCCTGGTGAATGCGGGCGAGAACGAAGCGAGAAAAAAAGTCAAGAGCTATTTTTGGTTTCTCTTGCCGCAAAAGAAATTCTTTTATCGCGTAAGCCGCGTGCGATTTTTTCGCGGTCCTCGTCGCGCGCCGGACAAAGTCCCTTTGTACCCCGGCGCGAAAGTGATTATAATGAGAGATGAACGAGGCGCGTTCATAGTCACGTCGTTTCCGGCGCGCCGCCATTTTTATTTCATATCGCCTTTTATCCACTTCAAAGGATCCACGTCGTGCTCACCGCCCGACCCAAAATCGCGGAACTGATTTTTCAGGTTTACGGCCGGTCCCTGCACCCGGAACTTTTCGAGGTTTACGCCTCGCGCACGGTGCGCCGCGGCAAATACGAGGCAAAAATCGACATCACCAGCGCCGGCCATGTCGTTTGCTGGCGTTACGCGGGGCTGACGCTGACCGAAGTGGCCACCAGCGCGAATCATCCCTTGCCCGAACGCCGGCGGCTGCTTTTCGCCAAGCTGCGCGGCCAGCG
This sequence comes from Pirellulales bacterium, assembly GCA_016933425.1. Taxonomy (GTDB): domain Bacteria; phylum Planctomycetota; class Planctomycetia; order Pirellulales; family Thermoguttaceae; genus UBA11386. The sequence goes on from JAFGAY010000259.1 coordinate 19,141, forward strand.
CAATGAGCATGTGGCGTGCCGCGGGGGAGTCAATTACGACGTCAGTTTCCAGCTCGAGCCGGTCGAACCGGAAGTTTTCTGGCTTTTCCAGAAGGAGCTGGCCCGCGACGGCCAACACCAGGGAATGCTCCACCACTTCGACGCCAGCGGCCGCATGGCGCTGGGGGCGTTGAGCTACATTCACGTCGACTCGCGCGATCGCCGACTGTTCGTCCAGGCGTTCCACACCTTTCCCGACGACTACGCCATCGTCAAGAGCCAGTCGGTATTTCAGATTCCCTGATTGCCCGGCGATTCACCGCGAAGATGCGAAGAGCGCAAAGGCCGGCGGGCTGGTCCCCTATCTCTATTTACTCTCCCTATTCACTCCCTGTCAGGCACAGCCTGACCTACAGGTTCGTCTATCAGTCAATGTCAGGCACGGCCCGACCTACGGGCTATCCTCGCACGCCCGCGAGGAACGCGGTCAACACTTCGTTGACCATGGCCGGTTGTTCCATCGGCGCGAGGTGGCCCGCCCCGGGAATTTCGACGAGCCGGGCGCGGGGAATGGCGTCGGCCATCGCGCGCATTTCGGCGGGGGGCGTTAGCGCGTCTTGTGCGCCGACAATCGCCAGTACCGGGCAGCGGATCGCGCCGAGCAGGGGCGTGGAATCGGTCCGTTGGGCCATGCCTCGCAACGCCGCGGCCACGGCCTGGGGATCGGCGCGAAGAATCATCCGCCGCGCGGCGTCGGCGGCGTCGGGCCGGTCGCGCTCGGTTGTCGGAGCCAGCAGCCGGGGCATCATTGAATCGGCCACCGCACCGAGCCCTTCGGCCAGCACTCGCCGGGCCGTTTCGCGCCGGCCGTGGGCCGCCTCGGGCGCGTCGGCGCCCGCTCGCGTGTCGCACAGCACGAGGGCCGCGAGCCGAGCCGCGTATTTGGCCGCGAACGCCAACGCGACGTAGCCGCCCATCGACAAACCACCGAGCGCGATCGGCTCGTCGATTTCCAGCGCGTCGAGCAGCGCGGCCAGATCGTCGGCCATTTGTTCCATGGTCGTTACGTCGCCGGCCGGGCCGCTTTGGCCGAATCCCCGCATGTCGGGAACAATCACGCGGCCGTGCTTCGCCAGATGATCGATCTGGCCGCTCCACATCGTACCGTCCAACGGAAACCCATGGACCAGGAGCGTCACGGGTCCCCGGCCCCGATCGACCAGCGCCAGTTCCACGCCGTTGACGCATCGCTGGTTCGTCATGAGGGCGGTCTCCGTGCCAAGAACAATTCGCGGCTGAGCTTGCGGCGATGGGATCAAACCGTGGGGTGGTCGAGTAGTTGCCAAACCTTGATCCATCGGCGCAAGGCCGGTGGAGTTGAATTTTATGCCCGACCGTGGTTGCCGCGAACAAAAAACGCAAACGGATCCATGTCCGCCGGATCTAGGAGATCGACGTTTTGGGTCTTTTTTCTCGGCGGTTCGGGTTTGGGGGCGGGCTTGCCGAATTTCTTTTCATAGGCCTGTCGGAACCGTTCGAGTTGTTTGGCGATCAGCCCGCTGTGGGGCTCCAACTCGGCGGCTCGAATCTGATGTTTCACTGCGTTTTCATAATCGCCCTTGGCGTAGTAGCATCGGGCCAGCGTGTCGTGGTAGGCGCCGTTGTCGTCCTGGCCTTCGAGCGACTCGCGCGACACGCGAATCGCCTCGTCGAAATCTCCCTCGGTGTTGGCGACCAGCCACGCGAAATCGTTGCAGGCAATCGCTCGATCGCTTCCGGTCAGCATGGCGACGCGCATCTTGACGACCGCCTTGTGGACCAGGTCGCGTATCTTATCGTGGAACAGCGGATCGGCGCCCGGCAAGCGGTAGGCGGCGATCAGCAGTTCGGGATTCATGGGATCCACCAGCAGCCCGGCTTCGAGCGCGAGTCGTTCCTTTTGGTGGTCGCCCTCGTCGCGCCAATGGCAAGCGAGGTAGTAGTCCATGCGCGCCGTGAGTTCCTTGGTCAAGGCCGACGCGCCGGCCGCGTTGGTTCCAGCGTCGGCGTTCTTCTTGATCGCCGCGATGTATTCCTCGAGAACTTTCGCCGCGCGGAGATTTTCCGCCTGGTCGTGCAACATCAGGGCCAGCGCTTGGTAGGTGTCGTCGATGGTCGAGTCGCTCGCGCTGGCCGAGGAGATCACGTGGCGGAATTCCCGCTCGGCCCACGCAAAATGCCCATCCTGTTGAAGTTTCAGGCCGAGGAAGTATCGGAGCCGCTGGCTTTCCTGGACCTCGTCGTCGGCCAGTTGAAAGGCCTTCGTGGCGGCCGTTTCGGCCAATTCGGCTTGGCCCTTCTCGGCGTATTTCTCCGCCAAACCGTAGATAAACGACCGCGGCTCCAGGGCAAGCCGCTGGGCCAGCACGACGGGCGACACGCCCAACGCCTCCCAGGCTTTTTGCTCGACGAGCCAGGCGACAAGCGGCCGGGCGTCCTTTTCCGACTGCTCGCCCAACTCGAAAACAAGCTGGATCTTGTCGATCATCTGCTCCGGACCGCCGCTGGCGCGCTCGACCCAGTTCACTTGCTGCGCCGCCAGCTCGGCGACGATCCGGGCGTCGGTGTTTTGGTCCTCGGCCCGGGCAAGTTCGATTTCCTTGTTGGTCCACGTTTCCCATTCGCGCCAGGCATCGCGCGGGGCGTCGTGGAACTTGGCGTAGCTGAGCATCCAACGGCACGGCGCCCGCCGGCTGCCCTCGAGATGCTCGCGCAGCAGCTTTGCCAGGCGATCCATCGGCACCTGGTCGGTCGGATAGCGTTTTATCAGCGCCACCGCGGCATATTTGGCCATGACGATCGACGACTCGAAACGGACGACGCGGCACAGCGCGGCGATTCCCTGCCCCTCGGGCAGCGCCGCCAGCTTATCCAGCCGCGCGATCCGATCGCGGTCGTCCAGCAGATGGAAATTGGTCAGGAGCGCGGCCACCTCGGCCGGATCGTCCGGCCGCGTCAGATCAATGCTCAGCTTGCGCAGCAAGTGCCGGGCGCGCGTGGCGACTTCGAGGTCTCGGTCGTCCGCCGCCGCCTGAAGCGACTCGAACGCCGCATGGCCCAGCTTGGCCAATTCGTTCTCCGCCTCTTGCCGACGCTCGAATTCCGGGTCGCCCAACTGGCGAATCAGCCGGGCAATCCGCTCGGGCGAAGCGTCCGGCGGCTCGACGTCGGGCCGATTCGTCGATTCGGCCGGCGGCCAATCGATTTGAACGCCTTGCGAGTCCGAGGGGCGGTTGCCCGCGTCCGGCGGTTCGGCCGCCCACAGGGAAACCGCCGCCGCGCACAAACAGATAATGCCAAAAACGATTGTCCGCATGAGTCGGGCCAGGTTTCAAGCCGGGTTGTCCGGTCCGTGCAAGGGACCATCAGATAAGCATACCCCAATGCAACGTCGCGAGACAAGTCTTGCCGTTTTTACCCTATCGGATAGGCCGATTTGCCCGGTTTTTTTCGAACGGACGGCTTTTCCACGGCGGCTAACTTCATTCTTACCGAATCACTTCAGACGGCCGAAGCGTTACCGACCTGTTTATCCGCGTTCATCGGCCGTCGCTCATTTGCCTCGGGCGCGTTGAGCGGCCCATCGCGACTTCGACCGGACCCGTTGCCGTTGTGACTTGCGTCGGGCAGGTTGCGGCCGCTTGGGAGTAGCGGCGGGGGTGGCGGACGAAACGGGCGACTGGTTGCCCGCCGATTGGGCCGTGGAATGCGGTGCGTGTTGCGGCCGCTTGCTCGGCGGGGATTCGTGTCCTTGTTGTTCGACGGCGATCGAGCGCCGGATGAGGCGTTCGATCAACCGGAGTTGGGCATGCTCGTCGCGCCCGCAAAACGAGACGGCGATGCCCGACGCGCCGGCCCGGCCCGTGCGCCCGATGCGATGCACGTAGGTTTCGGGATCGAGGGGCATGTCGTAGTTGATCACGTGTGAAATGTCGTCGACATCGAGCCCGCGAGCGGCCACGTCGGTGGCGACCAGCACGGGCAGCCGATCGGACTTGAACTGTTCGAGCACGCGTTGTCGCGTGGCCTGGCTTTTATTGCCGTGAATGGCCGCGGCCTGGATTCCGCCGCGCAGCAAATGGCGAACAATCTTGTCGGCCCCGTGCTTGGTGCGCGAAAAGACCAAGGTGCGAACGCCCGCTTTCTGGTTAATAAAGCGCGCCAGCAGCAGGGGCTTTTGCTTGGGTTCGACAAAGTAGACGGATTGTTCGATCTTGTCCGCGGGCGCGGCCGCGGCGGCCACCTGGACGTGGACCGGATCGCGCAACCACTCGGCGGCCAATTGCCGAATGGCGTCGGGCATCGTCGCCGAAAACATCAGGGTCTGGCGGCGGCTTGGCACTTTCGACGCGATGCGCCGCAGATCGTGAATGAATCCCATGTCGAGCATCCGGTCGGCTTCGTCGAAGATGAGGACCTCGACGCCGCTTACGTCGACGTAGCCCTGCGTCATCAGATCGAGAACGCGGCCGGGCGTGGCGACCAGAATGTCGACGCCCCGCCGCAAGGCCCGCACCTGGGAATTCTGGGAAACGCCTCCGTAAACAACCGTGTGGTGCAGGCCGGTGAACCGGCCATAGGTGGAAAAACTCTCGCTGATCTGGATTGCCAGTTCGCGCGTGGGCGAAAGGATCAAGGCGCGAATCGCGCGGCCGTCCCCGGCGCGCCCGCGGCGGCCGGTGGGTTTCGGCGATTGCGGGCCATTGGTCCAAAGCCGTTGGAGGGTAGGCAAGGCAAACGCGGCCGTCTTGCCGGTTCCCGTCTGCGCGCAGCCGATCAGATCGCGACCCTCGATGATCCGCGGAATGGTGGCCGCCTGAATGGGCGTAGCCACTTCGTAACCCTCGGCTTGGACCGCGCGAAGCATCGGCTCAAGGAGACCCAAATGGTCAAATTGCATCAATGTACTCACTTCAAAAACAGAATTAGATTGGTAAAGCGGCCGCCGACACCGGCGCCGCGCAACATTCGGGAAAACAGGCCCAAGCGGGTCTTGCTCGACGCACGCCGCGGACGCGGCACGATCGTCACAAGCGGGCCAGCGGGGCCCTGGGAGCAAGAGAATCAGTCGCGGTCGCAAGCAAGATACCGAGGCGAAGAGGTGAGTATTGAAGACTTTTAGTCGCCCGGGTGGCCGCTACACTCGAATTTGAATGAACACAACACGAACCAAATCGTGCCGGTCTCGCACCGTTAATTACCCTAGGATAGCTTTGAACGGTCCCGCGGTCAAGGGGACTGTTCGGGGGGCCGATCCATGACTGTCCCATCCAACAGGCCCAATTTGCCCGGGGCTTGGAGTTTTTTCACGCCAAAAGCACCCCGGCCGGGTTTACCACTACTTCCTTGGCCGATCGGCGTCCGTCGGCGCTCGATAGTTGATGCCCGCCGCGTCGAGACGCAGGAGATGGGTACGCAGCCGCTCGAAGAACTCGGCATAATCGCGTCCTCCGTCGGGCTCCGGCGACCAGGCAACCTCGCACAGGGCGCATGCACGAGGATAGGTCTGGTATAGAACGTGTGGAAAACTCTTCATCATCTCGCCCCATAAGTTGGCCTGAACGCCGAGAACCAGTTTGGGATCGATCCGTTTGACGTGGTCGGGCAGCGGCTGCAACGCATAGGCCTGGCGGAGCGTGACGACGAAATGGGAGAACGCTTGCGGTTCGTTTTCTTTTTCGGGTGACTGCCAATAATCGAAGTAGCAATTTTCCGTGGGGGTTATCACCAGAAACTGTCGATGGTCGGCGGCCTTCCGAATCAGTTCGTCGGCCGTGCCCGACCGCCAGTACATGCCGATCGCCCCCGGCTTGGCCCCACTTTCGAGAATTTCGTCCCAGCCCACGAGCGTGCGGCCTTTATGCTGGAGATAGTCCGACATGCGGCCGACGAAATAGCCGTGCAACTCGGTAACGCTCTCGAGCCCCTCGTCTTTCATCCGTTTCCGGCAGTCGGCGCATTTCGACCAGTTGGTTTTTGCACATTCATCGGCGCCGATGTGGATGTATTGGCTGGGAAAGACCGCCAGCATTTCATCGAGGATGTTTTGCAGTATTTTATAGGTCGTTTCCTGGCCGGGACACACCTCGCCGCCGCCGACTTTCTTCGCATCGACCGTGCAGCCGCACTCGGGACAACCCCGCAGCAGCCCGCCGCAGTGGCCGGGCATCTCGAACTCGGGCACAATCGTGACAAACCGTTTTCGGGCAAACGCAACCAACGATTTCAGCTCGTCCTGGGTGTAGTAATGCCGTGCCGGGTGGTAGTAGGTCTGGTTTTTTTCGCGCCGCGGGTCGGCCGCGTTGAGCGCCTTCTCCGGGGTCAGGTTGGGGTACCGCAGCACTTCGACCGTCCAGTTCTCGTGGTCGGTCAAGTGAATTTGCAGGATGTTCAGCTTGTGAATCGCCAGGTAATCGACGTACTGTTTCAGTTCGTCGATGGTCCAGAAATGGCGGGCCGGGTCGATCAGCAGTCCCCGCCACGCAAATCGGGGCTTGTCCCAGACCGTCGCACAGGGCACGACCATCCGCTTAAGCGGCGCGGCCGTGGAAACGTTCGGCTGATCGGCCGGCCGGGGTGGCCGAACCGTCTGCCGGCCGCCCAAGGCGCCTTCAACCATGGCCGGCGCCCGAAACGCCCCGGGCAGAGCAAGCTGCAAGAGAGTTATTCCACCGTAAAACGCTCCGGCCGACTTCGGCGCTCGTATAACCACGCCGTCGCCTCGCACCACGAGCGAATAGCCTTCTTTGCCCAGGCTCGGATCCGCCCCGGCCGTTGTCATGAAAATGGTCCCGGCCGGGCCGTCGACGGCGTCGGTCGACGCGGCCGTCATGGTTTTTCCAAAGGCCAGCGATAAACGGCCCGCCAGATAGTCGGCCGCATCGGCCAGCCGTGCATCGCCCTTGGTGTAGAGAATTTTCGTCGCGGGCGTAATTGTAAACCGGCCCGATTCGATTTTCATGGTGACCGGGCGAGGAATCAGCGCCGGTGGAGCGGCGGCCGAGAATGCGGAACCGCCAAGCAATGCAGCCAGGCCGGCCACTATCGCGGGAATGAAAATACGGTAAAGCGAACGAACACGGGCAATCATGACCGACTCCAAGGTCGAGTGCCGACAGCGGCGGCCAAATGCGCCCGCTTGCTCGGCACCCGATCAACCATGTATTTTCCCATTCTTGGTCTGCATGCCGCAATAGGCCGATTCAAATTACCGTGAGCGGCACATGAACCATGTGCCTCTTGGCTGAAAAACGAACACGGCGCGCCTGATCGACTTTGGTCGGATTTCGTGTATAATATCCCCCAAAAGAGCAAAGGCCGTCGAGGGGCTTCCTTTGCATCACGGCTCCGGCTTGACCGACAAACCATGACCTCGAATCAAAAGAAACCATGAACCAACCCACGGCCGACAAGGAAAAGGTCCCCATTGTCACCCAGGTGGGACAAATGGGCTCGATGTTCTGGATCGCCAACGGTTCCGAGGCGCTCGAACGGCTGGCCTTTTTCGGGGTTCGGGCCGTTTTGCCGCTCTACATGTTCGGCAGCGATTCGGTGTTGCACCTGTCGATGACCGAGAAAGGGATCATCTTCGGCGTCTGGGCCCTTATCCAGTGCCTCTTGCCCATGATCTCCGGCGGATACACCGAAGCTTACGGTTATCGCAACAGCCTGGTGATTGCCTTCAG
>JAFGAY010000260.1 GCA_016933425.1 Pirellulales bacterium
GCGAGCCCGGTGGGGGTTTTTCGGTGGTCAACGCTGCGGGCGGGTAGTTGCCAAACCGTATTCCACCGGGGCGAGCCCGGTGGGGTTATTTTGACGAGAGGGTTTGGTCGCTTTTACGGCCGACGGCGTTTGGATATCGAACGTCGATAGGTTCGCGGGAGTTTGCCGCGTCGAGACCACCATGGGCGGCAGCGTGTTGGCGGAGTCGGGCAATCTTATCTTCGGTCGAGGCTTCGCCGGCCGTGTTCGACCGGGACGCGCGTCCCCAGAGAATGCGACGGCCGTTGCGAGTATACAGATCGTAGGTATTGTGGATTCGCGAACTGGCTTCCACGCGGCCGGCGAAGACGATCTGGTGCAAATGAAGCTCGTTCCAGGCGGCGCCGAACGCGGCGGCGATGGCCGCGGCCTCGGCGATGCGTTGGTCGCCCCAGGGCATTCCGGGCAACGAGACGGGCGGACTCGTGATTCCCAGAACGATGGGGTATTCCGCAGCGTGCCGGGGGTCGACGTCGTCGCCGGGCAGCCAGACGCCATGCGCGTCGACCGGCGTGAATTGTTCTTTTCCCCTGATCGGGCAAACCACCATGCAGACCGGCTGACGATAGATCAACTCGACGCGAATTTGGGCCGGGTGATGCTTCGTCACGCGTGCTACTTGCTCGACCCAGGGGTGAAGCTTGAAGGCGTCGGCCACGCGCTGGGCCGCATCGTCGTCCATGATGGACAAAGGGCCCTTCAGGGTGAGATAGTCGATGACCCAGGGGCGTGGATCAGTACGAATCCACGGCGGCAGCGGGGGGATATCCAGACGATCGGCGGTTACTTGGTACTGGTCCGCGGCAAGCAGGTTTGGTGCGACCTTATGCCAAGCCACGGCGAAGGATCCGGCGACAACGGCAACGGCCAGCAGGGCCAAGGCAAACGAACGGCCCGGCCCGACCAGAAAGCCGAGGGGTTTTCGGATTATCGGAGGAAGGGACCAGGATTTTTTCTTGGATTTTTTTGCCGCCATTGGGTTTTGTGCGTGTGACAAGTCGGGTTGGGGGCGGTTTTCGAGTGGACATTCTTCTTATCGGCCCAGGGACCGGCGTTTGACCGCGTTTCTTCACGGGCTGGAAGCCCGTGCCACAAAATTCCATACAGTCCCAGTTTTACGGCCCTCACCCTAACCCTCTCCCGGAGGGAGAGGGGACACGAGTGAGGTAGAGGGGGCTTGAGGGTGATTGCAGGTGGGTTGGCGCAAACGGCGGTCGATCAGTCGCAGGCTGTTGGAGGTGACCAGGAGGCTGGCTCCCACGTCGGCGAACACGGCCATCCATAGGGTGGCGGCGCCCAGGGCGGCCAGCACCAGGACGGCCGCCTTGATTCCCAGGGCGGCGATGATATTTTGTCGGAGGATTCGCCGGCAGCGGCGTCCCAGCAGGATGAGTTCGGCGAGTCGTCCGAGTGCCGGAGTCAGGATGACGACGTCGGCCGCCGACAGGGCCGTGTCGCTTGCCTGACGGCCCAGGGCGATTCCCAACGGCGCGGCGGCCAGTGCGGGGGCGTCGTTTACGCCGTCGCCGACCATCGCCAGACGCGGATATCGCGCGGCCAGGGTTTCGACCTGGCGGACTTTTTCCTCGGGCGACAGTTGGGCGAGGGTTTCGTCGAGCCCCAACTCGCGGCCCATGGCGTCGGCCACGGCCCGGCTGTCGCCGGTCAGCATGACCAAACGGCGAACGCCCGCCCGGCGAAGCGACCAGACGGCCTGTCGGGCGTCGGAGCGGGGAGGATCGGCCAGGCGAATCATGCCCCAAGGTTGTTGTTGGGTTCCGACCAGGACGAGGGTACACGCTTCGTGAGAGGGCGAGGTGGGTAGATCGCCGTCGTCGACGGGTTCGGTGGGGATGCGAGGTTCGCCGAACAGGGCTGGGCTGCCGACGCGCACGCGCCAGCCGTCGACGGCGCCTTCGACGCCGAAGCCGCGCAGAGGGTGGAAGTCGTCGACCCGGCCGAATGGCAGACCGCGTCGCCGGGCCTCGCGGACGATGGCCTCGGCCAGCGGATGTTCGCTGTGGCTTTCCAGGGTCGCGGCGACCCGAAGGATTTGGTCGGCGGCGCTCTCTTGGGCGCCAGGGGCATTTTTTTCGTGCCGGGGTTGAGGTTTGGGCGCTGGCGTTCCGCCGGTAGTGCCTGGGAAAGGGACGACGTCGACGACGCGTGGGTCGCCGGTGGAGAGGGTGCCTGTTTTGTCCAGGGCGATTGCGTCGATCAGGCCGGCCGATTCGAGGAATTCGCCCCCCTTGATCAGGATGCCCCGGCGGCTGGCTTGGAACAGCCCGCAGACGATGGCCACGGGCGTGGAGATGACCAGGGCGCAGGGGCATGCGATTACGAGGAGGACCAGGCCTCGGCGAAACCATTCGGCGGCCGGGGTCGCGCCTGCCCAACCGACGCCCAACTGGGCCAGGATCGGCGGGGTTATTGCGAAAATCGCGGCCAGGCCGATGACGACGGGCGTGTAGCGTCGCGCGAAACGATCGATGAATCGCTCGGTGGGCGAGCGGCGCGACTCGGCGTCGGCCACGAGTTGGGCAATGTGTGCCAAGGTGCTCGCGTCGGCCGCGTGTTGGGTTTCGATTTGCAGCGAGCCCTCGCCGTTGAGCGAACCGGCGAAGACCGGTTGGCCGGCCGATTTTTCGACGGGAATGCTTTCGCCGGTGATGGGCGACTGGTTGACCGACGAATTGCCGGCGAGCACGACGCCGTCGACGGGCACTCGCTCGCCGGGGCGAACGAGGACGCGATCGCCCACGGCCAGCGCAGCCGGTTCGACGTCGACCATTTCGTGACCGTCGATCCGATGGGCGACGGTGGGCGAGAGTTCGAGCAGTCCCGCGACGGCCCGGCGCGTCCGGTCCATGCTGTGCGATTCGAGCCAAAGTGAGACGGCGAAGAGGAACATGGCGGTGGCCGCCTCGAAATACTGGCCGATGGCGATGGCGCCCAACGCGGCCATGCTCATCAGAACGTTCATGTCGAGCGCCCAAAGCCAGATTGCGCGGGCTGCGACTCGAAAAACGGGCACGCCCGAGGCGATCGTCGACGCGATAAGCAACGCGGCGACCGCGGGCGAGGCCGCGTCGAAAAAGAACGAGGCCGCGGCGCCGCCGAGCAGGAGCATGCCGCCGGCGGCGGTGGTGCCGCGCCATCGCCAGGCGGTTTTGGATGCTTCGAGACGGGCCGGCCGGTGGGGCCGAACGACGAAACCGGCCGACTCGATGGCCCGGGCAATGGCCTCCGGGGTGGTTTTGTCGGAGTGGAACTCGACGTGGAGCGTGCGATGGACGTAGTCGGGCCGGGAATTCTCGACGCCGGCAACCCGCGCGAGCCCGCGTTGGACGAGGGTCATTTCCTCGCTGCAACACAGTTCGGGGACGTCGAAGGCGGCGTGGTCGAGGGGGTGGGTTTCCACGATGGGGCCCGGTTTGGATTTTTGTGTCCGGTCGAGGGGGAAAGGGTGAAGGTGTTGATTTCGGGGATTTTGAATTATACGTTCTCAGGCGAGGGGCAGGAGCATTTCGGGTGCGGTAGTAGTTTATTACGGCATGGGGTAAGATGCCGATGGAGGGGCGTGTTTTGTTGCGGCCGTGCGAAACGAGGTATTGCGGCCACGACGGAGCGTGGCCCTCCATTTGCGTTCTATTTAGTCTCTGTTGCGGAAAGAGCAGGCTGGTTGGATTGTCGCCTTTCGCTCCGCGAAAGTAGCGGTCAATCCACGCTACTTTCGCGGAGCGAAAGGCGACAGAAGGCTTTCCGCAACA
>JAFGAY010000261.1 GCA_016933425.1 Pirellulales bacterium
GAAAGCCTTTTCAAAAACCGCCCGCGGCGGTCGCGATGAAGGTACGCGCGTATCCCGCTTTTTCGCTTTCCCTTATAGCAGCTTTATACGCCCCTTTATGCGTTACGCAACTCCGCTGCGCCGGTATTCGGCCGGCGTGGCGCCGGTCGCGGAGTGGAATACGCGCGTCATGTAGGCAACGCTCGTGAAACCCGTTTCGCTGGCCACCCGCTTGATCGGCATGGATGTGTTTGCCAAAAGTTGCTTCGCCTTGGCAAGCTGGAATTCGCGTATCTGCTGGTGTACCGTCTTGCCAAGCGTGCTGGTCATTCGCATGTCGAGCGCTGATCGGGACAAGTGGACGTGCCGGGCCACGTCTTGCGCGCTGATGCCCTTGCACGCATTATGGCGAATGTATTCCATCGCCGTGTTGATCACCGGCACGCGGCAACTGTAGATTCGGGTCGAATCGCGTTCAATCACGTAGCCCGGACGCAACACGATGTCGTCGACCGACTCCAAAGGATTGTCCATGATCTGATCCAGCAATCGTGCGGCTTCGTAGCCGAGCCGGCGTTGGTCGACGTCGACGCTGCTGAGCGTCGGATGGGCCAAACCGCACACGACGTCGTCGTTGCCGACTCCAAGAATGGACGCCTGGTCGGGCACGGCGACGCCGAGCTGGCGGCAAACGTCAAGCAGGCTGGCGCCGAGAACATCGTCGCAGGCGAATACGCCGACCGGCTTGGGGAGCGCCGCGAGCCACTTAGACATCGCTTTTTTAGCCGACGGCCAAGGATCTTGCCGCCCAGTGAGCCGCACCAACAGGGGCGAACACGAGTATTCGGCCGCCTTGCAAATGGCGGTGAAGGCGTCGGCCCGCTCGTCCATGCGGAGTTCCTCATCCCGCGCCCGGCTTAGCAGTCCGAAGGAGGCGAATCCCCGGTTGTGTAAATGCTCGAACGCGCGTTGCGAGGCGAGATGGTAGTCGAAGCGGACACGGGGAAAACGGATGTCGCCCCCTTCGCCGCATAGGTCGACCACGGGAATGGCCAGGTCGCGGAGAATTTCGGCAATACTCCGATTGCGGACCTGAACCAGCAGGCCGTCGCCTTTCCACGATCGCAACCAGTGAAGCGGTTCGGCTCGTTTCGCGTGCGGCTCGAAACGGACCGACCAGCGGCCCGTGTCGTGGATGAACCGCGAAATGCCTCGAAGCATTTCTCGTCCGCAGCCGTGCGCCGTTTCGATGAAAAGTCCAACGTAGCGAAGGTTCGGCATGGCGCACGTTCTCAACCAATCATGGGCGGCTTCATTCGTTCTTCTTTCGGCGTGGTCGGGCAGGCGTTTTTCGCGATAAGGGGTACGCCTAAAACGGTCCGCCCACGCCATCTTCGTCTAGTGTAGCAAGGCAATTCCGGCCGGCGACATGAACAAGGCGGCATTTAGCACATTGTACAAAGACCTTGCGATATCTGACAACAGTTCGTGTTTGAAAAGCCGTCCCCGCGTTCTTAGGATGGATTCGGTTGCGAGCGTGGTTCCGCGACGTGCCGACCACTCAGTTTCCTGCTGGGAGGCAACCATATCGGTTCGCAAATGGTTGGCATTACATGGCGCAATGTCTTTTAGATAAACGACTTGCAATGACACTGCATAACCGCTTCATTGCAGGGCTCGGATCAGTGAGCCTGCAATATCCCCCATTGGTATTGCAACGAATATATTGCAATACTGTTGTGACATATTGCAATACTTACCTTTTGAGATGTCGGACGCTCATGCTTAAGATGGGATCACTATCGGCAAGCATGCGGTCGAGAACCACATGGCCCGATGATCGGCGGTTCGCTAATCAAGATGAGGCCATGAATTTCGTCACGCGAACACGAGGCGTGCCGGCTACGGAACAGAGAAGAGGGCCCGTGGTGGTGATCCCACGAACGTTTGTCCGCTCCGGAGAGGCCGTTTCACAACTCGGGCATTTCCGATGGATGCCCGTCCGAGCGAGGCGGCGCGGTCGCAACGTCGTAAGGGTTATTTCCTTTTCAACTCTCGCAAACTTCTGGAGGTGCTTCATGTTCTCTGTGCCCGATCGACGGAAATCAAGATTTGGCTTAATCGCGTTGGGGTTCTTGGCCGTGTCGTTGGTCTTCCTTGCCGCTGGGTCCGGGACCGCGGCCATCACGTGGGTGGGCGACGGAGTGAACAATTACTGGGACACCACGTCCGTGGTTTGGGACAGCGACAACGACGGCATCGCCGACACGGTTTACACGGATGATATAGTATTGGGCACTGACGTGGTATTCGACGACATGGGCTCTACCGATCCCTGGATAGAACTCGTGGGCATTTTACATCCCGGATCGATAACGTTCGACGTTGATTCCGCATTTTATCTGGTGACAGCCTTGGGCGGGGATTACACGAACAACAATTTGCAGGGCTCCACCAGCATGGCCAAATATGGCTCGGGCAAGGTTCACATCGACTTTGGGTCTTCCACAACCGGTTTCACCGGCGACGTGAACGTATACGCGGGAACGCTCGCGGTCGATCGAATCGGGTCGGTCGGCGATAGCACGGGCATCACGCGAGTTCACAACGGCGCGACGCTCGACATCGCTGGAACGAGCCTCGCCGCGGAAGACGTCTACGTCCAGGGGGCCGGCGTCGACGTGGACACCGACGGCATTGGCGACGGCGCTTTGTACAACGGCCTGAACACTCGAATCGGCGAAGGCAACACATATTACCGATACGATCAAATTAATGCGTTCATAAACATAACACTCGAGGGCAACACGACCGTCGGCGGCGTCGGCCGGATGGATGTCAAAAACGGCACGCTTACCGCCAATGGATACAACCTCACAATCAAAATGACCGGGAAAGACCTGGCTCCCGAGGACGGCGATTGTGACTATTTCTCCATCAACTCCGAGGTAATCACAGACCTGGCCAACGTGAACGTTGAACAGGGAGTTTTGAATCTTTCGCGTCTCACGTCGCTGGGTACCGAAACCGCCACCCTCACCGTGGGCACCGGCGCTGAGGGCCCCGCGGCATCGGTTCGACTGTACTACATCGATTACGTCGCGCCCAGCGGCATCACGAAAAACCTCGTCATGAACGGCGGCAGTCTGAATAGCGCCACGGGACTAAACGTATGGAACGGGCCCGTCACATTGAATCTGGACGCGTCGGTACGCGTCGCCGATGAGGGCGGCTACGGCGCCGCGCTCACTTTCACAAATACCATCGACGGCGCCGGAGGGATGACTAAAACCGGCCCGGGCACATTGACGCTCCAGGGCGCTTGCAGTTATCTCGGCGCCACGGCGATCAGTGAGGGCACGTTGGTTCTGTCCGGCTCGGCGACCCTGTCGGGAACTCCGACGATCGACGTCGGCGTCGATTCGTTTTTCGACGTCTCGGCCGTCACCGGTGGATTCGCGTTGGGCAGCGGCCAAACCCTCATGGGCGAAGGCGACGTGCTCGGCAACGTCGCGGCGTCGGCGGATAGCCACGTTGCTCCCGGCAGCAGCGTCGGCACGCTGACCTTCGCCAACGACCTGGATCTGGCCGGCAGCCTGGACATCGAATACGACGGCGACACCGACGTCGTCGATCTGCTCAAAGTAACGGGTATCCTGGATATGGACGGCGCGACCATTAGCGTCAGCGGCGCCGGTTCGCTGGACGCGGGCGCGTATGTGTTCGCGTCCTATGGGAGCCTGACCGGCACCGTGGCCAGCGAATTAGGTTTGTTGTCGGGTTGGTCGATCAATTACGCCTACGACGACGGCGAGAGCACCAACAACATTGCTTTGATTGTGACCGGGACCTTGATCCCCGGCGACACGGACGGCAACCAGATCGTCAACGAGGCCGACGCCTTGGTTCTGTCCAATAACTGGGGCGCCTCGGTCACCCAAGGAGACTACTCCGCCGGCGATTTCAACGACGACGGGGTGGTCAACGCAGCCGACGCGGCCATCCTGGCGGCCAACTGGGGAGACCATACGGGCGGAGAGGCGACGGCGCCCGTGCCCGAGCCGACCATGCTGGTCCTGATTCTTGCGGGCCTGGCGGGTATGACCTTGGCAAGGCGACGGGGTCGGCAAGGATAGAAGCGTGAATGCCACGGCATGATATCAACCTGCCAAGGCTGAAACTAGAGAATATGGCATTGTTCATCCGTCCTTTGATCCGGGGCCTGTGCAACTCGCTTGGACGCCCCAACCTGGCGGAAATGAATCCTGATTCGAGGCAACAAAACCAAGGACGACACCGACGGCGCGGCCGGGACCGACTTCGACCAGGTGGTCGTCAGCGGCGATCTTACCCTGGGCGGCGCGTCGAAATTGACGGTGGATCTGTCCGCCGTCGGCAATCCCGACGCGAGTGAATCGTTCTGGACCGTGCAACACGCATGGACCATCGTCGAGGGGACAAGCAACATGGGTGGCGAGAGCTTTGCTGAAATTGTGGGAGGCACGTTTGCCGCCGGGGTGTTCAGCACGTCGCTTGGCAGCGGTGACGCGGCTGGCGACGTGCTGCTCCTTTACTCGCCCATCCCAAAGCCGTCCACGTTGGCTCTCATGGTTGGACTAGCGATGGTCGGCTTCGTACGGCGGCGGCGCTGAACGCGGGCAATGTCGTGATAGGAAACGAGTGGGACCCGGGAATTATCCCCGGGTCCCACCACAGATTGAAAATCATGACGTTTATCAAGCCTCATTATTAAGGACTATCCTTCCATGTTGAAGTTGTTGTGGATCCAGCCGCGGACAACTCGAGGTTTCGACCGGCGGTCGGCTTTCACGCTGGTCGAGTTGCTAGTGGTGATCGCCATCATCGGCATCTTGATCGCGTTGCTGCTTCCGGCCGTTCAGGCGGCGCGAGAATCGGCAAGGCGCGTGCAATGCAGCAATCACCTCAAGCAAATCAGCCTTGCGATGCTGGGATTCCATGATGCCCAGGGACATTTTCCACCGGGCGGCTGGGGATACGAGTGGGCGCCGCATCCGGGACGGGGGTCCGGTTTGGACCAGCCGGGCGGGTGGCCCTATTACATTCTGGCGCATCTCGAGCAGCCGGCCCTGCGCGCGCTTGGCGCGAATACAAACCCGGATTCGATGACGGAGCCCGAACCATACAATAAAATTTTGTATACCACTCCGGTGTCGGTCTGGAACTGCCCCACCCGGCGCGATCCCATCGTCCATCCGCTTTCAGCCGCGCTCGCGGGCGTTCTGAAACCCCGCTTGTGCGCGAACCTTGCCGACTCCGGGTGCATCCGAATCGACTACGCCATTAACGGCGGAGAAAACTACATTGCATGGAGCGGTGGACCGGGCAGTCTTGCCTCGGCGGGTTCGTTTCCCTGGCCGGCATCGGACGAGAGTACGGGCATTGCGTTCCAGCATACCTTGTACAACGTCACGGACGTCACCGACGGCATGAGTCAGACCTACCTGGTGGGCGAGAAGTACCTCACGCCCGACGCTTACTACGACGGCAGTTCCAGCGCCGACAACCAGTCTCCTTATAACTCGAATCAACGCGACAACATCCGGTTCGCCGCGGCCACAAATGGATTGGTTTTTTACCGGCCCGCGCACGACCAGCCGGGCAACGACATGCACTGGTGTTTCGGCAGTGCTCACCCGGGCGTCATGAACATGGCCATGTGCGACGGATCGGTTCACGCGATCCATTACGATATCGATCCGATCACCCATCGCCGGCTCGCGAACCGCCAGGACGGACAAGTCGTCGACCAAAGCGGCATGTGACGCCGCCCGATTGATCAGCCGGTCCAACTCGCGCGAGTATGCTGGCAAGAAATCCCGCCTCGCCGGCCAACCCATGAAAACGTATACTTGGCAAGGGCATCGCCGCCGGCTTACGTGGCAGTCATAAAACAAACCACGATCTAATTGACGAGAACAATCCCATGAATCATCTTGCAAAAATGAGGACTTTGAAAACTTGTTTTGTGCTGGCATGTTTCGCGTGGCTATTCGCGCCGATTGCCGCCGGCCGGGAACCCGGTTCCGAGCTTCCTAAGTTCAAACGTTTGGGTATCGTTCTCGACTTCAACGATCTGAAATACAATCCGGCCAACGACGTGATCTTCCCGTGCGTCATCGACGCGAAACGGCATTTTTCGGAGCCGTTGGGCCGGTTCTATATGTATTACGCTCCTCACAATGCCCCGGGCGGCGTTTGCCTGGCATACGCCGACAATCTGGAAGGACCCTGGCGCGAATACGAAAACAATCCGATTATCAGCCGCGATTGGCAACCGCATTATCGGGTCAGTCACGTTTCGTCGCCCCATGCCTTGTGGATCGACGAGGAAAATAAGCTGTTTCTCTGGTTTCACGGCAATAACCATGTGACCCGATACGCCTCGTCGACCGACGGCATCCATTTCAATTATGAGGGCGTGGCCGTCTCGAAGAAGGATTTCAACGATATCTCGGAGTGCTCTTACGCGCGGGTTTTCAAGCACGAGATGCCCCATCGCGACGCCCGCTACGTAATTCTTTTAATGGGAAACAATCGCGGTCACCGGCGGATTTACCTGGGATGGTCGAAGGACGCCCGGCATTGGACAACCCGCCGGGACCCCTTCATCTCGGCGCCGCCGGAGAGCACCTCCGGCCAGACCGTTTCGCCTTGGCTGCTTCCGTGGAATGGAAAGCTTTACGTAATCCATCATTCCCAATTTCGTTTCGAGCCGGGGGGTGTCCTTCGCAGCATTCTGGCAACGGAGGTCGATCCGGGCTTCACCAAAACAAGTCGTCCGGTTCACGTTTTCACCGCATTGCCGGACCCACCTGAGAATGGAAGAGTCGCTTCGCCCTGTTTTATTCAGGAAGGGTCGAAGCTTTATATGTTTTATCAGTCGGGCAAGCGGCTGCGGTCGAAAATCGCTCTTGCCGTGGCGGACGTTCCGTCCCCGACCTCTCTGGAATCGAGTCCGACAACGGATTGAATCTCGTTTTCTCGGAGGTTACACTATAGTTTTCGCAGAGGGAGGACACAGGTCGTGTTGGAGGTAACCAAAAGTCGAAGTTTGGACACGTTCACGCGTCTCGGAGGTGAAAAGGAGCTGAAGACCGTGGAAGAAGGAAAACGGTTTTTTGCATCCGAGGCCTATGAACTGGTTCCACGTTATGCCAAGGTCCACCAGGCCTGGGTCGTCATGCTGGCGCGTCAAGGAATCATGCCCCCGGACCGGGCAAGGAAGATTCTCGGCGTGCTCAAGGACGTTGACGAACGCACGATCGAAGACATTCTGGCGACCTACGACCGCCGGTTTCCCAAGACAATTCTTCAGTTCGAGCGCTATCTTACGGACCGGATTGGCCCGATCGCCAGCGACGTGAACATCGGCCGCACGCTGCCTCCTCCGCACTATCGGATGAAAATGCGCGAGGCAATTTTGCCGTTGATCGACGCTGTATTGACGTTCCGCGACACGTTGTTGAAATATGCCGAACGTCACAAGCACGCGGTGATGCCCGGCTACACCCACTACATGCACGCGCAGCCCACCACGTTCGGTCATTACCTGTTGGGTCTCCACGAGGCGGTTGCTCATGCCAGCGATCAGATCGAGGCGGTATACCACAGCGTCAACCGATGCGATCTTGGTTGCGGAGCGTTGGCCGGCACAAGTTTTGCCATCGATCGCGAACTTCCCGCCCGGTTGCTTGGCTTCGACGGCGTTCTGGAGCATTCGAACTACTGCGTGGCCGGAACCGACCAAGGCGTCGACCTGGCCTGCGCTATGACCAATTTGATGCTTCCCCTGTCGCGCACCAGCACCGAGATGTATTGTTGGTGCACGTTCGAGTGGAACATGCTCGAAGTTTCGGCAAAGATCTCCGAAACGTCGAGCATGATGCCCCAGAAGAAAAATCCGTGCGTTTTCGAGGAAATCCGGCAAGTCGTCGGAGCGGCGATGGGATGCTACAACGACGTCTGCGCGCGGTCCCATAACATCATCTGGGGCGACACGATCGAGGTCATGCAGCTTTCCGAGGGAACCGTTCCCGTGGTGGAAAAAGTTCTCCAAGCCGTGAATCTATACAACAAGACGATTCCCGAAATCACCCCGCACGAAGACGTCATGCTCGACCACGCCCGGAAGGGATTCTCGACGTGCAGCGAGTTGGCCGCCGTTCTGGTGCGTGAAAGGGGGATACCTTATCGCATCGGCCACGCCATCGTGGGCGAGGTTGTCCGGACCTTGGCCGGCGAGAAAAAAACGACCGTCGACGTGACGCCCGAGATCGTCGACCAGGCGGCCGAAAAGATCCTGGGAGAACCGCTGGAACTCGACGCATCGCTGCTTCGCTCCGCGTTGGACCCGTTCGAGTTTGTCAATGCCCATCGCTCAGCCGGTGGGGTTGCACCGGTGGAAGTGCAACGTATGATACAACAGAGACGCGGGGAGCTGGATCGGGCGGTCCGGCGGCAGCAGAACCGCCAAAAACAGCTTCAGGACGCCGATCGCACCCTGGCCGCCGCCGTCGAGGAAATACTTGCGGCGGAATAACGGTCCCGCTAACGCCGACTCATCCGAACGGCTCAAAATGAAAAGTCGCTCATGCCTCTGTTGGAATCACTGGCTCGCATTGCCATCGTGACGCCCGCCGACGCGATTTCCAAAAGCGCCCGGGCGGCGGCCCGAAAGCTCCTGCTCGACACGTTGGGGGTGAGCATCGCCGGCTGGAACGCGCCGGGCATACGAAGCGTCGCCGAGCAGGCAAAACACTGGGGTGGCCGCGAGGAGGCCCGATTGATTCTTTTCGGCGGCCGCTACCCGGCGCCCAACGCGGCATTCGCCAACAGCACGCTGGCCCACGCGTTGGATTTCGACGACATTCACGTGCCGTCGTCGTTACACCTGTCGTGCATCATGTGGCCCGCCCTGTTGGCCGTCGGCGAAATGACTGGCGCTAGGATGTCGTCCGTTATCGAAGCAGCCGTGCTTGGCGTGGAAATCGCGGCCCGCGTCGGCAACATCTATGACCAGCGGCGCCGCGGCGTGCTGGGGCAAGGCTTTTTTCCGAGCAGTGTTGTGGGAGGTTTCGGCGCGGCCGCGGCCGCATGTCGGCTCTTGGAACGCGACGCCGAGGTAACCGTCAACGCCATGGGCTTGACCTATGCCCATGCCGGCGGCAATCGCCAGGGGCTTTTCGACAAGGCGCTCACGAAACGCATGGATCCCGCGATGGCGGCCCGCAACGCGCTGGCGGCGGCCGACCTGGCCGCGCGCGGGGTAACCGGTCCGCGCAACGCCCTCGAAGGAAAAGCCGGCCTGTTCGCGGTGTTCGTCGGGGCCGACCCGCCAACGGTCGACGAGTTGACACGCCCCCGCAACTTTTTCGAGATCGAGCGATGCACGGTCAAACGATTCATGGGCGCCGGCGGATCGTATCCGACAACGCTGGCCGCGTTGGAACTCTCCGAGCGACACAATCTCAATCGCGACAACATCCAGGAAGTCGCCATTTATTGGCCGCCCGACGTCTGGGAACCCAGCGGCGACAATCTGGTGGGCGATCCCTTCGAGATGGGCGACGATCCCCAGGTAAACGCCCAGTTTTCCGCGGCCTATTGCGCTGCCCTGGCGCTTCTGCGGAACAAGGCCGGGCTGACCGAATTCACCAATGCCCAGATTCGCCGCGACCGCGACGTGGCCCGCTTGGCCAAACAAGTGAAATTCCTCGACACAGTCGACCATCCGCCGCCGCCGGGTGTTATCCGGGACGACGACTTTCCGGATCACGTCGACAAACCCCATCTCTTGATCGTGCGAACTCGCGACGGACGCGAACTCCGCGCAACCCACACCAACCGCGACGTGCTCGATCCCGACAGCACGCCATGGTCGTTTGTCGTCGAAAAATTCCATAGGTGCGCCGAGTTCTCTGGGATATGTCCTCGCGATCAAGCCGAGAAAATCATCGAGTGCGTCGCCGACGCGGAACGTTTCGCTACAGTGTCCGAATTCTACGAAGCCTGCGGCCTGCTCGATGGGCTGGTCGAGTTGGAATGGACCCCATAGGATTACTTATTGGGTAATATTTCAGCCGCCTGAAGTATTTGACCAGAAAATCGTTAGCCGCCGCGCCTGCGCAGCGTTAAAACCTAAGCTCCAATAAACGCCGCGCAGACGCGGCGGCTAACAAGGATTTCCACCATTCGGCTGAAGGGTTACAAACAGCCCATGGCGGATGCCTACGCCGCGAGTCCTGGGGAACCCGTCAGGTTGGGCCGGCAACTCGCTGAGCTACCGCCAGAGACGGGGAAAGCTACCGGATAGTAGACAAATTGACGCCCATTGTTAGAATTCGAGTAATACTTCAATCGAGACCCATACTCACCTGCCAGGATCCAAGAGAATATCTACCATGAACATGACTTCTTTAAAACCGGTTACCAGACGAACGCTCTTAAAAAGCGCGGCGGCAATTGCCGTGTGCGGCATCGGTGTACCAAGGAAATCTTTCGCCACACCC
>JAFGAY010000262.1 GCA_016933425.1 Pirellulales bacterium
GGATCGTGGCGTACCTCGAGCCCGGGAATTATTGCGTTAAAGTGCAGGAGTACAATCGCGACGCGACCATCGACCGCTACACGCTGTCGCTCCAGGCGACGCTGCTGGACGCGCTGAAGGACGCCTACGAGGACGACAACCTGTCCGCCACGGCCCACGTCATCGCCACCAACGGCGTGCCCGAGGTCCACAACATCCACCACCCCGGGGACGTCGATTGGTTCAAGTTCCACCTCGCCGCGGCGTCGCGGGTGACCTTGGAGACGGACGGGCCCGACGGAAACACGTGGATGGCGCTTTACGCGGCCGGCGCTCTTGAGACGCCGATCGCCTCGGACAGCTACTCGGGAAACGGCGACTTCTCGCGAATCGTCCAGTACCATCTGGACGCGGGCGACTACTACGTGAGGGTCCAGGAGAATTGGCAAGATGCGACTATCGCCCGCTACACGATGAGCGTCACGGCGACGCCGCTGACCGCGCTGCGCGATGCGCGGGAGGTCGACGATTCGCCCTCGGCGTCGTCGCCTCTTGTCGCCACCGACGGAACGCCTCAGCCCCGCACGCTCCACGAACCCAGCGACGTCGATTGGGCGCGTTTCACGCTGGCCGCGGCGTCCAATGTGGTGATCGCGACCGACGGTTCGTCGGGCGACACGCAGATGTGGCTCTTCGGTCCCGGAAACTGGACCACGCAGATCGCCTACGACAACCATTCAGGAAAGGACGCTTTCGCCCGAATCTCCGCGTCGCTGGGGGCGGGGACTTACTACGTGAAGATCAGCGAGTACGGCCAGAATGAGCCTGTCGACGACTACGCGGTCAGCGTCTTCGCGGTGCCCCAGGCCAACCCGCGCGACGCCTACGAGGCCGACGATTCCGCCGCCCAAGCCGTCTTGATTCCGGCCGACGGATCGCGCCGCGCTCACAATTTCCATAACGGCGCCGACGTCGACTGGGTGAAGTTCGACGTCCTGGCTCCGTCCAAGGTCGTAGTTGAGACGGACGGTGCGAACGGAGACACGCAGTTGCGGCTCTTCGCCTCGGGGAGCTACGACTGGTCGGATCCTCTGGCGTACGACGACGACGGCGGCTATGGGGACTTTTCGCGAATTGTGGCTTACCTGGCTCCGGGGCGCTACTATGCGGCTGCCTCGGAATGCGGCCAGAACAATCCGATCGACCACTTCACGCTCGCCGTGACCGCCACCGCGGTCGACGCCTTGAAGGATGCTTCGGAAAACCCGGGCGACGACACGGCGGCCGGCGCAACGATGCTCGTCCCGGAATCGACAATCCAGGCGCGCACTCTTCACGAACCCACGGACGTCGATTGGTTCCGCTTTTACCTCGGGGACACGTCGCTGGTGACACTCACTACGATCAGCGAGATTGACGAGTACTCGGCGAGTACTCAGGTGAGTCTGTTCGGCCCTGATAATTCCACGACGCTGATGACGAGCCGGTATTCGTCTGGCGTTAATCTCGATATTCAACGCGTGCTCGCGGCGGGTACCTACTTCGTTCGTGTCGAGGAACGCGGCAACAACGCGGGCATCGCGCAATACGCCATCGGACTATCCGCCGCGCCGCTGGGCGACCTGGTGCCCGAGGATGGCTGGCTCTCGAGCAGCTTGTCTGTGGGCCTTGGCGAGACAATCACGGTGCACTGGACCGCCCGGAATAACGGACCGGGAACGACGGATCCGTATCAACAGGGCTACGAGTATTGGTATGACGAGGTTTATCTCTCGCTCGACGATCAGCTTGACTCCAGTGACAGATACCTCGGCTATCGCCGCAGCGACAGTGATCCGCTCGATGCGCAAGATCAGTACGTGGCCTCACGGTCCGTGACTATTCCGAACGACACCGACTGGGCCGGCCGAGACGCCTACATCCTGGTCGTCATCGATAGCGACGCCGATCTGGACGAAACCGACGAGACGAACAACATCCTTGCTATTCACATCCAGACGGAGAATTATATTGAACTGCTGGCCCCGTATGTGGGGCGATACCTGGATGTGTCCACTCCCACGGAGTTCCGCTGGCTCGCCTGCGATACTCAACCGGGCGCGGTCGTCAGCCTGGCCATCGACGAGGATGCCGACCCATCCAACGGCAGCTATCAATGGATCCTTCTCAATGAGCCCGTCTCGGACCAGAACGTCGTGGAAACCGCGACCGTGACGATTTCCGACGTGACCCCACGGACCGAGCCCTACTATATCTGGGCGGCTGTCACCGACTCGCAGGGCACCACCTACAGCGAGCCGGTTGCGGTGCTGGTGGCAGAGCGCGCCTACGGCTCGGGACGCGTGACGTCGG
The DNA here is from genome assembly GCA_016933425.1 of Pirellulales bacterium. Taxonomy (GTDB): domain Bacteria; phylum Planctomycetota; class Planctomycetia; order Pirellulales; family Thermoguttaceae; genus UBA11386. The sequence goes on from JAFGAY010000262.1 coordinate 2,332, forward strand.
ATCCGGTCGGCGGAAATCGTTATTCCGTGGCCGGCATCGAGGCGGCCGAGGTCGCCGGCCAATACTACATCCGCGTCCGGACCTCGTATCCACCTGATAAAGGCCGCGGCGGCGACCTGCACATCGTGGTGGGCGACACGGTTTTCGGGCTGTGCGTTCACTCACACACCATCGCCGACGGCACCCGCGTCATCGCCGGAGATCTCTATCAGGAGGCCGAGTTCCTCATGGGGACCTGCGTGTCCTCCGTCCCCACGTTTATCGACAGCTACACAACGCACATACCTGGCAAGTCTTCAGTCCAGGTCATCGAAACTCCCGACGAGAACTGGGGCTATGAGATCATTGCTACCATTGACACCGACGTTTTGACTTCGTCCGCCGTGGCGAGTACCACGAGTTCGGAGGAATCCGCTGAATTCTGCGCCGGTTGGTCGATGTACTGCGGAAACGACACCGACCGCGTTTGCGTCCCGGAAGACAAACCCGATCTGGCGGTGAGGGCTTTCTCCTACGACTCCGAGAACAACACGGCCGAGCTGAGCTACTCGATTTCGGGCGAGGAGATCGCGTCAACATCGACGGTGGCCGTTTTCTGGGCCACGGGATCGACCGCCGATGACATCATCGATTCGGCGATCTTCCAGTCGCCGACTGAGAGCATACCCGGCGAGTACGGACCAATCACCGTGCCGGCCACATCCCTTCAGAGCCGGCCGGGTGAAGCCACTCACTTGATCGCGATCATCGACCCCGATGGCAGTGTGGACGAGCAGGATGAGGACAACAACCTCCGGTCGGTTTCGATTGCGCTGGAGGATCCCGCCCCTGAGATACTTGCCAGGGAAGTCGCTTACCGGAATTGGATTGACGACAGCACCAATCCTCAGTCCATTGGCTACGGTGACTACGTCGTCGACGAGGTGATTTCCGGAGCGGGTTTCTACACGATCGGCCTAGTGCGATCTGAGACGTCAAGCCCGTCTCGGAGGGATCCTATCCTCGTCTTCCGAGGAACCAACGTGAGCAACTGGGAAGACAGGCTGGCTTCGATCTTCACGGATCTGAATCCTGAAGGTATCGGATACGACAAGTTCGTCAGTTACAAGAGCGAGGTTGTCTCGTGGGTTGAACAGTATGTCGGCGAAACGGTCGACCTTATTGGCCACTCGCTGGGTGGAGCCTTGGCCCAGTGGTTCGCCGTCGATCTCACTTCGGCATTGGGAATACAAATAGGCCACGTTTACACCTACAACTCACCCGGCATCGGAGAGGACGAAGCCAAGAGCTTCGTTTCGAGCCTTTGTGAAGGCGTTGTCCACTCGGTGGTCAATGGAGATGTTGTCAGCCTGGCCGGCGAAGCGTTCATTCAAGGCACGGTCAACCTCTACTCCTACGACGATTGGAATCCGCTCGCGAAGCACAGACGTCCCGTCGAAGTAAAGGAATGCAACGGCCTGAAACGGCCGACAGCTGCTGAGAACTTCACGGTCGAGAACATCAGCGTCGAAGAACTCTCCGGGGATTGGTTTTTCTATGACGACCTGGAATACGTTTCCTGTCTGGCGGGTGCACAAGCCACCCTCATCGCGGGCGATATAGTGGACGGCCTTGGGGAATGGTATAACGACAACGTGAAGTATCTCCCCGCCAAGCTCTTCTTCCGCAAGACGACGGAAGATGCACGTCGGGAGCTCGGGGCAGCGATCTACGAATTTCTGGAAGTCGATCCCAAGACAACGAATCTCGTCATCGACTCGATTTATCTACACAGCGGCTGGGAGTTGCGAAACGTCGAAATTGACTGGCACAATATCGCTACTGGAAGCCTGGAAATCAAAGCCGGGCTGAAATTTCCCACCGTCGGCGTTGGACTTGACTTGAAACCTCTTATCATCGGCGTTCAGGTCGGGGTGGCCGGCGGTGAGCTGACGACGCTGGGCGCCTACGCCGAGGGAATCCAGGAGCCTTTGCCTTATGGTATCTTCCTGCAGGAAATCAGCGCGGCTGTCGAACATTTCGCCGAAAGCGATCCCAATCCCTTGACGGTTTGCGGTGGAATTGGATTTTCCTATGGACCGGAATTCGAAGTCACATTCCCCAACAACTTCGTCGTCGAAAACCTGCGAGGGGAGCGCTATGAATTCTCCCTCGCTTCCCTTAATGGAGAAGTATCCGCGGATCGCGATAAGTTCGAAATGAGTGGTGAACTCAGCGTCCTTGACGAGTCCATTATCCACGGCACGGGAGAACTGTCATACGATTGGAGCAAGGGCCTTTTGCACGGCAGCGCGACGCTGGACGTCCTTTACGGACTTATGGGAGGATTTGCCGCCAACATCGTCGCGAGGGCAATCGGGGGCGTTTACACCTTTTCCGCGCAGGGTTCCGCCACGATTTCAATACCCGATGAAATCCCAACCATCGGCGGCAGCATCCTCGGATCCGGGATAGGAGGCATCTTCTGCAACAATGATGGCAATTTCGGCAATGACCACATCTACGTGAAGGTGGAAACCTCTTTTTTCCACAAGGTGTTCGTCGTCGGATTCGACCTCTACCTCGATGGCGAATATGACGTCAAGTTCGGCTTCGGGCCCTGGTCACCTTCGACGGAGGCCGCCTGCGGGATATCCGCGATGGAGGCAGCATCCGACGCGAACGGTTCCTCAACCACGATGTTGTTTGTCGAATGGGAAAACGATGTCCCAAACGCGCGGGCGGCTCTCATCCTGCCCGACGGGACACGAATCACGGAGGACGACATCTCGACTCGCAGCGACATTGAGCTTGTCGAAATACTGTGCACGTCGCGCCGGCGCGTCTTCGCCGTGCAAAGCGATCCGGAGACGGTGGATCTCTGGACCGTCGAACTCAGCGGTGTGACTGGAACGGTGACGCGGTCGTTGTATGCCGAGAACGCGGCTCCCACGTTTTCGTTCGACGCCGTTTCCGGCGGTGGAACGGCCCCCTTGTCGATCGATTATACGCTTCACGACTCTGATTCGATGCCGAGCGTTCGGTTTTTTCTGGACACGGATAAGACTGGGGCCGATGGCGTGCCTATCTCGGACTGGCTAGGCGTGTCCGACGTCCCCTACCTTACGATCCCCAAAGACATCGCAAGCGATACGTACTATCTGTATGCAGAGATAACCGATGAGTACCATGTGTCCAGCATACAATACAATGCAACAGCGATTGCAGTCGTAACCGAACCCTGCCTTGTCATCAATGAGACGGCTGCGGTCTTCGCGACGCGTGCAACGGACACAACCGAGACCGAAGTGTGTGTTTTCACGATCGAGAACCAAGGTACCGCGGCGCTCGAGATTGCAGACATCACCCAATACACGAACGACCTATCAGCCTTTCAGGTTGCGGTTGTCGGTCACGATGGCACTTCTCTTCACGGTGACGGCCTGTCCATACCGAGTGGCGGCCAATCCCAGATCGTTGTCACGTTCGTCGGCAGTCGCGCCGGCCAGAAACAAATGTCCATCGAGTTCTCCACAAATGATCCTGCGATAGCAGCCCTCAGCCTGGACGTTACCGGCTCCGTCGTGGAGCCACAGGTCTGGACGACCATCAACGTCGAGAACGATGATCCTGTCACGATCGCAATCAGCGACCTTGCGAACGTAGATCATGGTTTGTCGGGCCACACGATATCTCTCGTCACCTGCAGAAGCCTCTTCACAACTCACGGAACACTTCTCCAGACTGAGGATCAGCTTGTCTTCAGCCCGGACGAGACGTTTGGTCGCGAAGCAACGTTCACCTATGTGTTGATGGACAATACAGGAGCATCCTGTGAATGCGGAATTCGTGTCATAAATAGCAACGCGGCATCGTCGGTTGATATCTCCGCGGTGATCGTTGCCGAACGGACCGCGACAGGAACCGACGGCGAGACTGACACACTGCCCGATAGCGTCGACTGGCTCGACGAGTGGGCCTCCTATTGGGTCGAAATCTGGATCAGCACGCCCGAATCGGACACGCTGAGCGTGGCGTCGGCCGTCGTTGATTTGTTCTACGACACGAGCTGCTTCTCGCCTAAGAGGATCGAGTACGGACCGGCGTTTACCGAGAACCAAACCGCGACCATCGATGATGCGGTTGGCGTGATTCATGGCCTGGGCGCCGCCACGGCGGCTACCGGCGTCAGCGACGACCGCTACGTTCTGTTGGCCCGCGTCGAGTTCGACTCCCTTCTGCCGGGCGACGCGGCCGGCGTGTTGGTTGTTCCCGAGCAGTACGTTTCGGCGGCCCCGTGCGGCGTTGAACTGGCCGGCGGTCAGGTCGCGCTGGCCGGCGACGTGGCGGCCGACGTCGAGCTGGGCCCCGCGCCGACGACCGAGCTTTGGCCCGTGATGTACGACGTCGACAACAACGGCGAGGTGGGGCTGGGTGACCTATCGTTCTTCGCGGCTGCCTATCGGCACACGGTGGGCGAGGCTGGATCGAGTCATACGTACGCTTGCGATTTCGATTTGAACGGCGAGGTGGGGCTGGGCGACCTATCCTACTTTGCCGCGGCCTACCGGCACAAACATACCGACTCGGAACCGATGATCTATTCGGACAGCGATCCCTTGTTCCCGGATGATTGGCGATTCGTTAGTGCCCCGTCGGCCGCGGTCGCCGCGATGGAGCAAAGCGGGGCGGCGTTTCTTGCCGGCGAGACGGAGAACGATACGCGCGGCACGGCGCTGGAACGATCGCTTTGCGACGCGGTGCTGGCCGAGAGCCATGACTGGGTGGCTCGGCAGATCGTGTTTCAGGCGGATCGCGTGACCTGGCCATGCGCCTTTGCCCGGCATTCGGTGTCCAAAAGGACGACCCGCCTTCCCGCCCCCGATTCCCCGGCCATTTTTCTTCCGTCGGGTAGTTCGTGTCCTTCCGGCAAGCGTGTATGACCCGTCTTCTACAGCAGATGAGATTTTTCGGTCGTAAGTCGTTATTTGATGGAAGAAGAACGGCTTCGGAGCGATATGCATGGTGCCACAGCATGTGACTTTATATTTACAATATGCGAGTGATGCTGATATTATCATGGTGGCAATGCGAAGCACCGCACGCCACTCGCTGACGCCCGACGAACTGGCCATGGTGGGCGACCGCCTCTATACCGACATGGCCATGGCCAAAAGCATCGGGGCGCTCGGCGTGCTCGTGTTAACCGGCGAGGCAACGGCCGATGAAGCCGCCGCCTGCCCGAATCCACCCAACCTGATCGTCGACGATCTTACGGCGTTCGGGCGTTTATTGAACAAGGAATGGATGAGAAACCATGGCTGAAGCATTGCACCCAAACTTGGCCCGACAAGCCACGCTCGGCAACCTGTCCGAGCGCCCACTCGACCTACTGGTCATCGGCGGCGGCATCGTCGGCTCGGGCGTGGCGCGCGATGCGGCGATGCGCGGATTGCGCGTCGGGCTGGTTGAGCAATACGATTTCGCCTACGGAACAAGCAGCCGATCGAGCCACCTTCTGCACGGCGGCCTGCGCTATCTTGCCCAGGGCTATCTCCGACTCGTCCACGAAGCAAGCAAGGAAAAACGCATTATCCACCGCATCGCGCCACACCTTGCCGAACCGCTGGCCTTCATCTTTCCAACACGGCGCGGCTGGCAGTGGGCACGCTGGAAACTAAGCATCGGCGTGAAGATTTACGACCTCCTCTGCGGGCGGCGCAATCTCGGCAAATCAACCACCCTGAACCGCCGGCATACCTTTGAACTACTCCCCTATCTCTCTCGCGATGGAATTACGGGCGCGGTGCGCTACTATGACGGTCTCACCAACGACGCACGGCTGGTAATCGACACCCTGCGCTCGGCCGTCAATGCAGGGGCGCTGGTCGCCAACAACGTCCAATTCCTCGACGCCCAGCGCCGCGACGGTTTGTGGCACTGCCAAACCCAAAACCGCGAGACGAGCGAAATACGCGAGATCCGCGCCAAGGCCGTGGTCAACGCCACGGGGCCCTGGTCGGACAAACTTCCCCTCAGCCGGACCCACTTGCGACTGACCAAGGGCGTCCACCTGGTAATCGACCGCCGACGCCTCCCCATTCCCGATGCCGTCGTCTTGACCGAGGGCTCGCGCATCCTCTTCGGCATTCCCTGGGGTGAGCGGGTAATCCTGGGAACCACCGATACCGACTACTCGGGCCGGATCGAGGACGTTCAGTGCGAGCATGACGACGTCCAATACATCCTCAGCGTCGTCAATGCCTTGTTCGCCGACGCGCATATTACCACCAACGACCTCATCAGCACCTGGGCCGGCCTCCGACCGCTCGTCGCCGATCGAAACGGCGCTCCCTCCGATATCTCGCGCCGCCACGAAATTCGGATGGGCAAACCCGACTGGTGGGACGTCACCGGCGGTAAATTGACCACCTATCGACTGATGGCCGAAAATACGGTCGATCGGCTAGTCGCCCATGCCGGTATGGCCGCCCGCCAGTGCCGCACCGCTGTCGAACCTCTTCTAAACCACACCCAAACCGACCAGGTCAGCGCCGTCGTCCCACCTCCCGTCACCGAAACCACCGTGCGACATTACTGTAACGCCGAATGGGCACGCCACCTCGACGACGTTATGGTCCGGCGAACGTTTTGGCGATACTACCATCCCGACCATCCCCGAATCGCGCGGCAAATACTCCCCTGGGTCGCCGACGCCCTGGGCTGGGACGAAAACCAAGCCAACCGCGAACTCCAACAATATCTAGGATAAATGCACTCGCCGGCAAAGCCGGATCCTCCGACGCCCGCAGTCATGGACCACCGGTCAGAAAAAGGGGTCAGAACTATTTTAGCCGTATCGGTAACCGGCCGATCCGGCCAACGGCTTTACGGCCACCTACGACGGCTGGGCGCCACTGTTGAAGTGTGCCACTGGCTCTGCCCAATAGTATCTACACAAATCCGCTGTGTTTCAAGGTAGGGAGGCAGA
>JAFGAY010000036.1 GCA_016933425.1 Pirellulales bacterium
CAACTTTTTATGAAAACCATCCCATGGAAACCATGACATCCCAAGCGTGCATGGCAAAACGGCCAATCGGGGCAATGGCTAAAGAAGCTTTTGGCTTGCGACCCCGTCGCTACGGCGTATAGTCGACGTCGGCCGGAATCCGCTCGGCGAATCGAGCCAGAAGATCAGCCGCTCGATCAATGTCGTCCAGGCAAATCAACTCGACCGGGCTGTGCATGTATCGGTTGGGTATGCTCAGCAGACCGGTGGCCACGCCCGCGCGGGTGACTTGAATAATCCGGGCGTCGGTTCCCGGCGGTTTGCCGGCGGCGGCCATCTGATACGGCAACCCGGCCGCTTCGGCCGCCTCGACCAGTTGGCGAACGACCTTGGGATTGAAATTCGGCCCTCGGTAGATGACCGGACCCCGGCCGAGACCAACGTCGCCTTCTTCTTTCTTCTCGATCGTGGGGCAATCGGTGGCGAATGTCACGTCGACCGCAATGCCGACGTGCGGATCTATGCCAAAACCGCTGGTCTGCGCGCCGCGCAACCCAAGCTCTTCCTGGACGGTCGAAACGGCGTATATCGCGCAATTAAGATTGGCTCGATCGGCGCGGCGCATCGCCTCGATCACAACCCACATGCCGCACTTGTCGTCCATCGCCGGCGAAACAACGCGGCGGTTGGGCATTTCGCGGTACTCCAGTTCGACGGTGACCGGATCGCCGACGCGAACCATCTTTTCCGCTTCTTCCTTGTTGGAGGCGCCGATGTCAAGCCAAAGGTCCTTCATCTTCGGCGGCTTCGCGCGTTCCTCGTCGGTGAGCAAGTGGATGGGCTTACGCGCAATGACGCCGAAGACCGGCCCGTCCGCGGCCCAAACCGTCATCCGCTGGCCGACCAACACGACGGGATCCCAGCCGCCGATGGGCTGAAGATAAACGAAACCGTTTTCGTCGACGTGTTGGACAATCAAACCAATCTGGTCGCAGTGGCCCGCCAACATGAGCCGCACGGGCGCGCCGGGATTTTTCACCGCGATGACGTTGCCGTGCACGTCCGTCGAAACCTCGTCGGCAAACCGCCCCACGTAGTCCCGAACCACCGACTGAAGCGGCGACTCATAACCGGATGGACTGGGCGTTTTGAGGACGTTCTTAAACAACTCGAAAGCTTGCGGTTCCATGGGGGCTCCTTCGTGGCCTGGGTCGGGATGAAGCAAGAATGCGGTCCATTATGAGCCATCGCCCTTTTCTCGCAAGGCCAGACTCCCTGAAGAACACCGAACCCCGGGCCGTCAAGACGCAAACACGGATCGCGCGCCGAGGCACGCGATCCGTGATGCATTGGCTACGGGTGGAATGGACCGGAGGTTCCGGTTTGGGTTCACGCCTGGGGTTGCGGGGCGGCTCGCCGAGCGGCCGGCATGACGCGCTTCTGAACGTCCGTCTCAAGAACGCCGAAGGTCGCTTCCTGGCGTTGAATCGTCAGCGAAAGCGCCTGCAACATCCGCTTCGCCGTGTAAAAATTGACGATCAACCGATGCGATATCGGAATCGGCTCTCGCGGAATCCCAAACGGTTGAGGATTCAACCCAAAATCAAGAATCAACTCCTCGGGCGTGCCCGTGACGCGGCAGAAATTCGCATACGCGGCACTGGCCTTGCTGTCGTCGATCTCGATCTGGGGTCGCTGCTGAGCCGGTTGCGAGGTCGCGGCGGGGGTTTCCGCGTTGGCCTGGACCTCGGGATTCTCATTGGGGGTGTTGTTGTCTGACTTGGCCACGCTGTGCTCCTTTCTTCAGTTGAGTATGCTTGCGCTCTCGACGGCATCGGCGATCGTTGGATCCGATGAGGCCGTTCCACGCAATCGAGGAATCATTCTGGCCACGTCGAGTTTACGCCTGGAACGCCCGGAGGGCGTCGCGCGTTTCTTCAATATAGCTCACGGAGAACGAGAAGGTCCTCCGGATTAGCCCGGATTCTGCACGTGGTTCGCGACCATCGGATGCCTTCTAAAGACGAGTCCCCACGAATTATTGGTGGGACCGCTAGGACCGCGACGAATCCCTATAACCCGACTTCCGTATCGGAGTCGTTCTTGGCCGCACGCGATCAAGCAGATTGTCGCCGGGCCGCGGCCAGCGCGAGAAATCCGCCGAGAAACAGGGCAACAACGCCCGGCTCGGGCACCTCGACCGATTCATGGCCGCCGCCTTGCCAATGAGCGGCGAGGATTGCCGCGTCCGCCGCGTTGACTTTGCCGTCGTCGTTGAAGTCGCCCATCGACCACGAAGCGTCGCTTTCTCCCCAGTGTTTCGACAAGGTTTCCGCGTCGTCCTCGTCGACAACGCCGTCGCGATTGGCGTCGCCCGGGATAAAAACACCCACGGATCCTTCGAGCCGGACCATTCCTTCTCCAAGGGCTTCCTCGGTCGTTTTACCCGAGCCGCCGACCAACATCGACCATTCATCGACCGAGACCGATTCGCCGAACCATCGGCCGTCGACCGGACTGGCCAAGGTCCATTTGTCGACCTGGGTCCAGATCGCGTCGGTTCGCTCGAAAACATAAGCGGCGCCGACGTCATGGAGCGTGTCTTCGCCTTCGCCTTCGTCGCGGCGGGGAGCGCCGACAACCAGGCGATTTCCCTCGATCGCCACGCTATAACCGAACTCGTCGCCGGCCGCCGGCTCGGGATGCTCGATCATCTGCTCCAAAAGCCACTGAGTTGCGTCCTGGTCGTAGTGATAAACGTAAACAGCCCCGGATTCCTGGTAGTCGCCCACGGCTTGCTTCCGCGCCGAAACGACCATCGTGCTGCCCGAGATGCTGACGTCCGTTCCAAATAGACTTCCGACCGTCGGATTGACGATCCGAGCTTCGTGGTTCCACGCCTCGCCGTCGTTTCGCCAAACGTCGACGTGACCATCGCCGAGAAACGTTCCAACAGCGGCGACCTGGCCACTGATCGCCGCCGCGGTGGGCGTGTCAAGATCGCCGCCAACGAGCATGTACCCGTGGCCCCAAACCCCCTCGCAGCGCTCATAGGCATAAACGCTATTCGAACCGGCCGCGACGACAATCGCCCGATCGCCATCCAGTCCGCCGGCAATGCCAAACAGGGAGTTTGGCGTGGACACCCCGCCCAACGGAATGGGCTGATTCCATTGGCTTTCGTAACACCACTCGTTTTCGACTCGCGAGAAAAGAAAAACGCTGCCAGCCTGAGTCAGGCCATCCACCGCGTTGCGATAGGCGCCGACCAAGGCCGTATTGCCGTCGATGGCCAGCACGCCGGCGCCGAACTCGGCCCCGGCCGACAAAGCGTCGGCCGGCACGAGGCTTGCCAGTGAAGCCGACCATTGCCACTCGGTTTCCGCGGCGTTGTAAACCTGAACGTCCCCCTTGTTGCCGTTTCCCCCGAGCCGCTGTCCCACCAAGGCAGTGCTCTGGTCGATGACGCCGCGGATCCCAAAATAACCCGAATCCGTGAATATCCCCTCAACCGCCGACGCCGCGACGCTCCACGAAAGCACCACGAGGAATATTAAGACGGCGCACAGCGAGCGTGTGGAAAACGTCATCGTAGTCTCCCCTTCTCATGTGGGATCAAAGTTGGAACATTTTGCGTGGCCGAAACCGTCAGAAGCCGAAACCGTCAGAATCGGAATCGGACGCCATCGCACCTTGCCCAAGCACGCGATTCGTGCGAGGTTATGAGCAAAATGGATA
>JAFGAY010000263.1 GCA_016933425.1 Pirellulales bacterium
CACGTTTACACCGTGGATGTCGGGGGTTCGAGTCCCTCATCGCCCACAGATACGAACGTACAGTATGGCAAACCCTCGTTTTCCTCGGGAAATACGGGGGTATGCTGTTTCTTGAACGAAGCGTTACCACCTGTTTCCGACGCCGCTGGGTTGAATTTTGGGCTGTCGCCGCAAGCCCGCTCAAAGTCAGTGATTTTCGCCGGGTCACGACCCGGCCTACGCCATGGGGACATATCTTGGAACTACTGACTATGGACGAACGCGAAAACGAACTTCTTTCCCACGTCGCGGCCGGAACCGACTTGTTCACGGCCGTTACGGCGACCGAACGCAACCGGAAACCGGGCTGGTTGACGCTCATTCTTGTTGGTTGCGTGGTCGCCGTGATTGTCTATCTGCTGCTTTAGCGCTCTTCACACCCTCCCTCACGGTCGGGGCTCGGTTTGGGACGTAGTTCATAAACTGGAAGCGGCAGTTGGACCGTTTATCCCGCAATGCCTTGCACGATTGCCGAACATAAAGCCCGTTTCAGTGCCGTTGGCCCATCATGCGTCGGGCTTGAACGCCGTGTTTTTGTCTGCCACGGGCAGTTCGACGTGGATTCGCGTTCCCTTTCCCGGCGAGCTGTCGATCGTGGCCATGCCGCCGAGAACGCTGGCCCGTTCGCGGATGCCCTTCAAGCCGAAGCACTCCTGGGCAACGTTGGCCGGATCGAAGCCGCATCCCCAGTCCTGGATTTCTAGAATCAGTCGATCCGGCTGTTGGAGGAGTTGCACTCGCATTTTTTGGGCGCCGCTGTAGCGAGCGGCATTGGTGAGGCTTTCTTGGGCGATTCGGTATAGCGAGTTTTCCGTGGCGTGGTCGAGCCGCTCGAAACGGACGTCGCGAAGGAACTCGATGTCGATTCCTTCCCTCGATCCGACGTCCGAAACAAGATTTTCCACGGCGGCGACCAATCCCGACTCGTCGAGCACCGCCGGACGCAAGCCCCCGATCAGGCGCCGGGCCTCGGCAAGTGCTTTTTGAAGCATGAGGGCGCCCGCCTCGTGCGACTTCATCGAGTCGTCGGGCGCGCTGTCGCGGAGTTGCTCGAAGGTGCTGCAGTACATGGCCGCAGCGGCCAAGTGCTGGGCCAGGCCGTCGTGGATTTCATAGGCGATCAACCGCCGCTCCCGCTCCTGGGCCTCGAGCAACGCCCGAAGCGTCTCTCGTTCGTGCAGCAGCCGCTGCCTTGCTTCCTTCCGATCGGTAATGTCGTCGACCAAGCCGAGGACGCGAGGAACGCCTCCCACCACGACTCGTTTCAGCGTCACCTGGGCCCAAAAATTCTGGCCGTTTTTTTTACGGGAAAGCCACTCGAACTGCTGCGGACCTTCCGTGGCGGCCTTGTTGATCAGCGAGACGGCCTCCCGCTGCGAGTAGGGAGGCGTTCCGACGCTGATGTCCTCGACCGTCGATCCGACCGCCTCCTCGTAGGTCGCTCCGAACATGTCGAGCATCGTTTGGTTCACGTCGAGGATTCGCCCCGAGGGGATCTCGTGAACAAAGATCGCGCTCATGGTCGCGTTGAACAGCTCGCGGTAGTTTTGTTCCGAGGCCCGAAGCGCCTCCTCGGCCCGCTTCCGATCGGTGATGTCCTGATTGGCTCCGTAGGTCTTGACGGTTCGGCCCTGGTCGTCCTTGATGACGAAATAGCGAACCGCGATGTGGCCCACCTCGCCATCGGCGTAAACGATGCGATGCTCGGCGTGGCCGCAATAATTCGGATCCTTGGTGGCAAGCGCGACATGCATCTCCCTATCGAGACCATGCGCGTCGTCGGGATACATGAATAATTCCGCGTAGCGGGCCGGCGACATCGTGTAGCCGCCCACCTTCTCGGCCGTGGTGCGGAATATCGCGTAGAAATGGTCGTCGAAGGTGAACAGGTCGCTCGCGACGTCGTATTCCCAATAGCCAAGTTTCGCGATCGACATCGCGGCCGATAGTTTGCGTTGGTTTTCGATCCATTCCTGCTCGGCACGGCGGCGGTCGGTAACGTCGCTGGAAAGGGAAATAACGCACGACATCCCTCCGATGACCGCTTGCTTCAACGTCACTTCGATCCAGAATTCCTCGCCGTTCTTTCGCCGGACGGGCCACTGAACGGTTTGAGGGCCCTCGGCCGCCGCCTTGTTGATCAGCGCAACGGCCGCGGCCGCGTCGTGGGGTGGTCCGACAACAGCCTGGTTCCAGAACGCCGGATCCAGAACCTCCTCGCGCGAGACGCCAAACAAATCGAGCATCGCCTGGTTCGCGTCGAGAATCGTGCCTGAGGGAATTTCGTGGACGCAGATGGCCGTCATCGCGGCGTTGAAAATCTCTCGATACGTCTGTTGCCAGGATTCGAGCGCATCCTCGAATTGCTTCTGCCGGACAACGCTGCCCGCCTCGAACGAAGCCAGCCGGGCGCGGGTTTCCGCGAGTTCGGCGTTCAGGCGATCGATTTCGAGTCGATGGTCGTCCACGTATTTACCTCGCCGTCAATCCGCGAAGGGAACGCCCCGTTTCTCCACTCTGCCGGGACATTATACGTTCTGGCATGGTCGAGAGCGACCGACATTCCCCCGGCGATACAGCCTAAAAAAAGCCAACACCCTCTAACCTGGGGAGCATGGCCGGAATGATCCTGTCCAGCGTCGCTGCGATGCCTAGGCAACACTCTGTCGCGAAAACCGTTCCCATGAGACGGAAACCCCGGGACGCCACGCATGTTCTTTTGAAGTAATTGGCGGATGACCGCAACGCCAGCCACGAAAACTTCCACGCCATCACAAAACCGTGTCCAAAAAGCAACCCGTTTTTTTTACCTTGTTGCCAAGGCGAGTTTCGACGAGAATGGGTGGCTTGTCAGCGAACGGACGGCCGATATAATCGAGACCGTTCTTGGCTGACCAACGTCGTTTCAAGGCGATGGGGACGCGGGAAAAAAAATTTTTGAAATTCGGCCCCTTTGCCCTTTGACAGCTCTGGCGAGGACCGCTATAGTAAGAGGCTCGGCCATGGAAATGGCCGCCCGACTGGGTAGTTCGACACGGCACGGGTTCCCAAGGAGTCCGAGGGAATTCGAGCCCTGTCGAACGGACAGCAAGGCACACAGCCCTCCAATGTGGGGGAGGTTGCCGAGAAGATCTTTGACAATTTGGTTGTGATTTAAGTGGCATCTTAAAGGTGTAACGACACCGGGTGGAGTTGGCTTGTCCAGCCCATCCGGGGAAGTTTCATCTGAGAGCCTTTAGACGCGGCGTCCGGACCGGCTTTGCCGGCGAGGTCGTCGCAAATGAGCAATCGTTACTTGGATCGCGCGCGATCCGCCGGCTCTGCGCCGGCAGAAAGCGCGATGCGGTGGCGAACCTCATGGAGACAATGCTTTCGAGTGTTGGATTCATGTGGCCAAGCTACTAAGGGCACATGGGGGATGTCTTGGTGTCAGGAGGCTTTGAAAGGCGTGGAAGACTGCGATAAGCCCGGGGGAATTGTCAAACGAGTGTTGATCCCGGGATTCCTGAACTGACGCAAGCTGAATACATAGGCTTGCGTGGCAAACGCGGCGAACTGAAACATCTCAGTAACCGTTGGAAAAGAAAGAAAAATCGATTTCCTCAGTAGCGGCGAGCGAAAAGGAAAGAGCCCAAACCGCGGGGGTTTTCCCCTGCGGGGTTGAAGGGCCTCTCACATGGGAGTCACAAA
>JAFGAY010000264.1 GCA_016933425.1 Pirellulales bacterium
CAGTTTCAAAGATTCTTTTGTGGAACCACGAAAAACACGAAGCCCTCGAAGGAAAGTAAAAAAATGGGCCGAACTCACGGCTATTGAGTCATATTGCCATTTCACTTCGTGCTCTTCGTGCCCTTCGCGGTTAATGGAAACGTGATTTGTGGATCATTGACGGCCCATCCCAAATCTTCACGCACGGGGGAATTCGGTCGAGTCTGTCCGTGGAAACAGTCTATTCGGCAATTCCACCGCGCCCTTGCAGGGCGTGTCGCCAGAGCCACCATTACAGAGCACGCCGCCAGAGCCGCATTTTGCCGCGGAGCGTCATAAAGCGTCATAAATCGTTGCCGCATCGTCTCTTGACTCACCCCTCGACTTCTCGGCCCGCCCCTCGACCCTTGGGTTTCGGTCCCGTACAATGGACTCCACCGGCTCCTCGGCCGGCCATTCCCCGGTTTTCACTCAGGACCACCCAAGACCATGCTCTCGCGAGGACGTACTCCGCGTTATCTCGTGCCGTTTCATCCGAAGCACGTGCCCCATTTTTTTACCGACATTTTGGTGATCGGTTCGGGGTTGGCGGGCCTGCGGACGGCGCTGGCCGCGCGGCGCGATTTGTCGGTGCTGGTCGTGACGAAGGACGGTCTGTCGCTTTCCAGCAGCGCCATGGCCCAGGGAGGCATCGCCGGCGTGCTCTCGCCCGACGACCGGCTCGAGGACCATGTCGACGACACGATGGCCGCCGGCGGCAGTTTGTGCGATCGGGGCGTCGTCGAACAAGTCATTCGCGAGTCGGCCGAACGCATCGGCGAACTGATCGCCTGGGGAACCGACTTCGACCGCTCGGGCGTGCGGCTGGCCCTGGGACGCGAAGGGGGCCACGGACGAAACCGCATTGCCCACGCCCGGGGCGACGCCACGGGCAAGGAAATCATGCGCGTCGTGGCCAATCGGGCGATCCAGGCGCCGAACGTGGCCCTCTGGCAAGACACGTTCGTCCTCGATCTGCTCAGCCACGAAGGGGCTTGCCGCGGGGCGCTCGTCTGGAATCCGCGCCACGGCAAAACGCTTGTCTGGGCCAAGCAAACCGTGCTGGCGACCGGCGGGGCCGGCCAGCTCTATCGCGAAACGACGAATCCCGAGGTCGCCACGGGCGACGGGTTGGCGCTGGCCTATCGGGTGGGCGCGGAGCTGCGCGACATGGAGTTCATGCAGTTCCACCCCACGATGCTCTACATCGCCGGCAGCAGTCGCCACTTGATCACCGAGGCCATCCGCGGCGAGGGAGCCCACCTGGTCGACCGGAACGGCCACCGGTTCATGCCCGACTACGACGACCGGGCCGAGCTAGCCCCGCGCGACGTCGTGAGCCACGCGATCGTCACCCAGATGGAAAAAACCAAGTACCCGAACGTCTACCTGGAGCTGAGCCATCTCGACCCTCGTCTGGTCGCCGAGCGGTTTCCCGCCTTGGTGGCGTTGTGCCACGATTTCGACCTCGACGTAACGAAGGATCGCATTCCGGTCCGGCCTGGCGCCCATTACATGGTCGGCGGCGTCACGGTCGATTCGGAGGGTCGCACGACGGTGCCGTCGCTTTGGGCCGTCGGCGAGGTGGCCTCGACCGGGCTGCACGGCGCGAACCGGCTGGCCTCGAACAGTCTACTCGAGGCCCTGGTTTTCGGCGTTCACGCGGGCGTCGAGGCCTCGGCGAAGGCCGGCGAGCTGATCGACGATTTTCGCGCCGTGCGGCTCGAAAATCAGCCGCTCGAGCCGGGCAGCGAACCGCTGGACCTGGCCGACATTCGCAATTCGCTCAAGAGCCTCATGTGGCGCAACGTCGGGGTGCGCCGCGATCGCGACGGTCTGGCCGAGGCGGCCGAAACGCTCGACCACTGGTGCCGCTACGTCCTGGATCGGCAGTTCTCCGACCCGAGCGGTTGGGAACTCCAGAACATGCTGTGCGTCGCCAGGCTGATGACCCGATCGGCCCTGGTCCGCGAGGAAAGCCGCGGCTGCCACGCGCGGACCGATTTTCCGGGCCAGGACGACGAGCGCTGGAACCGCCACAGCTACTGCCGGCGCGACGAAGAACGCTAGTGCGCGGCGGCGTCCGAACCAAACGTCGCATGACCGCGTACCCACGCACACGGGCCGATCGGCGCGCTGGAGTGGTCCTTCCCGGCTCCGGCCCCTCTTGGTGGTTATCGCCAAACCCCTGTTGACACGTAAGGCGGTCCCATTACAATGCAAAACTCCGTCGGTGGCCGCGTCCGACGGGCCCTCCGATGACACACATCCCTTGAGCATCCTCGGTTCCTTCCCCCGGGAGCAGTTTTCATGAGTGGCTCTACCCCGTCGAAACCCGTCGCCAGCGAAACGCCCGCCCGGCGTGCCATGATCGAGGCCCAAGGCCTCTCGAAGTCGTTCGGCGACTTCGTGGCGATCGAAAACGTCTCGTTCCAGGTCCACCAAGGCGAGGTGGTCGCTTTCCTGGGTCCCAACGGAGCCGGCAAGAGCACGACGATGAAGCTGCTGACCGGCTACCTGGCCCCTTCGGCCGGCGTCGCCCGAATCGCCGGCCACAACATGGCGGTCGACCGGGACGCCGGCTCCCAAGTGCTCGGCTATTTGCCGGAAAACGGGCCGTTGTATCCCGACATGACGCCCCGCGCCTTGTTGAACTTCTTTGCCACGGCCCGGGGGCTGGCCGGCGTGCGGCGGCGCGAGCGGATTGCCCAGGTCGTCGAGCAATGCGCGTTGGCCAACGTCATGGCCAAGCCGATCGGCAAGCTATCGCGCGGCTATCGGCAGCGCGTCGGCATGGCCCACGTGCTGCTGCACGAGCCCGAAGTGCTTATCCTCGACGAGCCGACCGCGGGCCTCGACCCGAACCAGATCCACGAAGTCCGCGAGACGATCCGCCGGCTGGGCGAGAGCAAGACGATCCTCCTGTCGACCCACGTCATGCAGGAAGTCGAGGCGATGGCCGATCGGGTGCTGTTCATCGACGAAGGCTGCCTGATTTTCGACGGCCCGATCAAGCAATTCGCCGCCGACAAACCGTTGGACGTCCGCTTCCGCGAACTCACCGGCGCCGCGACCGCATAGGACCATAATCACGGATCCCAAATCCCGAATCTCAAATTTCAGATCTCAAATTTCAAATCTCAAATCTCATATCCCCATCGCCAGCCATGAACTGCAATCTTCTGCGTGCCATTTTCGCCCGAAACTTCGCCAGCTTCTTTTCGAGCGTCACCGGCTACGTGTTCATTTTCTTTTTCGTGTTTTTCAGCGTCGGAATCACCTTCGGGCTCGATCCGATCTATAACACGAACCTGGCGAATCTCGACGTGCTCAGCTCGGTCTATCCGTTCACGATGCTGCTGCTGATCCCGGCCATTACGATGGGGCTCTGGGCCGGCGAGCGGCGCGACGGGACCGACGAGCTGCTCCTGACGATGCCCGGTAGCGATTTCGACATCGTTCTGGCCAAGTATCTCTCGGCCGCGGCGATCTACACGGTTTCGCTGTTGTTCGCCGTCGTGCCGTGCTATTATTTGCTCAACCAGTTGGCCAGCCCGGGCACGGGTTTCGCGCTGCGGCCCGCGATCGACGTCGGCCTGTTTGCGTCGACGTTTCTTGGCTATTGGCTGATGGGTTTGCCGGCGATTGGCCTCGGCATGGTGGCGTCGTTTTTGACGCGCAATCTCACGCTCGCGTGGTTGTTGGGCACGGCGTTGTACGTGCCGCTGGCGATCCTGATCGCGTTGGCAATCGTTTCGATGCACGTTTCGGGCCTTTTCGGCGATTTGACGCCCATGCTCGCCGAGATTAACGACAGTTTGACGGCTCCCGGCCGGGGCACGCTCAGTTTGCTCGGCGCGGTCTTCTTTCTTGCCGTGGTTGTCGTGGCTTTTTACGTCTGCATGGTTCTGATCGGCTCGCGTCACTGGGGCCGGCGGGGCCGGCTGGCGATGGGCCTGCACTATCTAGTTCGCACCCTGGCGTTGGTGGTCATCGCCGCCTGCGTGGTCGTTTGGGCGCGGCGCGCCGAGACCCGGGCCGACCTGACCGCCGGCCAACTCACGCGATTGGCCGGCGAGACGCGACAGTTGCTCGGCGATCTGAAAAGCGACCGTCCGGTGGTGATCGAGGCGTTTCTCAGCCCCGACGTCCCCCAGGGCTACGTGCCGACGCGCAAGAATATTGAAAGCACGATCCGCGAAATGACGGCACTGGCCCACGGCAACATCGTCTCGCGGATCATTCCGACCGCCGAGGACACCGAAGAGGCCGTCCTGGCCGAGGGCTACGGCATCGCGCCCCGCGAGGTCCTCGACCGCGAGGGCGGAAGTCTCAGCGTGAGGCAGGTTTTCCTGGGCGTCCGCGTTCGCTCGGGGCTCAATTCGGTGACCATTCCGTTCATCGACCGCGGGATTCCCGTCGAGTATGAACTGATCCGGTCGGTCTGCACCGTACTCGAGGAAAAACGTAAGCGGGTCGGCATCCTCACGACCGACGCCCGGCTGTACGGCCAGTTCGACATGCAAACCATGTCGGCCGGGCGTAACTGGCCGGTGATCGACGAGTTGGAAAAACAATATAAGGTGGTTCAGGTAGACGCCTCGCAGCCGATCGACGCGGCCGACTACGACGTGCTGCTGGCCGTCCAGCCGTCCACGCTCGGCCCCGAGCAGATGGACCACTTCGTCGCGGCGGTCCAGGCGGGGCTGCCGACGGCCATTTTCGAGGATCCCGCGCCGCTTTTGGCCGGCGTGACCGGCACGAGCCAGCGCCGCCGCGCGCCCGGCGGAATGGGCATGATGATGGGTCAGCAATCGCCGCCCCAGGGCGACATCAAAAAGCTCTGGGGGCTGTTAGGCGTCGATTTTCTCGGCGACGCGGTCGTCCAGCAAAAATTCAACCCCTTTCCGCGAGTCACGCAGTTCGACGAGCAGCCCGAGTTCGTTTTTATCAACAAGGCCTGCGCCGAGCAGCCGTTCAACCGCGACGATCCGACGAGCCAGGGCCTCCAGCAGGTTCTGTTTCCCTTCCCCGGCGCGATCACCGGCCTGAACTCCTCGAAACTGAACGTCGAGCCGTTGATCGAAACGGGAACTCAGACGGGCACCGTTCAGGTCAACGACCTGATGCGCATGACGCCGTTCGGACCCTCGGGCGGGCTTAATCCCAATCGCCAGTCGAAATTCACCGGCGACGCGTACATTCTGGCCGCGCGAATCCGCGGCGAGGTCGAAACGCCCGCGCCCGAGACCGAGGGCGACGACGACCAGCCGCCGCCGAAGCCGAAAACGTCGAAAATCAACGTCGTGCTCGTGGGCGACATCGACATGCTTTCGCCCGCCTTCTTCACGATCCGCGAGCAAGGCGACAACCCGGACCTGGGAATTCATTTTGATTTCGACAACGTCACCTTCATATTGAACGTGCTCGACTCGCTGGCCGGCGACAACCGGTTCATCGCGATCCGCAACCGGCGGCCCGTCCACCGACCGTTGGCGCGGATCGACGAGCAGACCAAGGATGCCCGCGACCAATTGGCCAAGGCCATCACCAAAAGCACCGAAAAATATCAAGACGCCATCCGCGAGGAGCAGGAGCAGCTTAACGAGCGGGTCCGCGAAATCGAGAAGGAGATGCGGGCCAAGAACATGGACCTCATGGAAATCGCCCGGCGCATCGAGATCGTCCAGCAGGCGGGCGAAAAACGGGTCAACGCCAAGATCGAGCAGTTGGAGCGCCAGCGCGACCGCGAAATTCGCCGCGCGCGCATCGACGAAAAGAACGCCGTCTCGAAGGTTCGCGTCCGCTATAAGCTCTACGCCTGGTTCCTGGCGCCGGTGCCGCCGCTGTTGTTGGGCGTGTTCGTCTTCTTCCGCCGCTGGACGAGCGAAAAAACCCACGCCCGCGAACGCGAAAAAGCCATCCGCGCCCGGCAGCGATAACCCACAAGAATAGTCCCGGGCGTTCCTTGCCCACGAATATCTGGAATTTCACGAAAATGAACGAGAATCTCCGAACCGTCGTTTTCCTTCTGATCGCCGTCGTATTGGCCGCGTTGACTTTCGCCACCGGTTGGCTCCTTGGGCCGAAAGCCCGGCTTGGCGAGGACGAATTGCTCGGTTCCTTGCAGGGAACGCTCCTGTTTCCCGACTTCAAGGATCCCTTGGCCGCGACCAGCCTCGAAATCGTCCACTACAACGAGCAGACGGGCGACCGGACGGAATTCAAAGTCGCACAGGTCGACGGAATCTGGTCGATTCCTTCGCACGAGAACTACCCGGCCGACGCCAAAGCCCATCTGGCCGCGGCGGCCACGGAGTTGATCGATCTGAAGATCATCGGCGTGGCCGGCGACAAGCGGGCCGACCACGCGCTCTACAGCGTGATCGACCCGACGGACAAGGACCTGGCGCCCGGCACGCCCGGCGTCGGCATGAAGGTCGTCATGAAGGGCGACAAGGACAAGACGCTCGTCTCGATGATCGTCGGCAAGGAGGTCGAGGAGAGTCCGGGCTCTCGCTACGTTCGCCGCGCCGGTCAGGACGTCGTCCTGACGGTGAAGCTCGGCACCAAGGAACTTTCGACCGATTTCGGCGACTGGATCGAAAAAGACCTCTTGAAACTCAACCCGTGGGATCTGCGCGAAATCTACATCGAGGATTATTCGATCGACGAGCTCCAGGGCCAGGTTCTGTTGAGCGACGAATTCAAGCTCGGTTACGATGGATCGGCCGATCCGAAATGGAAGCTGCTGGCCAATCGCGCTTTCAACCGCGAAGGTCAATGGGAAGACGTCAAGCTCGCGGCCGACGAGGAGCTTAACACCCAGCGGCTCGACGCCATGCAAACGGCCTTAAGCGACCTGAAAATCGTCGACGTGGCGCGCAAGCCGGCAGGACTCAGCGCGGAACTGGCCGCCGACAAATCGTTTTTCGACGATCCCGAGGCCAAAATGTCGCTCATGCAACGCGGCTTCTTCCCAGCCACCGTCGAAGGCAAGGTGGGCATATTTTCCAACGAAGGCGAGACCCGGGTGCTCATGCAGGACGGGGTGGAATACATCCTGCGTTTCGGCGGAATCGCCGGTTCGGACGGAGGAGCCGCCAAGACGGAAGACGGCAAGGAAACCGACGACCACGGGGTGAATCGCTATCTGTTTGTATCCGTTGCGTTCAATCCGTCGCCGATTACCAAGCCCAAGCTGCAACCCTTGCCGACCGAAGCGACGAACCAAGACGCCGCCGAAACCCCGAAAAAGGAAGACGAACCGCCGAAAACCGACCCGCCGGCCGAGGACGCGGCAAAACCCGAAGCCGGCGATAAGGCCGATCTTGAAAAACAACGCCAGCGCATCGAGAAGGAAAACCAACGCGAGCAAGACGAATACGATGCGAAAATCGCCGAGGGCAAAAAGAAAGTCGCCGAGCTGAACGCCCGATTCGCCGACTGGTATTACGTCATCTCGGAAAGCGTCTACGACAAGATCCACCTGGGCCGCGGCGACATCCTCGCGAAGAAGGTCGCCGAGGACGACAAGTCCAAGCCCGGCACGTCGAACCTGCCCATGCCGACCGACGCCCTGCCGCCGGACGCCTTCAACCAAATTCCATCCGGCGCGGAAAAACCGTAGGCCGGATTGTGACCCGACGATCGCGCTCTCACGGTTCGTCGAGTAGTCCGAGCCGTTTCATTCGTAGAACAAGCCGCTGGGCCACGGGACCGGCCGCCTCGCCGCCGTCGCCCGAGTGGGCCAGCACGACCACCATCGCCACGCGCGGCCGGTCGGCCGGCGCGTAGCCGGCGAACCAGGCATGGTCCGACCGGTCGTCGCCCGTCTCGGCCGTGCCCGTCTTGCCGGCCACCGCGACCGACTCGTTGAAAACGGTCGGATAGGCCGTACCCCGGGTCGATTCGACGGCCATGCGCAGCCCTCGGCCGATCGTCGCGAGCGTGGCCGGGTGCAGCCCGGCGATCGGCCGCGGCCCGGGCGCATTGGCCCACCGGACGACGTGGGGCGCGACCAGCCGGCCGCCGTTGGCGACGGCCGCCATCAGCCGCGCGGCTCCCAGCGGCGTCATGGTCACCGAACCTTGGCCGACGGCCAGCCGCCGCGTGTCGCCGATGCGCCAGGCGTGTCGTTCCAGCGCGGGAAGCGTTTCGGGCGTCGGCACGCGGCCGGCCGCCTCGCCCGACAGATCGATCCCCGTCGTCCGATCAAGCTCAAAACGCCTTGCCCAGTCGATGATCGGTCCCGGCCCGGAAAGGCCCGCGTGGTGAAAGAAGTAGACGTTGCAACTCACCGCCAGGGCGTCGGCCAACGTAACCTCGCCATGGCCCCGCTCGTGCCGGCGGTAAATCTGGCACCGCAACTCGTCGGGCCGTTCGAGATAGCCCCGGCAATAGAACGACTCGCGCGGGTCGACACGGCCCGACTCGACCAGGGCCACGGCCGAAAGCACTTTCCAGAGCGATCCCGGCGCAATGGCCATTTGAATCGCCCGATGGAACAGCGGTTTTGCCGGGTCGCCGAGAACCGCCGCCGCCTGGTTCGAGGTTTCACGACTGAACCCGTTCGGATCGAATCGCGGGGCCGAGGCGGCCGCCAGGATCGCGCCCGAGGCGACGTCCATTACCAGAACCGCCCCGCCGGCCAGCTCCGGCTTCGCCCCGGTCAGTTTGCGCCGGGCCAGGGCATCGTCCAGCAGCGTTTCGGCCGTCTGTTGAAGCCTTGCGTCGAGCGTCAGCACGACGTCGCCGCCCGGCCGGGGCCGCGCGAGCCACTCGCTCGAAACAACTCGGCCTTCGCGATTGGTCTTTTCGACCAGTCGTCCCGGCCGGCCGTGGAGCCGGACGTCGTATTGGCGTTCGACGCCGTCGCGTCCCCCGCGCTCGCCGGGCACAAGCGTCCCGCGCTGGTCGGTCCCGGTTTCTTCCCGCGCGATGAGCCCCAGGTAGCCCACGACGTGGGCCGCCAGCGAGCCGGCCGGATACGTTCGGCGGGTGCGGCGGACGAATCGCACGCCCGGGTAACGATCGGGATGATTTTCGATCTGGGCCACGGCCTCCGCCGGCACGTCCTCGGCCATGACGTGGTAGTCGCGCTGTTCGCGAATCACGATTCGCTCGGGTGGTTTTTCCTCGGTCGTGCCAAACCATCGGTCGAAGAACGTCTGGTTTGGCGGCTCGGCCCGGCGGCGACGCTCGTACTCTTCTTGTTGCCGCCGGTTCACGCTTTGGGCGATGCGTTCGACGCGGGCCTGTAATTCGGCGGCGCGACGATTCCACTGGGCGAAGGAAAGACCGCAAAGCTCGGCGAGCCGCCGTTGCGCCCGGCGATGTTCCCGGTGAATGCGGTTTTCCTCCTCGACCAGCCGCTGGAAGTCGCGACGCTGGTCGCGCGGCAGTCGTCGCCGGGCCAACGCGCGGAGCCAGGCCGCGTCGGGGGGGTCTTCGAGATAGCGATAATCGACGGCCAGGCACGACACTTGCTCGTCCCGGGCCAACACCGCGCCGTCGCGCGAGACAATTCGGCCGCGAGTCGTGGGAACGCGCGATTCCGCGACGAACGGTTCGGCCGCCGCCCGGCGAAACGCGGTCCCCTGGGTCATCTCCAAATGAACCACTCGCCCAAAAACGACCGCCAAGAAAACCAAAAACAGAATCCAACACGCCCGAAGCCGCACGCGCGAATCGACGGCCGTCGGCGCGCGGCGCCGCTCACGTTCGATACGATGCCAGTCGACGGGCCATTGTGTCGGGTCCACCATCATGGCCCCAGTCTGACGCAAACGCGGCTTCCTGCAAACCCCAGACCAGGGGGCCCACGGCTTGATCAGCCGCGATTCGCAACCCATAATAGAGCGACCAATCCGCCCTTTCTTTCATGAGGGAATTCCATGGAAGCCGACGATTCCGCCGAACGCCCCATCCGCATCGGCATTTCGACGTGCCTGCTGGGCGAATGCGTCCGCTACGACGGCGGCCATAAACACGACCCCTTCATCACCGGAACGCTCGGCCGCTGGTTCGAGTGGGTTCCGTCGTGCCCCGAGGTCGCCATCGGGCTGGGCGTTCCCCGCCCCACGATCCGGCTCGAACGACCGGACGACGAGGTGCGGCTGGTCATGCCCCAGCGCGGCGACGATCTGACCGAGCGAATGCGCGACTACGCCCGGCGCCGGGTCCGCGAGTTGGCCGGCGAGGATCTTTGCGGCTATTTGCTTAAAAAACAGTCGCCCAGTTGCGGCATGGAGCGCGTAAAGGTTCATCAGGCCCGGGGAGCGCCGCGGCGCGACGGCGTGGGTCTGTTCGCCGAGGAGTTGCTCGCCCAATTGCCCAATTTGCCGGTCGAGGAAGAAGGCCGGCTGCACGACCCGCCGTTGCGCGAAAACTGGGTCGAGCGCGTCTTCGCCTACCGCCGGTTGAAGGAGCTTTTCGCCGGGCGGTTTTCGATCGGCCGATTGGTCGATTTTCACACACGGCACAAGTTCCTGCTCCTGGCCCATTCGCCGGCGGCCTATCAGCGGTTGGGCCGCATGGTCGCGTCGGCCAAGTCGATTCCCCGAGCCCAGCTCCGCGACGAATACGAATCGGCGTTCATGACGGCGCTGGCCGCAATCGCCACGACGCGCAAAAACACGAACGTCCTGCACCATATCGTCGGTTTCTTCCGCGACGAGATCGACCGGCCCTCGCGCGAGGAGCTTCTGGAAAGAATCGAGGACTACCACCGGGGCTACGTTCCATTGGTGGTCCCCCTGACGCTGGTCAACCACTACGTCCGAATGCTCGACGTGCCGTATCTCCGCGACCAGGTTTACCTGAATCCCCACCCCAAGGAACTGGCGCTGCGGAATCATGTGTAGAGGGGAAAGGAACGTTTTTCAGTTGCCGAGCGTAATCACTTGACGGTTGCCTTCACGAAAAAAGTTAGCCGCCGCGCCCGCGCGGCGTTGAAATGCCAGCCCCCGAAAAACGTCTTTCAGGCCCGACGGCTGGCAAGAACATTCACCATTTGGCTGAAGTGTCGCAGAACACGCAGCAACCGTAATGTTTATCGGCTTTTATCGCAAGGTGCGCTATTCCGAGCGCCATCTTGTCCCATAAGGTACAATAGAGGTGATGCCTCGCGGTGGGGAAAATTCGGGAACGACAAGATAACATGTCACGATGAATCGTATTTTGCTCCAAATCGTTGCCGTCGGAATCTGGTTGGCGGTGATTTTCGCCGCCTCGGCACTGCCGGCCGGCGAGCCCGCCGAGATGCGCGAGGCGCGCAACCAGATGGTCGACAGCGAGATTGTGGCTGCGGGGGTGAAGGACGCCCGGGTGATTCAGGCGATGCGCGACACGCCGCGGCACGAGTTCGTGCCGACGGCCCAGCGGCGCTTTGCCTACTTCGACATGGCGCTGCCGATCGGCAACGGTCAGACGATTTCGTCGCCGTTCGTCGTGGCCTACATGACCGAACAGCTTCGCCCCCGGCCGACCGATCGCGTGCTGGAAATCGGCACGGGCAGCGGCTACCAGGCGGCCGTGCTCAGCCCGCTAGTCCGCGACGTCTACACCATCGAAATCGTCGAGCCGCTGGCGCGCAAGGCGGCCAAGGCGATCGAGCACCTGGGCTACGCGAACGTTCACGTCAAAATGGGCGACGGCTATGAGGGCTGGCCTGAGCACGCCCCCTTCGACAAGATCATCGTCACCTGCTCGCCGGAGCACGTTCCCCGGGCGTTATTCGACCAGTTGGTCGAAGGCGGCCAGATGATCATTCCGGTGGGCGAGCGCTACGATCAGACGCTTTACCGGCTGACCAAGCGCGACGGCAAGCTCGAGACCGAGAAGCTCATGCCGATTCTGTTCGTGCCGATGACCGGCGAGGCCGAGGACCAGCGCCGCGTTTTGCCCGACCCGGCCCACCCGCAATTGGTCAACGGCAGCTTCGAGGAATTTCTCGAGGAAAACGACGAAACCGCGAATGCCAAGAAACCGGCGAACGACGCTCCGGCGAAGCGGCCCAGCGGGTGGTACTATCAACGCCAGCTCGATGTGGTCCGCGCCCCGCTCCAATCGCCGCTGGGCGACCACTACGCGAAATTCTCGAACAAGCACCCCGGCCGAATGTCGCAGGCGCTGCAAGGTTTCGGCGTCGATGGACGCAGGGTCCGCCGGATTGAGGTCTCGTTGAGCCTCAAGGCCCGCAACATCCGCCCAGGCCAGAACCAAACCCAGCAGCCGGCGCTGATGATCGCCTTTTACGACCACAACCGCGAGATGCTAGGCGCGGAATATATGGGCCCCTGGCGCGGCACGTTCGACTGGCAGCGCGAAATGGTCTTTTTCAACGTCCCGCGACATGCTCGCGAGGCCATTTTACGCATCGGCTTGCTGGGCGCGACGGGCGAACTCTGGGTCGACAACGTCGTGGTCAAGGCGGTCAAGTAGGGCAGGGGACCGCGAGGGCTTCCGCCCGCGGCTGTCAGGGGCGGCTGACCAGATTGGTAACAATTTATCACTGTTTCGTCACTCCACGAAACGAAACGGCTCCTTGCCCATTTCGTAGCCCGGGTGCATCGCGACGTTCATCGCCAGGCCGATCATCAGCAAGTGGACGATCAGGCCCGAGCCCCCGTGGCTGACCAGCGGCAGCGACAGACCGGTGACCGGCAGCAGCCCGACGGTCATGCCCGTGTTGATGAGCACCTCGACGGCGAACAAGGCCATCACACCGGCGACCAGCAAGCGGCCGAACGGCTCGCGGGTCGTCGCGGCGATTGCCAGCCCGCGTCCGACCAGAAAAGCGAACAGCCCGAGCATCGCGGCAATGCCCGGCCAGCCGAACCGCTCGCCGATCATGCAGAAGATGAAATCGCTCTGAGCCTCGGGCAGGCGGTAGGCGCCCGCGTCGTCGACCGGTTCGCCGCCGATCCAGCTTCCCCAGACGCCGCCCAGGGCCATGACTTGCTTGGCCTGGTGCAGATGATAGGCTTCATCGCTGGGCGACTGGCCGGCCGCGGTCTGCTCGAACAACGATCGGACGCGCGACCGCTGCTCGCCGCTCATCTGGCTCCATAGGATGGGCACCGTCAGCGCGCCCAACATGACCAGCACCAACAGGTCGCGCCATCGGGCGCCGGCCGTGAAAACAACGGCGAAAAAAACGGGCAAAAAGACCAGCGCCGTCCCCAGGTCGGGCTCGCGCAGCACGAGAAGCACCGGCAGCAACGTCAACGCCAAGGGAATCACCAGTCCCCGCAACCGCCGCTGGTTTTCACGGTACATCAACCAGCAGGCCAACGCCAGCACGTAACCCAGCTTGGCGAACTCCGACGGCTGGAAACCGATTGGCCCCAACCGAATCCACCGCCGGGCGTTGTTGACCGGCGGAAAGAAATAGACGGCGACCAAAAGCGCCAGACTGAGCAGGAACAGCGGGTAACTCCAGCGAATGAGCACTCGATAGTCGGGCCAGGTTGCCGCCAAAAGAACGAACAGCCCCAGCATGGACCAGGCCATCTGCCGGTACAACAGGCCATGGCCGAGGCGGGCGAGCGTTTCGTGCCGGGCGATGCCGGCCCAGCCCAGCCCCACGAGCAGCAAGGTGGGAATAAGTATCGAAAGGCACAATCGCCTCGACCATGCGGAAGAAGCCGCTAGGAGCGTTTTCGTCCAGGCTGGAAAACGTTTCACTCGGGGCATGGCCTCCGTGGATGCTTATTCCGGTGGGGCTCGCCGCACTCAACCCACCCTATGGTTTTGCCGCTAGGATCTCGTGTTTTCTTGTGTTGGCGCCTTAGGTGTCTTGCCAGCGATTTTGCGGAGGACACCGGTGAAACGCCAGTCGCATCCGACTCCAGGCAAAGTGTACTCATTTTCATCTTCGACCGCCAGAATGTGCATCCCCATAGGAGGTATGTCGCTGCCGGCAATTTGCCCCCCTCCCATGTCACCCCATTTCCCATTTTGCTGTAATCCATATAATCCGAACAGATGTAAAAGTGAACCGATCCTCGGTCAACGTCGATCCCTGGCTAACTTGCCTAAGTCTCGTGAATTTTGTGCTACGATTGGTAAGCTACGGGAGAAGTCGTAGCCTAAGGTCCCCGTGTTTTTCAAAAATGGAGAGAGAGTGTAATGGTACGATCAAGCAGAAAACTCATGGTGATCGGCGTCTTGGTCGTGGCTGCTTTGTTGGTCACGGCTTCACAGTCCGAAGCTTGCTGGGGTTGGGGGTGCTACCAGCCGGTTTCTTACTACACCCCGTACTATGCGTCGTGGTGCGCGCCTTGCTACGTCTCGTGCTGTTACACCCCATGCTACACGCCCTATTGCGGCGGCTGCTGGGGAGGTTGCTACACGGGCTGTTACAGTTGTGGTTACTGGGGCTGCTGCGGCTGGGATTCTTGCTATTGCGATCCATGCTGCACGACAACCGTCAGTTCGTGCTGTGGCAGCGTGTCCGTTGACGCCACGGTCGCGCCGGCCGAGCAACAGCCGACCCTCGCGCCCAGCGAAAGTGAAACTCCCGGCACGCAGCAAGTCATGCCGGCCATGCCCTCCGGCGCCGAGAACGCCGTGCCAGGCGACACGTCGACCTACCTGCCGACGCGCCATACCAGCGGTCTGCTGACCATTTGGGTTCCGGCCAACGCCAAGGTGTTCATCAACGGCAAGGAGACGACCACCGAGGGTAGCCGCCGCCGCTACGTGTCGTACGGTCTCCAGAAAGGCCTGACCTACAAGTATGAGATCCGCGCCGAAGTGGTCCGCAACGGCATGCTCGCCGAAGAAGAGAAGACGGTCTACCTCACCGCCGGCGCCAACGAAGGGGTTGCCTTCGGTTTCAATCGCCAGCCGAGCAACCAGGTCGCGGCCCAGCAATAACCCAAGGCTTATGAACTGATCCATCCACGGCCCTCGCTCCGACGATCACGTTCGGCGCGAGGGCCTTTTTTGTCCACCGTATACCACCTTAATCCGTTACCGCATTCGGCCATCCGAACCGGTTGCCTGACGCGCGGCCAACACGTATAATGCGGGGCCAACAGGCGGGATTTCCCTTGGTTTCAGTCAATCGGCCGGCCCGAGAGACCCCGCCCCACGAAGCGGCGCGCGGGTGAACCCCAAGCCCCCGGGGGCCGTCTTCCCCCAAGGCAGCGTCTTCTTGCACCTTCCTTCAGGAGAGCCCCGTGTTCGACTCGATTGCCGTTGTCGGCGCCACCGGCGCCGTGGGAACCATCATCCGACAGTTGCTCGAATCGCGCCGCTTTGAGGCCGGTCGTTTCACGTTTTTGGCCTCGAGTCGTTCGGCCGGCAAGACGCTGGAGTTCACCGGGCGGACCTACACGGTCGAGGAACTTCGTCCCGAATGTTTCGACAGCGTCGATTTGGCCATCAGCAGCACGCCCGACGAAGTGGCGCGGGATTTCATTCCCGAGGCGGTCCGCCGCGGCTGCGTGGTGGTCGACGAAAGCGGCTATTGGCGAATGGACCCGACGGTGCCGCTGGTCATTCCCGAGGTCAACCCCGACGCGGTCGACGACCACCAGGGCATTATCGCCAGCCCCAATTGTTCGACCACGCAAATGGTCCTGGCCATGAAGCCGCTGCACGACGCCGGACGCATCCGCCGCGTGGTGGTGAGCACGTATCAGGCGACCAGCGGGGCGGGGCTGCCCGGCTGTCGCGACCTCGACGGCGGCACTCGGGCCCAATTGGCCGGCGAGGATTACCGCTACGAATGCTTCGCCCATCCAATCGCGTTCAATTGCATTCCCCAGATCGGCTCGCCGAAACACAAGGGCTACACGTCGGAAGAAATGAAAATGGTCCACGAAACGCGGAAGATCCTCGGCGACGAGTCGATCCAGGTCTGCCCGACCTGCGTCCGCGTCCCGGTGGCCAACTGCCACAGCGAGAGCATCCTCGTCGAGACCGAACGAAAGATCACGGTCGACGAGGCCCGCAAGTTGTTTGCCGCCACGCCGGGCATCGTCGTGATGGACGACGTGGACAAGAAAGTTTATCCGATGCCCATCAATTGCGATAAGCGCGATGAAGTGTTCATTGGTCGGATTCGCGAGGACATTAGCGCGCCCAACGGGCTGGCGTTCTGGTGCGTGAGCGACAACCTTCGCAAGGGCGCCGCCACCAACGCCGTCCAGATCGCCGAATTGCTCCGTGCCCGCGCCGCGTCGTCCTCACACCCGGCATAAGGTCTATCAGGGGAGGGGAGGGCAGGACAGGGCAGGGCAGGGCAGGGCGGTCGCGCCAAGCGCCGCGCCTATAATAGCCGCGGGCGGAAGCCCGCGAGAATATCCACGCATGAAGCAGAAAACTACGTCGACCATCGAGCCATGCGCGCCATCAAGCTGATCCTGGCCTACGACGGAACCGCCTACGCCGGCTGGCAATCGCAGCCGGACAGGCCAACGCTCCAGGAAACGCTCGAAACGGCTATTCGCCAAATCACCGGCGAGTCGGTCCGCGCGCTGGCCAGCGGCCGAACCGACGCGGGCGTTCACGCCTTGGGCCAGGTCGCCGCGTTTCGGACCCACTCGAAGTTGGTTCCCGACGAATTATGCCGGGCGCTGAACGCGGTGCTCCCGCGCGACGTGGCCGTGCTCGACGTGGCCGAGGTCGACGCCCGTTTTCACCCCATCCGCGACGCGCGGCGCAAGCGCTATCGCTACACGATTCACGACGGACCCACGCGCGACGTCTTTTGCCGCGCCTACTGCTGGCATTTTGGCCGGGCACTGGACGCCGAGTCGATGCACCGCGCGGCCCAATCGCTCCTGGGCTCCCACGATTTTTCGAGCTTCGAGACGAGCGGCGCACCGCGAAAAACGAGCGTCCGCACGATCAGCGACATCTTTGTCCGCCGCCTAAGGGACTGTCCCGTTTTTCGGCCAACCAACGCGGCCATGCCTGCCGACGCCGACCGAAATGCGGGACTGTCCTCCTGCCGGCCGTCGCGGGACCATTTCATCATACTCGAAGTCGAAGCCGACGGCTTTCTCTACAACATGGTTCGCGCGATCGCCGGCACGTTGGTCGAGGTGGGCCGCGGTGCGGAGCGGGAAAGCTGGGTCCGCGACGTGCTCGAATCGGCCGACCGCCGCCGCGCCGGCCCGACCGCTCCGCCCGAAGGACTCTGCCTGGTGCAAGTCGATTACGCTTGAACGGCCCGGCGACGGCATGCCGCGCACAAAACGCCCATGGCCAGAAGCACCATGGCGCTAGGCTCGGGCACGCACCACGTGTCGATGACCACCTGGTCGACGCGGGCAGGGTAGAACGGCTGCAGGTTCGTGTCGCGATCGAGCGCAAAAAGGGCGAACCATTCGTCGGACGGATTGGGCTCGATGGTTATCGTCCAAAGATCGGTGACCCAACCGTCGGCATGGGTCGTCGAGTCGACGAGTTCCGACGCGACCACTTCCTCTCCGCCCGGCAGATACCAGCCCGGGAAAACTTGCGGATCCAAGTCCTGGTCGACATAGTAGGTGATTTGAATCTGGACTTCTTTGGATTCCCCCCCCTCGAAATTATCCAACCAGAACTGAACCTCCAAATCACCCGTGAGTTCGACGACGTTGGTTCTTCCCTCGAATTCCTCCAGCACGGATGCGCCGGCAAAAAACGCGTATGGATTGAACGGCAACGACGGGTTGGAAGACCAAACGTCGGGCGAACTGTATCCACTGACGTCGACCGTCCAGGTGTCCCATTCGGCGTGCGCCGTTCGAGCCCAGCCTGCCCAATACGGCGGCCAGACGTTCTCCGCGATGGCGACGCTTGACGCGAAGAAAACACAAAACGTAGACAGAAGAACCGTTTTCATTGCGAACCCCATTCTCAAGCAAGACCATGCCCTTCGTTACCCGATTGCCGCGCCCGACTTTGGATTCGCAAGACCCCGAAACCGGATCGAGCGAAAGTCGAAAAAGCAAAGCGCGGTCCGCCAAGGCGGGGGAGCGGCAATCCGGCGCTAGTGGCAAGTCTAATGGTCGAAAACGGGTCTTGTCAAGAAAACTTTCAACATGCCCGCCACGAATCGGCAAAGGCCACCTTCCAGGGGGCCCCATCGGCCGGAAGTCAACCGTTTTACCCGCCGCAAGGCGTCTGGCGGATCGTCTCGACCATCGCCCAAAAGTTTTCCAGCGGGGTGTCGAGCTGCACATGGTGGGTGGGGCCCAGGATCAGGCCGCCGTTTTTTCCCACGGTTTCCACGCGCTGGCGAACCTCGCGGCGGACGTCCTCCGGCGTGCCGAAGGGGAGCGTCTTTTGTTCGTCGATCGAACCCCAGAAGCATAGCGATTCGCCGTACTTCCGCTTCAGCGCCGCCGGATCCATCGAGGCCGGCTGCACGGGATTGAGAACGTCGAGCCCGACTTCGATCAGGTCGGGAATGATCGGCTCGATCATCCCATCCGAGTGATAGGCCGTTTTGACCGCGGGATTGATCGCCTTGAGCGCGGCGAAAAATTCGGCCCAGCGCGGCTTGAAAATCTTGCGCCACAATCCGGGTGAGATCATCATTGAGTTTTGCGTCCCCACGTCGTCGCCCACCCAGATCATGTCGACGCCCAGTTCGACCAGCCGCTTGGCTGCCGCCAGATGATAGCGATAGGGAATGTCGAGCACCGCCTCCGCCCGATCCAAATCCATGACGAAATCGGCCATCAAAGCGTCGAGCCCGCGCAAGGCCCAAGCCGTCTCGAAAATCGTCGTCACCGTAACGCCCACGATCCAGTATTCGGAACCGTGCTCGCGGATCAGTCGTTCGGCCTCCGTGTAAAGTTCAGGCCGGTTGGGGTCGGGCGGTACGTATCGCGCGATGGCGTCGTCGTCGGCCAGGGGAGGGGAGTGAAACTCGGTGTAATGGCCCTTGCCGAACGGCGTCGAATATTCGGCCTGCCGCCACGCGATGCCCCACTCGTCGACGTACTCGTGGTCGGACTGGTAGTAGGAATTGGCCCAGCCGACGCTCGTCAGCAACAGGTCTTCGTCCAGTTCGATTTCCAGGTCGCACGGATTGCCGCCCCCGTGCGGATTGTGCTCCGCGCCGGCCGTCTTGCCCATCGTCTGCCGCAGACGCGCCGCGAACTCGGGCGTAAAGCTGATTTGCATCGGACAACGGTCGGGCGCCTCGTGCCGAAGCGCCATGGCCACGCGATCGCGGTGTTTCATCGAATAAACCTCACCAAAATAGTATGTACATCAGAATCGCAAGCCCCATCACGACAATGCCGGCCCACAAAGCGACGCGCGACGACGTCAAATCGATCGTCGTTTGGGTGCGGAACTCGACCGGCACGGGCAACGGACGAATCAAACGAATCAGCGTCATCAACGCCAAGACCGCGAAGAAACAAACGGCCATTCTATCCAAAAAGGGGATCTCTGGCCAAACGAACGTGATCGCCCCGTAGATCAACGGATTGGCCAGCAATCCGGCCACACCGGCCGAGGCCGGCGCGCGCCGCAAAACCAAGCCGCAAAGAAACACGGCCAGGATGCCCGGTGAAATGTACCCCTGCAACTCCTGAATATTTCGGAAAATGCTGCTGTTGAAGTAATTTGGATTGCCGAGGATCGGAGCAAGTAGGCAACCGATGACGACAAAGACTCCCACGCAGAATCGCCCCACGAAAACGACGTTTCGCTCGGAGGCCCGAGGGAACACGTATTTTTTGAAGACGTCGAGCGACGTAATGGTGGAGGCGGCGTTGAGCATCGCGGCAAGAGAGCTGACCACCGCGCCGAGCAAGGCCGCCAGGACGAATCCATGAAGCCCCCAGCCGCCTGGCAGGACGTTTTTGATCAGCACGGCGAACGCCGTGTCGAATTTGTGGCCGATCAAACGATGATGAACCAGGTTGCCCGGCGCCGTTTCTTCCGCCTCGGCTCTCGCCAGGATCGCCGCGTTGTGGGTCGCCATGGCGCGGGCCAACTCGGGCCGGCTCCGCTCCCAGCTCTGGTCGAAATCGAACAGTTCCATGGGCGGCCGCGGCATGTTGCGAATTGTCTCGAAGCGTTCCAAGGACGGCCTATTGTCCGCGGCGGCGTGGGTGCGCATCTCCTTGCTGTACAGATTATACGCGATCATGCCGGGAACAATCAGTATCAACGGCAGAATCAATTGAATCCACGCCGCCAACACCAACCCCTTTTGGCCTGCAGCCAACGACTGGGCGCCAAGCGTTCGTTGAGTGACGTATTGGTTGAGCCCCCAGTAATAAAAGTTCGGAATCCACAACCCGACGACCAGCGCCGTCCACGGAAGATTGGCGTCGCCGCGCGGAAGGATAAGGTGCAGCTTGGGAGCGTTCAACGTAGTAAAACGTTCCAAGGCTCCCGCCGTGGGCGCGAGTGCGGGAATCGCGTCGCCGGCGGGCGTCAAGTCCGCGATTGGCGCCGCCGCGAGCTTCGAAAACGCAAACCACGTGATCAACGCGCCTCCCACGATCAAGGCCGTGCCTTGGATCAAATCGGCCCACGCGCAGGCCTTCAATCCACCGCTGGCCACATAAGCGGCGGCCACCAGCCCAATCAACCACGATCCGGTGTGAAGATCGACCGGGAGAATCCCCAGCAATTTCTGATCCGAAAACGCCGTCCGGAGCGTCAACGCGCCGGAATAGGTGACGCACGCCACCAACAGCACCAACACCGGAACCGAAAACGCGGCCATGATCAGCCGAGCCCAATGCGAGTACCGGCGTTCAAGGAATTCGGGCATGGTGTAAATGCCCGCCCGAAGAAAATACGGCAGCAAAAAGAAGGCGATGATCACCAGGGAAATGGCGGGAAACCAGTCGTAGCTGGCCGGCGCGAGGCCCTGATAGTCGGCCGCCTGGCCGGTCATCCCCACGAACTGCTCCGTCGAAATGTTGGCGGCGATCAGCGATATGCCGATCAAAAGGCCCGTCAAGCCGCGACCCGCCAGAAAATACGATTCACTTTCGCTTTCATGCCGGCTCTTTAGCACCCCCACGGTAACGACCGTCGCGATGAACGCGACAAAAATCACAATATCCAGCGGAGTCAGCGAAACAGCCATGAGCCGATCCTTGGATGGGAAAAAGGGAAAGCAAATATGTGGGATGAAACCAAGAATAATAGACGGCAAACGCCATTGTCTTGGAGGAAGAAACCCCCGTCAAGAGAGTTGAAGAGAAAGGCCGCGGCAACGGATCCTGGCGGCATCCGGTGGAGGGCCGCGCTCCGTCGCGGCTTATAGGATAGGTAGACGTAGGCCGGGCCGAAAACCCTTGTTGCTCCGATATATTGCGCGAGAAAACTTGGGTGAAAACAAGGTCACGACCCGGCCTACCATGGGCCCGATGCTACTATCGACAAAGCCGGTGGCACGCCGAATGCACGCGAGCTACACTAGAGAAATGCGCATCATCCACGTCATCACGCGACTCATGCTCGGCGGAGCCCAGGAAAACACGGTTCTGTGCTGCGAGGACCTGCTGCGCGAACACGGCGACGACGTGCTGCTGGTGACCGGGCCGCCGCTGGGGCTCGAAGGCGACTTGTTGCCCCGGGCCAGGGCAGGGGGGATCCCGTTGGAATTGCTTCCTCAGTTGCAGCGGCCCATCCACGTCTGGCGCGATGCGTCGTCTTATGCGGCCATCAAACGCATTCTCCGGCGGTTTCAACCCGACGTGGTCCACACCCACAGCGGCAAGGCGGGTCTGCTGGGTCGCGCGGCCGCCTGGTCGCTCGGCGTGCCGGCCGTCGTTCACACGGTCCACGGCGCGCCGTTCCATCCGTACCAGAGCGCCGCGGCGCGACGGTTTTTCATCGCATGCGAACGCTGGGCCGCCCGGCGATGCCACCACATGATCTGCGTGGCCGACGCCATGACCCGGCTCATGGTCGACGCTCAGGTCGCTCGGCCGGAATGCTTCACCACGATTCACAGCGGCATGGAGGTCGAGCCGTTTCTCGAATCGGCCGGCCATCGGCGCCGCGTGCGCGACGAATTGGGCTACGCCGACCATCACGTCGTCGTCGGCAAGATCGCCAGGCTTTTCCATCTCAAGGGCCACGAGTACGTTATCCGCGCGGCCGGCGAGGTCGTCCGGCAAAATCCCGACGTTCGGTTCCTGTTGGTCGGCGGAGGCGTCCTCCGCGATCGTTTCGAGCGTCAAATCGCCGAGGCCGGACTGACCGACTACTTTCGGTTTTTCGGCCTGGCCCAGCGCGACGAAATCCCGGGACTGCTGGCGGCGATGGACATCGTTGTCCACGCCAGCCTGCGCGAAGGCCTTGCACGAGTGCTACCTCAAGCCTTGATCGCCGGCCGGCCCGTGATTAGCTACGACGTCGACGGGGCAGGGGAGGTGGTCGTCTCCGATGAGACCGGCTATCTGATTCCACCCCAGAGCATCGGACCCATGCGCAACGCCATTCTCCGACTGGCCGCCGATCCCAGGCTCCGCGAGCGCCTGGGGGCCGAAGGGCGACGCCGGTTCACCGACCCATTTCGCCACGACCACATGACCCGGCGAATCCGAGAGGTTTACGAGCGAATTCTGGCGCAGTGAACCGGCGCGTGAATCGAGGCCCTTCCAAAAATCCCCACATGAGGGGGATGTGATACTTCGTGGCCAAGCCGCTCGTCACGCGCGGCCACGACGGAGCGCGGCCCTCCAAGTGATCTATGTGATCTATTACATTGTCGAAACGGCTCCGGTCGGGTAAACTTGAGTGTTTGCACCACCCATTAGCCTGGATTCCCAAAGCCATATCAATCCGGGCGTGATCGTTGAACGAGACCCGTCTCTTGGCTAGCAGTGCGACTCCCGGTCATCTCGGTCCTTACCGATTGTTGAACGTCGTCAATACGGGCCAAACGAGCCGTATTTGGCAAGCCTATCACGACGGCGACAACAAGCTTTGCGGCCTGAAGGTTCTCCTGCAAGAGTTCCTTCGCAACCGCGAGCACCTGGGTTATCTGAAGAACGAATGGGTCGTTGGCGAAAAGCTGTCGCACCCTCGGCTCATTCAGATGTACGAGTTCGGCGTCAGCAAAAACGAGCCATATCTTGCCATGGAGTGGTTTGCCGCGCCCAACTTGAAGCACCGGCTGCGCTACGACCGCGAGCGGTTCGAGTACCAGTTCCCCAGGCTGATCGAACAGATGTGCGAGGCGCTCATCTATCTTCACGGCGAGGGATGGATCCATCGCGACGTGAAGCCGGACAACTATCTGGTGGCCGATTCGGGCGAACTCAAGTTGATCGACTTCGCGCTAGCCCAACGCATCAAGAGCGGCGTTTCGCGGTTCCTGGGCCCCAAGAGCAAGGTGCAGGGAACGCGGAGCTACATGTCGCCCGAGCAGATTCGCGGCAATTTGGTCGACGGGCGTTCCGACCTGTATAGCCTGGGCTGCACGGTTTTCGAGATGCTGGCCGGCAAAACGCCCTTCACGGGATCCACTCCCAACGAATTGCTGTTGAAGCACTTGCACTCCTCCCCACCCACGGTGGAAAGCGCCAACCGAAACGTTACGCCGGAGTTTGCCGACCTGATACGGCGAACCCTGTCGAAAAAACCCTCGTTACGCCCCCAATCGGTGGTGGATTTTCTCACCGAAGTGCGGATGACGCGCATGTTCAAAACGGCCCCAAAACCACCTGTCGAGGGGGAGCCTTCCAAGAACCCAGAGGGATAGGTGCCCACGGCAACGAGGGTTATCATGACAAACACCCCAAGGATCTAGCGAAAAGAGCCGTCAAACGCCGACAATTATGAGGAGAAGGATACCCCTGAGGATTGCCGAAACGTTACGGGATGATTCCATTATCGTGATGCACGATCCAAACTCGCCCTCATCTCGATCAAAAAAGACGCATGGGCGCGACGGGACCGTCGACCGGGCAAATCCTTGGTTCAATCGAGATTCCAGGTAACCAGCATGGCCACCAACGACCATCGACTTTCGATCGAACAGCCTATCTACGAGCTTGAGGAACGGATTGATCGGCTTGCCCGGCTCGCAGATCAATCGACCGAAACTCGAAACGAGCTATCGCGGCTCCGACGCGAGCTGACCTCCAAGAAAAAGGAGGTTTTCGCCAAGCTAACCCCCATGGAAACCGTGCTCGTGGCGCGCCATCTCAATCGGCCCATGACCACGGATTATCTCGAGCTGGTTTTCGACGAATTCGTCGAACTCCACGGCGACAAGACTTTTGGCGACGACCGCGCGATCCGGACGGGCTGGGCAAAGCTCGACAACTATAAAGTCATGATCGTCGGCCACCAGCGGGGAAAGAATCTCAAGGAACGCAACACCTGCTATTTCGGTTGCGCCCATCCCGAGGGGTACCGCAAAGCCATGGCCAAAATGAAGCTGGCCGCCAAGTTCGGCCTGCCGGTCATCTGCTTGATCGACACGCCCGGCGCCTATCCGGGCATCGGGGCCGAAGAGCGCGGCCAGGCTCAGGTCATCGCCCAGTCGATGTTCGAAATGTCGCGGTTGCCGACGCCGATCATCTGCGTCGTGATCGGCGAAGGGGGATCCGGCGGCGCCTTGGGCATTGGGGTGGGCGATCGCGTCGCCATGCTCCAATACTCGGTCTACTCGGTAATCAGCCCCGAAGGATGCGCCGGCATTCTCTGGCGCGGCGGAGGCGAGGAAAATCGCAGAAAGGCCGCCGAGGCTCTGAAAATCACCTCGAAGGACCTGCTGGCCCTCGGCGTGGTCGACGACGTGATCTCCGAACCGCTGGGCGGCGCCCATCGCAATGCCCACCTAGCGGCGAGCTACGTGAAACTCTACTTGCGCGGCCAGTTGCGCGAACTGGTCGGCAAACCGATCACCGAGCTTCTCGATGCCCGATACCGGAGGTTCCGCCGGCTCGGTCAATTCCTCGAAGGAACCAGCGAGGCCGACGCCCCCATGGTCGCCAACACCATGGCGGAGTCGTAGTCGTTTTCGATTGCGGAACGTGAAGCAACCGATTGGGCCGGTCGAGCGCGGCAAGCCCCATCGGTCTGCCTCGGTTTCCATGGGCAGCGATCGCCGAGTTGGCTCCTTTTCACAAACACGACTTTTTTCAACCCCATGCAAGAGAGACGACCGTGACCTCATCCTCCACCCCGAGCCCAACAAACCAGCCATCCTCTCAATCCGGTCCCCCTTTGCACAAGAAGGCCTTCAATCCAATGCGGTTGCTTTTGCTGGTTGTCCTCGGAGCGGCGGGGGCGGCCATCATCGTCGGGCTGAGCGTCGGGGTCGACTCGGTCCAGGAGGGAGTCCGTCAGCAATCGGAAAAGGAGGCCGCGGAGACCCTCCGGAAAGAAGGCTTCATCCTGGTTACCGATCCGACCACTCCGGCCAAGCACGTCACCAGCGTCCATTTCATGGGCAAGGACGTAAACGACGAATTGCTCGCGCGCGTCGCCGCGTTGACCAAGGTCAGTTCTCTCCAGTTGAACGACACCAATCTCACCGACGATCAGCTTCGCCATTTGAGCGAACTGGCCGAATTGGCTTCGTTGCAACTGAACGGCACGGCGATCTCCGACGCCGGGCTGGTTCATCTGCGGAACCTCGAAAAGCTCACCGCGCTGCACCTGGACGGCACGCAAGTCACCGACGCCGGCATGGAAACGTTGGCGGCCATTCCCAGCCTGAAAATCGTCAATCTGTCCCACACCAAGGTCGCCGACCAAGGCGTCCGAAAGTTGGCTTCGTTGCCCAACCTGACCTGGCTTCTGCTTTCCGGCACCGACGTAACCGACGAGTCGCTCAAGTCGCTGGCCGAAATCCAGACGCTCGGACGGCTCGAGCTGCTCGACAACCGGGTTTCTCCCGAGGCTGTCGCCGCGCTCAAGAAGGCGCTTCCCAAGATCAGCATCAATACGGAACCGGAGAAGAACTAGCGCGCCGAGTCGGCCGAGTCGCGCGCCGTCCACGCCAGACCAAACCGGAATTCGCGCGCCGGCTTGAGATTCTGATTCGGTTTCGGTTTCGGTTTCGGTTTCGCCGGATGCCGTTTCATGGGTTTCCACCCATTCCGTAGGTCGGACACCCTGTGCCTTGGCAACCAAAAAACAAGCAGCCCTCGCTGTGCCGATTCGCCCGTTTTCAGTTGGTGTTTTCCGGGCGAATGCAAGCGTTCCGTAACGTCCGATAATGTTTCTTATGTTCGGTCGGAAAGGCAAAAATCGCCTGCATTTCCCGAATGCCCAAGATCGCCCTCGCCGGGTTTTCCGCACGCCGAAACGCCGCCGTGCGGCCACGACCCATTTCGTATCGAAACGCGCATCGACGCGATTCTGGGAACCTCGCGATGTTACTCCAACATACGAATCCGTTCGACAGAATCACATCGCTTGACCACCGTCGTCGCGGTCCAATGGGCACACCCAAAAAAGACCCCTTCGCGGCCTACCACCAAGATCCCCATCCCCCCCTGCCCTGTTTGGGATCCTGGGCCTGATCCGTTGTCGCGTCACCCATCTTGGGGAGGTTCTCGATCTGGTTTCGCGCGTGCTTTCGAGCCCCGTCAACCGCGTTTTTTACTCCATCCTGCACCTGATCGAGTTTCCCTTCGAGACCTTTGCGCAACTGATCGTCGCCTTGATCGACGTCTTTTTTCAGATCGCCGATCACGCCCTTGCCCAATGCCTCGATATCGAACGAGTCCATGCCCGGCGACGTCGGTCCGCCGGCCGGCGTCTCCGGCGGCGTGTTGGGGTCGAGCTTCTTGTCCAGCTCGTCGATGTAGGCGCCCAGCACGTTGGTCACTTCCTCGGGCAGCACAGGCGCGGCCTTTTTGATCAGCACGGCGATGTAGCGGCCCGAGTACGTACCCAACACGGTTTGCCGGGCCGATTCACTGAGGCCCACGACGAAAAACGTGATGATGATGCACCAGAGCATGCCCTTGGCCAGCCCAAAAAGGGCGCCGATCTGATGGTCGAATTCCTTGAGCTTGACTCGATCGATCATGCCGGCCACGAGCCGGAAGACGAGCCAAATAGCCAGCGCCGTGAGCACGTAGAGCACGAGCATGGCGACGATCCGGTTCCAGGGAGCCTGTTCGCCGAAAATGGGCGCTAACTGATGGCTGAAATGGATTGCCATGACGGCGCTGAGAATCACAGAGGCCAGCGAAGCAATTTGCCACGCCATGCCCTTCCAGAATCCAAAAAGGACCGTGCCGACGAGAACGACCAACATGAAGATGTCGTAATACTGCATCCCGGGGAATCCTCCAATTCTCAATTCCCAAAAACCGAACCGCGACCGTCAGGAAGCGGCCTCCACCCAATGAAGGTCATCAAAAAACCGCCGACTCGTCACGCGAAGTGAAGTATAGCCAGACCCCCGCCAACGACAAATGGCAGTCCGACGCAGTGTACGTGGAAATTCAGGCAAAACACGGAGTTCAGGAAATGCCAATGCAAAAACTGCCCTTGGCCGTCTCGGGCGTCTCGGATACAAAAGCCTGACTTGTGGGACCGCTTGGGCACGGGCCAGGGCAGGGGCCGCGCCAGGGCCGGCCGGCAAAACTCCAATCTCGACGCAAGAACCGAACGAAAATCATGGCAGGCTTCAAAACGCATCTCACGGTCAGCACGATCATGGGCCTCGGCTACGGCGGAGCGGCCTATTGGTTTTACGAAGTCGCGCCACCGACGTGCGTCCTGGCCGGCGGATTGTGCGCCGTCTCGGGCATGTTGCCCGATGTCGACAGCGACTCGGGCCGGCCGTTGCGCGAGAGCATCGCGTTCGCCGCCGCCGTGGTGCCGATGATGCTGGTCGACCGGCTCAGCAAGTTCAACCTGGCCACCGAAACTATTGTTCTGGCCGGGGCATTCGCCTATCTGATCATTCGCTTTGGCATTTCGGCGTTCGTCAGAAAGGTAACCGTCCACCGCGGCATGTTCCACAGCTTGCCGGCAGCCGTCATTTTCGGTGAAATCGCGTTTTTGCTCGCCTCG
Organism: Pirellulales bacterium; assembly: GCA_016933425.1. GTDB lineage: Bacteria > Planctomycetota > Planctomycetia > Pirellulales > Thermoguttaceae > UBA11386. Next base: position 27,997 of record JAFGAY010000264.1, read on the forward strand.
GGCGAGGATATCAACTTGCGCTACTACAAAGCCGGCGGGGTGGTGCTCGGCTACGTGTCGCACCTGCTGTTGGACGAAATCTACAGCATCCAGATGCACCGGGGCCGAATGCGGCTAAAAAGTTCGTTCGGAACCGGGATGAAAGTCTTCGGCCACCAATTCCTGCCCAACTTGGTCGCCTACGCCCTGCTGGCGCTGTTCACCATGATCGCGATCAAGGAGCCCGGCTGGATGCGCGGCGTCTATCAGCGACATCAGCAATACGCCGCCCAACGCGCGAGCGAGGCAAACGAAATCGGATCGGGCAGCGACCAGCAAGGCACGCTTCTTGAAGCCTTGAAGACCGAGTTCGGCGACCCAACTTCTTGGGTTAAGTGAAAAAAAGGGTGAAGAGTGAAGGGTGAAGAGTGAAGAGTGAAGGGTGAAGAGTGAAGGGTGAAGGGTGAGGGGGGGCTTTACCATTCCACGTAGTAGGTGCATGAATCGGCGGTTTTTTTGCGGCAGGGCGCCGAGTCGTCGTGGCGCACGCTCACGAAGAGGCAGCCGGGCGGCCGGAATCGTTGCGCCATGGCTTCGATGATTCCCCGGTCAAAATCGCACGGATACGGATTTTTGCAGACCATCCTGACCTTGCCGGGGGCCAGCTTCTCAAAGCCATAGTGCCCAATTCCCTC
>JAFGAY010000265.1 GCA_016933425.1 Pirellulales bacterium
CGCCGATATTTCGCGTATTTTGTGTCTTTCGTGGTCAAATTCCCTTCGTGATCTCCGCGCCCTTCGCGGTAAAAAAATGGACGACCTTTCCGACGTCAAAGCCCGCAAGACAGCTCTTCGCGCCGAGGCCCGGCGCCGCCGCTTGGCTCAGCCGGACAGGGACGTCTTGAGTCGGCAAATCTGCGAGCGGATTGTCGACTTGGCCGAGTTCGAAGCCGCACGGGCAATCTTGCTCTACGTTGACTTCGGCGGCGAGGTCGGCACGCGCTGGCTGATCGACGAGGCTTGGGCCCGGTCCAAGAAGGTCGTGGTGCCCTATTGCGTCGGCGACGACCTGCGGTTGTTCCGGCTGGCGGACTACTCGGAGTTGAGTCCGGGAACCTATGACATTCTGGAGCCGCGGCCCGCCCTGCGTCAACAGGCCGACCGGCACGTCGCGCCGGCCGACGTGGACCTGGTCGTCGTGCCGGGGGTGGCCTTCGACGTTCGCGGCGCCCGGCTCGGCCAGGGCAAGGGTTATTACGACCGGCTGCTCGCCGAGCTTCGGCCCGACACGTTTCTCGTGGCGCCGGCGTTTGAATGCCAGATATTCGACGCGATTCCAACTCTCGCCCACGACCGGCCCGTCCACCGCGTCGTCACGGAGGAGAACGTCTATCCGAATAGCGACCGTGCGTAGGATGTGTGCTTGCATGCATCAATGAGATAAAAACCATGTTTCATCGATAGAATGGGAATCGTCATGGTTAGACTCTCCGCCTATGGCAGCTTCGCCATGCTCAGCAGTGTTTTGCACCTGGGACTGCTGGCATCGGCGAGCCAGGCCGACTATAATTATGCCTGGACCGAATACTCACTCGAATGGTTGGTCGATGCGAGTGGCTCAATAGTCGACGGCAGGATTAACGTCTGTTCGGAAAAGGGAGAATTCACCATCTACGTGAATCAACTTCTCAAAAAGACCAAGGATTTCGAGGTGAAGGACCTCCACCTCGTTAAAAATTCTTGTTTGGGACGGGCCACGTGTGCATCGCCCGAATTGTTGCGGCCCGTCTATTCGGAACCATCGACCTACCCTTCGGAAATTCGGCTGCCATCCCCCGGACATCGCATCGATCGCATGAAGGAGTGGGGTTCCGGCGATCGATGTCTTGTTTTCTTCGGGCAAAACGCCGCGCAAACCCTTCAGGTCATCAACCTCAATCGGCCCGTGCCGTTCGAGGATCGCTTTCTTTTGGCCGCCGACATGCGTGGAAATCTGATTTACGATCCCGACGACCTGATCGCTCGGATCAAGCGGAGGGTCGCCGAAGGACGAAAAAAGACGCCGGACCGATCCGATCGTGTCCGCACGGACGCCATGCATTACCTGGCTTTTGGAATGCCACTCGACGGCCATTCCTACTACGGCCTGGTCGTGCCGCCGGACGAGGGTTTGAAAGATCGCTTCCGAAAAGACGCCTCGATGGATGGCGAGGAAACCAGGTGGAGCTGGTATTGGTTTTACTCGGGCAAGACGCCCCGCGATTTTCGGGCCGATTGGCGGCAGGATTTCGACAAGATGGTTCGCGGGTGTCGCGATCAAAGAAAAATGCGAAGCGGCTTCGGGACTTGCAAGGAACAGACCGCATACTATCTGCGAAACGACCGAAATTATCCGGACGGCTGGTCATGCGTGATTTCGCACGATGGCCGGCATCTGGCCCTTGCGGATGCGAACTACCTCTATCTTTACGACGTCCGAGAGGAGGATCCACGGCGGGCGAAGCTGCTTTACAAGGCCGATAACGTGGATCTTCGAGAATGCAAAATGCGATTTAGCCCTAACAAAGATTTATTCAGCTACACGAAGGCCGATCGGACACTGGTGGACTTTGACCTGAGCACGCGAAAGATAAAAAACACGAATGGCAATGCAGGGCGGTCAGCCGGGCGTTGACGGTGCTAGATCACGCTAGGTCGCGGATAAAACGCCAGTCAGCGCGTAGCCCCATTTTCATCGGCGTTATCCGATGGGATCGCGCCACTCATCCTTCACATGCCAGGCTCGTGGTTGAGCGGATGATGTTTTGTGGAATCCATCCCATCATCCCTGTTTGGCGGATTCACCCATCAGAACCTCATGTCGAGGCCCAAGTTGAGGGTGATGCCGGGTTCCGGCATGTATATGGGCAGGCCATCGGGACCAATAATGGCCAGCGAGCCGGGTTCGACGTAGTACTTGTCGAACAGGTTTTCAATGGCGGCGGTCAAACGGAGGTTCTGGCGGGGCTGGAAATAACCCCGCAGCGCGAACACGGCGAATCCGGCCGTTGGCACTTCCGACAAGCTCTCCGCCACGTTCGTTTGATGGGCCACCAAGCGCGAGGAAAACTCCATCAGCCAGCGTTCCCGATTCGCGTCGTGAAACCGGAACGCCACGGTGCCGTTGAGCGGATAAATGTACGGGAGTCCCTCCCTATGCCCGATGGGTATGAGCGTTCCGTTGGCCGCCTCCCAGGAATCGTCGGCGAGGTACACGACGGGATTCCAGTTCGTGCCTCGGACGTAGGCCATGCTGCCATACACGGACAGCCACTCCCGGCATCGCACTTCGCAGAAAAGATCGCCCCCGCCGAGCGTGGCCAGATTCATGTTCATGTATTGATAACCCGCCTGATTCGTGTCGGCGTTTACATTGCCCGTGACCAGATCCTCCCGCCACTCCGGCACAAAGTAACTGAAATCGCGTCCGAGCACGCTTGGAGCGGCGATAAAACCGGGCGGGGAATAATCGATGAAGCCCGGCACGGGCATAATGTAATCCCAGATGAGCGAAAAGAACCCGCGGACGCCGTAGGTGACGTTTTCCCCGACCGTTGTCAGCCCCACGTCGAATTGCAGATCCTTTTCGGGACGCAGCTCGGACAATCCGCTATAGTAGCTGTTTCCGAATCGCGCGAAGGGAACCCAGGGATCGTCGCTGTAGAGTTCCGCCAGTTCGGGCATCCGCATCGCGAAAGCATAACCCGTGTTGAACGTCGTCCGTTCCGAGAGCTTTGTTTTCGTGGTCACGTATGCCATGCCCAGCAAATTACTCGGCTCGCTGAGTCCTGGCGCGTAATAGGCTTCCGAGGGATCGGCGAATTGCGTGATAACCGGATCGTCGCGGTTCAGCCAGGTGTTGCAGTAGTCGAGCCGCCCGCCGACGGTGACGGAAAACGTATCCGAATAGGGAAGCAACACCTCGGTCAACAATCCAAAGTCGTCCATGTGGGAGCGGGGGATGCCGTAAACGTCGCCGCCCCCCAAAATGATCTCTCCCTCCTCGCTGAGGTTCACCTCTCGATAATACTGCCTGTAGCGTCTCCAGTCGATTCCGACGGTTAATTGGACCGAATCGCGATCGCCGAAAGTCCGCAAGAAACGCGTCCCCATCGAATCAGAGAATCCGCGGCCTTGCGTGTTCACGGGCCACTCATCGTAGCCGGGCAACGTGAAAAACTGATAGTACAGCGACTCCTGTTTTGACGGGTGCAAGGCGTCTCCATGGTATCTCGTTTGCTGGAACCACGACTGGCATACCAGATCCTTTGGACCCTTGGGATCCTGCTGCACGGTGTAAGTCAAATTGAACTGGTTGTTTGTCGAATTGTTCAGGTCGTACACCACGCCCGGCAACTCAACGTTGTTCATCTCGCAGTGGATATAGTCGAATTCCAGCCGTGAGATATCGGAAAGATCCGCGCTGACGGCAAATAACCCGTCCCATTTTTCATAGCTCGACGGAATGCGAAACGAATCGGACCCGCCCGTCGAATAGTCGTTGCCGTGGCGCAATCCGTAGCTGAAACGCGCCCCCCAGTCCTTGCCTCCGGCCAGCACGTTTTCACGCACGTAAAGCGTCTGACCATTCGTACCGTACAGAAACGAGGTGTTGTGGTGCGATTCCAAACCATCCAGATATCGCGGCACCGGCAATAGGTCCACGTTCAAAAAAGCAAAGCCCGGTCCATATAACGACGAGTAAGGGCCGTCTATCACCGTGATGTTTTCGACGATTCCCGGATCAATCTGGCTCAATAGCGAATCGATATCAAGCCTGGTTTTGATTTCGTTCATTCCGTTGGCGGTGGCGACCAATTGCCCGGCATGGTATCCGCGGACCTGCGGATCGAGATTGATGCCCGACAACCTCCGCGTGCTTACGCTGGGCGCGAGACGCGCAAGGCCTCCCGTCGTCGATGCATCACTCAAGCCGATATCGGCCGCGCTGATCTCCGTGGAGGGAGCATTCAGGTTTGTTGGCTGGCCTGTCCGAACCTGAACCTTCGACAACTCGCCCAGATTCATGTCGAGCAAGCCCAAATCATCGCTCTCGCCGGCCGAGTTGGTCGGCTTTTGTTTTCCAGCCGACGCATCCGGAGCAGGGCTGACCGGGCCAGACTCGGATCCGACCGAAACCCATTTGCCATCCCATGCCGTACCTGCCGCATGAGAAACGGCCAACCCCCTTCCTAGGAGACAAAAAGAGATTGCCGCCAGTATTGTTGCCGCTCGCACAATAGAATTTTTCAAGATGTGTTGTTCCTGCCTCTGACCGAATGAATCAAGAGTTGAGAGTTGGTTGTTAATAGGCTATCGGCTCATTAACCATATCCATGCGGCATGGAACTGCCTGGTTGAAGTTACAAATAATCGACGGCAGGCTTCAGTATTCCGCCAAATCGTTACACTCAACCCAATTTGCCAGGATTTTGCCATGTTCATCGTCATCACCGGCGTAAACCGCGGTCTGGGCCGCGCGATGGTCGAGCAATTCGTCGCGCGGGGCCATGTCGCAGCCGGCTGCTGCCGTTCGGCCGACGCGGTCGACGAACTCCGCGCGGCGTATGGTCCGCCCTGTTTGTTCGACGTGGTCGACGTGGCCGACGACCGCCAGGTGAAAGCTTGGGCCGCGAGCGTGCTGACCCGAGGCGTGCCCGAGTTGCTCGTAAACAACGCCGGCGTGATCAACGCCAACGCGCCGCTGTGGCAGGTGCCGGCCGACGAGTTTTCACTGGTGATCGACGTGAACGTCAAGGGCGTGGCGAACATGATTCGCCATTTCGCGCCGGCCATGATCGAAAAGGGCAGGGGGGTGATCGTTAATTTCAGCTCGGGCTGGGGACGCTCGGTATCGGCCGAGGTGGCGCCCTATTGCGCGTCGAAATGGGCCGTCGAGGGACTCACCCGGGCCCTGGCCGAAGAATTGCCCAAAGGCATGGCCGCCGTGCCCGTGAACCCCGGCATCATCGACACCGACATGCTGCAAAGCTGCTTCGGCGAGGCGGCCTCGTCGTATCCCGACCCGGAGGAGTGGGCCCGACGTGCCGTGCCGTTCTTGCTCAAGCTAGGCACGAAAGACAATGGACGGCCGCTGACAGTGCCGGGGTAAGAA
>JAFGAY010000266.1 GCA_016933425.1 Pirellulales bacterium
GGAATAGGATTCGTAATCAGAGAACTGATACGCTTCTTCTCTATTTTACGGATTTTCCCTGGTTTCCGGGTAACCTGGCTGCCGATGAGATTAGTGCGGCGCAGATCAGAAGGAGCTGAGCTACTGCCGACTTGAAGCGAATAACGTCAGACCCCGACCCAGAGTTTGCGGGCGGCCGACCTGGCCGAAGTGCCGGCCAGAGAAGGATCGACCCAACGGCGTGGTTGTCCGCAGGCAGGGGGCTGTTCCGCTCGCGACCGGCTCGCCCCGGCGCGGAGCGGCAGTTCAAAACAAGCGAGCGAATAAATTAATGGAGAGCCTGCAATGAAGGTCTTCACAACTGGTCAGGTCGCAAAGATCTGTAAGGTGGCCCCGCGTACCGTAAGTAAATGGTTTGATTCCGGCCGTTTGAAGGGATACCGCATTCCGGGTTCCCAGGATCGGCGGATTCCCCGCGAGTATCTCATTAAGTTCCTCAAGGAACATGGGATGCCGTTGGGAGACCTGGAAGACGAGGCGATGGCCAAGGTTTTGATCGTCGCCCAGGACCAGGTTTTGATCGAAAACCTGAGGCGTGAGTTGCCTAACGAGAGGAATTTCAAGGTCGCGGTGGCTGCTAGCGGTTTCGACGCCGGCATCCAGGCCGAGAGTTTCCATCCGGACTGTATTATCGTCGACTTCTCGATCGGACGCGCCGAGGCCCTGCAGATTTGCCAAAATCTGCGGCGTAACGCCGAGTTCGCCGAAGTGATCCTTATCGCCCTGTTGCCCGACGACGGCAGCTCGACCAGCTTCGATCGTTCGAGCATTAACGAAACGTTCAAGAAACCATTCGACGCCGCCTTGCTGGCCGAACGGTTCCGGACGTTGATCAGTGCGAAAAAGGAACTTGTTTAAGTAGTTCAACACGCTCGCGCGGACGCGCGGCGCGGGCGACCCGATTTCCAACCTCGCCGATTCGACCAACCCGTCGCGGCCAGACCCCCGCGACGGATAATTTTCCCGCCTCTGTCACTCGTTCCACTCTTGCGGCGCCCGCCGCGCGAATTGCGGCACGGCGCGTGGAACACCATCCGAAACGCCATCGAGGACAAAGCGTTTGTTCTCGATGGCGTTTCGGGTTTATGGACTCCTCGTCCCGGCGTTGAAAAAAGCCGGGCTCATCGATTCATCGGGCCGCTGCCCGCTATGGCCGAGACGGTTCATCTCGCCCACCCTGATAATGCAGGGCCATGCTCCGTCGTGGCCGAAACGGATCGTAACGCACGGTCACGACGGGGCGTGGGCCTCCAGGGGTAGAACGCAGCTGTGGCCGGGATACCTCTCGACGGGCCGCGAAAGATAGCTAAAATCAGTTAGAGAGCGAGACGGGTGGAATGGACCACCGTTTCTTTGGCAAGGTTGACCGGTCGGGATCCCCCCGGCCGGGTTGGTCCGGGCCGTTCTGGGAAGATCCACGCATGAGCCAAGCGGTCAACGGGCCCCGAAAAACGTCTGATACACTCCATCGGTTGTACGCGCCCATCCAAGGGCAACTTGCCGAGGTCGAGTCGATTCTCCGTCGGGAGCTCCGTTCGGACCACGGCCGGGTCGATAGTCTGGTGAAACATGGCTTCCGTCTGGGGGGTAAGCGTCTTCGGCCAGCCCTGGTCTTGCTCAGCGCTCAGGCGTGCGGCGGTCTGGGCGGCCAGCACCCGACCCTGGCAGCCGCCATGGAATTGATCCACACGGCGACGCTCATCCACGACGACGTTTTGGACGAGGCCGACTTGCGCCGCCACCTCGAAACGGTCAACGCTCGATGGGACAACGAGGCAAGCATACTGCTGGGCGATTACCTGGTCGCCGCCGCGTTGTGCCTGGCCAGCAGCGTCGGCGATCTCACGGCCTGTCGTGAAATCGGCCGCGCCACGCGCATCATGTGCGAGGGAGAGCTCCGCCAGGTCGTCGGGCGAGGAAACCACGATCTGACCGAAGGGGATTATATCGAGATCATCTCGGGCAAGACGGCCGAGTTGTGCGCGTGCTGCTGCCGGCTGGGGGCGCACTACGCGGGCGCTTCGGATACGACGCGCGGCGCGTTGGGCTGTTACGGCATGAACCTGGGCATCGCCTTTCAGATGGTCGACGATCTGCTCGACTTGCTGGGCGACGAGACGACGATGGGCAAGTCGCTGGGGACGGATCTGGTCAAGCAGAAAACCACGCTGCCGCTGATCCGGCTGCTGGAGGTGATTGATCCGCCGGAGCGGGAAGCGGTCCTCGCCGCATTGGCCGACGCGGGCCGCGACTCGCGCGAGACGCTTCGGCCGTGGTTGGCGCGGACCGACGCCCTCGACTACGCCCGCCGGAGGGCCGAGGACTACGTGCAATTGGCCGTCGACCAGCTCGAATTGCTCCCGTCGACGCCCGCCCGCGACGCGTTGGTCGGGTTAGCTCGGTTCGTCGTCGCTCGCGAGAACTGACCGAGCGTTCGAGTCAGAAGCTCCGCATTGGAGCGGCATCGGTCGCCGGGCCATCCAGCGGGGCGACCAGCGGGTGCTCGATGAAGTTGGACAGCCGGCGCGAGCGGATTGGGTGTTGCAGCTTGCGAACCGCCTTGGCCTCGATCTGGCGGACTCGTTCTCGAGTGACCGAAAAGATTTTTCCGACTTCCTCGAGCGTGTAGGCGTAGCCGTCGACCAATCCGTATCGCAGGCGAATGATCTCCCGCTCGCGGTAGTTCAATGCCCGAAGCACGCCGGCGATGCGCGAGCGGAGGAGTTCGCGATTCATGTCGCAGAGCGGATCTTCCTCGCGGTGGTCCTCGAGAAACTCGCCGAAAAAGCTGTCGTCGTGGTCGCTGATCGGCTGGTCCAACGAGAGGGGTTGGTGGTGCATCTGGAGGGCGCAGGCCGCGTCGTCGACCGAGACGCCCGCCGCATGGGCAGTCTCTTCGAGCGTCGGTTCGCGCCCGTTGAGCTGCACCAACCGCTGGGTGGCCATGCGAACCTTGCTCATCGTCTCGATCATGTGGACCGGCACGCGAATGGTTCGGCTTTGATCGGCGATGGCCCGGGTAATGGCCTGTCGGATCCACCACGTGGCGTAAGTCGAGAATTTATATCCGCGGCGATACTCGAATTTTTCGACGGCCCGCATCAGGCCGGTGTTTCCTTCCTGGATGAGGTCGAGAAAGCTGAGTCCACGATTGCGGTAGCGTTTGGCGATCGAGACGACCAGTCGCAGGTTTCCGGCGGAGAGAATTCGGCGGGCCGCCTGGTGCCGCTGCTGTAATTCGCCGTTTTTATGGATGCGCCGGCGGAGCGTGGCCGGGGTTTCGAGGGTCGCCCAGATCAGTTGTTTCAGTTCCTTACGCAGATCGTGCACGTCGTTTTGGCCCAGAAGGCGTCGTTGGTTGATTTGTTCGACAAGGCTATCCATCCGTTCGGAGATTTGTCGCAATTGGGCCAGAGAGCCTCGGAGGCGTTGGAACCGGAGGCCGAATTCCTCGATCAGCCGAATGGCTTTGATCCGCCGATGGACCAGCCGCCGCCAGGCCTCGTGACGTTTCGGTTCGCTCTCGCGCGGATTGACAACCACGCCGAAATCGTCCTGGTTTCTAGCCAACAGGTGCTTGAGCGTGCGCAGGTTGGGGCCGAGGAGCCGGACAATGCGCTGTTTCTGCTGAATATTGGTGACCGAAACCTCGATGGTGCGGTCGAGCCGGAGCTTGCTGTCGCGAACCTGCTCCAACAGCATGACGGCGGCCCGAAGCATGAAATCGCTCGACAGCATCGACCGGCGAAAGCGGATTCTCGCCCGCTCGATCTGGCGCGAGGCCGCGATTTCCTCACAGCGATTGAGCATGGGAATTTCACCCATTTGCATCAAGTAGATCCGCACGGGATCGTCGATGTGGGCGCTGTCTTCCGCCGTGAAAACCAGTTCCTCGTCCGATCGCTCGTCGCCGGCCGCCTCGTCCCAGTCGAAGTCCTGCGCATCGGACGTCGTCGGGTCGGCCTCGCGCGATCGCGGCGTTTTCGAGTGTCCGGCGGCCGTTGGACATTTGGTCGTCGGCGCGGCAACGGATTCGGAGATTCGTGGGACGTCGTTCGAGCGGGTGACTTTGGTCACGATGAAATCCTCGACAAGGGAGCAGCTTCAGAGTGCCCTGCTTTAGAACATCCGTGAAAATTGCAGCTTGGGTGCCAAAGACAGGGGCTTGACTCAGGAGACTTGGCGCAACTTCTTTCTAGGAAAGACCTTAAGGGATGCTGACGGCCGCCACTCTCCCCCCTCGACGAAGAGACCGCGTTGACGCTTCGCAACGAACGACAAGCCAATCTGTCGCGTCGTCGCATCATGGGAGACATGCCAGTCACCCCGGCAGGCGGCTGAGAATACCCAGTAAACTTCCTGGTTATTCAGGAACGCCCGCGCGGTGACAACGCGACACACCCTATAAATCCTTAGCATCCGGTCCAGATGCGTCAATAGGGTTAAACCGGAAATACTGGATAAGCGTCGTAAACTTACCCCCTCAATCGGCTTTGAGTCCTCCTCTCACATAACCGAACCGCGACCGTAAGGGAGCGGCATTAGTTAGTGAGCGACCATGGTCAGCCCTAGTTCGTGCCGCTCCCTTACGGTCGCGGTTCAGTATTGGGCTACTCATCCAGGGGAAAATCGGATTCGGCGCTTTGCTTGGCATAGATTGGCATGTGGCGATAGTAGACTTCGAGAATCATAGCCGCCATGGCCGTGCTATAGAGACGGCCGCCGATTTTGTTGTGACGAGCGGACCGGTTTTCTTCATCGGAAAAGAACCAACTTCCCGCCTCATGGCCGGTTTTGGACTGCGACTTGACCAGCGCGTCGCGCATGACGTTGTTCCATTTCTTCCACGGTTCGCCTTCCCAATGATGCATGACCTGGGTGGCGTAGTAATCGTAGTAGAGGTTTTCGTTGGGCCCCCGGCGGCCGACCCAGCTAATTCCATGTTCCAGGTCAGGATTGTTTTTTTCCCAGCCGAGATACATGCGGCAGAGCAGACCGATGGCCGTGGTGGCTTCGGTTTCGACGCCTTCGCCCGGCCCGAGATAGCCGTAGTTGGCTCCGCTGGAGCTTTGCACGCTGTCGAGAAAAGCGGAGGCCTTTTTGATGGTCAGAGGAGGGACGATCAGATAGGCCATGTGGCCACTTTTCAAGGCCATGATCTGCCAACCGAGCACCGACGTGTCGCCCGGCTCGCGGGGATTGTAGCGCCATCCTCCGCCGACGGGATCTTGGGCGTAGCAGATGAAGTTAATCGCTCCCTGCGCCGGTCCGTGCAGCCCCGGATCGTGCGTCATGGCGTAGGCTTCGCACAGGGCGATCGAGGCGATTCCATGGGAATACATGCGGCCGCTTTCTTCCCAAAGACTGCCGTTGTGTGGATCTTGCCGGCTGGTCAAAAAGTAGAGCCCCGCACGAACCACACGCTGATATTTGCCCGTCTTGTGCGTCTGACCGGCTCCCA
>JAFGAY010000267.1 GCA_016933425.1 Pirellulales bacterium
GTGCCTGACGGATTCCCTTGTCAAATTGGCGTGTCGCCGCCCGAAATCGGCGCGGCGTCGGACGCCGCCCGGCCTACGCGGATGGGCGTCGCAAATTAGTTGGTTTGGAGGTCTTTGTTGTAAGGAGGAAAGACTCGTGGCTCGCGGAAAATACTTGTTCACTAGCGAAGCAGTCAGCAAAGGCCACCCGGATAAACTGGCCGATCAAATCTCGGACGGCATCCTCGACGCCCTCTTCGAGCAGGATCCCTACAGCCGTGTCGCGTGCGAGACGATGGTGACCACCGGCGTGGCGATCGTCGCCGGCGAAATCACGACAAAAGCCGTGATCGATTATCCGCAGGTCGTGCGGACGGTGATCCGCGAGGTGGGCTATACGGACGACGCGATGGGCATCTGCGCCGACACGTGCGCGATCATGCTCTCGTTGGACCGCCAGAGTCCCGACATCGCCATGGGCGTGAACGAAGACGCGGAAAAGGGCAAGTCGATCGGGGCGGGCGACCAGGGGCTCATGTTCGGCTATGCGTGCGACGACACGCCCGAACTGATGCCGATGCCGATTGCCTTGGCCCGCCGTATTCTCGACCGGCTGACCGAAATTCGCGAGCGGGGCGAGGTGTCGTGGCTCCGCCCGGACAGCAAGAGCCAGGTCACTGTCGAGTACGACGGCGACGATCCCGTGCGAATCGACACGGTCGTGGTTTCAACCCAGCATTCGCCCGACGTCACCCAATCGCAGATTCGCGAGTATGTCATCGAGCAAGTTGTTAAACCGCTTCTCCCGCCCGAGCTGGTCAACGGTCAAATCACGTACCACGTTAATCCGACGGGCCAGTTCATCGTCGGCGGCCCGCACGGCGACTGCGGGCTCACCGGGCGAAAAATCATCGTGGACACTTACGGCGGCTGGGCCCGGCACGGCGGCGGGGCCTTCAGCGGCAAGGATCCCACCAAGGTCGATCGGAGCGCCGCCTACATGGCCCGCCACATCGCCAAAAACCTCGTGGCGGCCGGCTTGGCCCGACGGTGCGAGGTGCAGTTGGCCTACGCGATCGGCGTCTCCGATCCGGTGAGCGTCCTGGTCGACACGGAAGGAACCGGCAAAGTCGACGAAGCGACGCTTTGCCAACTGGTCCGTGATAAATTCCCCTTGACGCCCAGCGGGATTATCGAATACCTCGACCTGCGCCGGCCCATCTACCGCAAAACGGCCTCCGGCGGTCCTTTCGGCCGCGACATGGCTGAATTCACCTGGGAAAGCACGCATCGGGCCAAAGAACTGGCCGAGGCGGTCGGGCTTGCCGGAACTGCCACCCATGGACCCCACCAAAGGTGTGGGTGCAGCGCGAAACCCGCATAGGGCCCCATGTCATCCTCGACGGGTCTCAACGCAACAACGACGCTATCCGACGACCGGCGACCGGTCTCAATGCCGCGATGGCTGGCCGGGACAATCCTTGTCCTGCTGGTCCTCGTGAGCGGCGTCCTGGTCTGGCGGCGGCTGGCCGGCGCCTTGGTCCACCCGTTGCCAAGCCAGACGTTGGCTGCGATGGGCGTTCTGTCGGCTTGTGCCGCGGCGGCCGCCCGGTGGCTTTGGCTCGCCGACGCGGGCATGGCCCGCAACCGGCGGCTCGATCATATTATTCCCTGGTGTCCGGGCGTTTTATTGCTCGCGATTGGCGCGGCCGTCCAGGTGTCGGGCGCGTCGGCCACAGGGATGGGTCTGTTTTGGACCGCGGTCGTTTTCGAGGAGATCGCCGCCGCACCGTGGATGATTCGGCGGCGACGGCGCCGCGACCAAACTCATGACGCGGTCGTCGGAAAAATGGATCCCACCGATCAGGTCCCCGATTGCGAGTTGGTCGACCACGGACCAATCGCCTCCGTTGTCGAGGCGTTGTCGGTGGAATCCTCCGCCGGGATCGAAACGGCGGAGACGCCGGCGGAAACACGGCCCGACGATCAAGTCTCGCAGCAATTCGTCCGGTCGCGTTCGACGTCGGGCGAGGACGTTTTCTCGGGGTGGCTTCGGGTGGAAATGCCCGTTGGGGGGCGAACCACCAACGTCCACGTGGCATTCTGCCCTCCGTTTGCGAAAGCCCCGGCAATCGACGTCCGTCAGGTGGACGGTCCGCCGGCGCGGATCAAAACGGTGCAAACCCTTGCCCACGGCGCGCGGCTCGAGGTAAAGCTGAACCACGCGAGCGAGGAAACCGCCACGGTGCTGCTCCGTTTCGCGGCCAGCACCGCAATCCAAACCGAACCGAGAAATCATACCGAACCGCGACCGTCAGGGAGCGGCAACCTACGCCCCAGGGCCGCTCCCTGACGGTCGCGGTTCGGTTTGGCGGTTCGGTTTTGGCCTGTCTGGCGGCGCGTTTTGCCGTCTACCGCGCCTGGGCGAGGTTGACCATGTTGAGATAGTCGAGCGTGATGTTGAAGACTTCGTCGAGGTAGAAATCGCGTTCAATGGCGGCGCGATCGGAGTCGGTCAAGTCCTCGAGTTTCTTCTCCTCCTCGCGATCGAGGTTCATGGCGTCCCACTGGGCCATGAATTTGGATTCGTTGAGCGTGTCGACCTTGCGGTCCTTGCGCGTCTTGTAGAGATCGATGTTTCTTTGGACCTTTTGAAAATCCTTGGACGTCTTTTGACGCGCGGCCGACAGGGCCGCCAGCCGCTCGCAAATCGGCTTCGTGACGTCGGCCAGCGGAGCAAACGGCGTCGCATCAACCTGGTCGAAAGCGACGGGATAGTCGCAATCGGACTCGGCCACGTCCAGATAGGTCGTCAGGCTGGGCAGCGTCACGTCGGAATGGACGCCCCGAAGCTGCACGCTATCGCCGCTGGGTCGATAGTACTTCTGAATCGTGATCTTGATGGTGCCCAAATCCGGGGCGTTGGGAACGCGGAACAACATCTGCTCTTGGGCGACGTCCAACTGGCTCTGGACGGTTCCCTTGCCGTGGGTCGATTCGTCGCCGACGATCAGTCCCCGCTGATAGTCCTGAATCGCGCCGGCCAGAATCTCGCTCGCACTTGCGCTGAATTTGTTGACCAGCACCACAAGCGGCCCGTCCCAAGCGACGGACGAGTCGGAATCGTAATGGGGCCATGGACGGCCCGTGGCGCCCTTGACCTGGACGACGGGCCCGTCCTTGATGAACAGGCCGGTCATCTGAATGGCCTCGATCAGCGCGCCGCCGCCGTTAAATCGCAGATCGAGCACCACGGCGTCGACGCCCTTTTGCTTGAAGCCTTGAAGAATTCGCTCGACGTCGCGCGTGGCGCTGGTGTAATCGAGCTCTCGGCGGCGATGGCCCGACATGTCCATGTAGAAGCTGGGCAGGCTGATAACGCCGATCCTGAAGGGTTGTCCGTCGGGTTTGCGTCCCGCGTCGAACATCTCGCCTTGAGCTTCGCGGTTTTTCAGTTCGATCTTTGCTCGGGCAATGTCGAGAACCTTTTTGGAGCCGCCGTCGACCGGCTTGACCTCGAGCCGGACGATCGAACCGCGGGGGCCGCGAATGAGCTTGACCGCCTCGGTCAACGTCATCTCGCCGATGTCGACGATATCGCCCGTGGTCCCCTGGCCGACGCCGACGATCTTGTCGCCCTTTTTGAGCCGGCCGTCCTTGTCGGCGGCGCCGCCGGGCACTAGGTCGCGAATCACGACCTCGCCGTCGTCGGCCTGGAGCGTCGCCCCGATGCCGTCAAATTCGAGCCGCAAGTTGATGGCGAATTCCTCGGAGCTGGTCGGCGACATGTAGGCCGTGTGCGGATCGAGAACGCTGGTCATCGACGTCAGGTAGATTTCGCGCAGCTCGGCGCTGGTCAGCCGGTGCTTCCAGTTGGCGAAATAACGGTAGCGCCGCCGGAGTTTTTCAATGGCCTCCTCGCCTTCGATCTTGTCGTCGGCTTTCAAAAGGAGCAGGTCGTACTTGATCCTTTTGCGCCAGCGGTCCCAAGCCTCCGCGTCCGTCCGGGGATACTGGATCAGGTCGCGGTCGATGACAATATCTTCGTCGACGGTGAAATCGTGCTGGGTGGCCAGCGCCCGATCGACCAACGCCATGCTTTCGTCGACCCGCTGGAGAAATCGCTTGTAAATCTCGTAGCCGAGAGTAATGTCATAAGCGCGAAGCCGGTCGTCCCACTGGTCGACCGTTTTCTCGAATTCGTCGATGTCGGACTGGCGAAAAAAGATTTTTCTCGGATCAAGCGCGTCGAGGTAGGCCTTGAACCAGCGATGGGCGACCTCATCGTCCAGCGGGTGTTGCAGCAGATGGTCCCGCTTGAGGAGATCGACCACGCCCCGGGTGATTTCCCGATCGGGGGCGGTCGGCCCCACGGGGTCGGCCCAGCCGAGTCCACACCAAGCGCCAATTATCGCGACGGCCAAAAAGCCGATCCACCTTTGCCCACCAACAACTCCACGAATCATGGAAAATACCTCGCGTTGAGAAATCTGTTTTTTTCCGAGGGAGAAAATCTGGCTCCAATCGTATCCCGACCACCGTATCCGAGCAAGGTCCAGATTGACCGCGTGTGGGGAGTCGTGCCAGTCTTGCGTGGGGGCTGTTTTCCTGTCCGCACGTTCCGGCGGTGGAGACAGGCGCAATGGCCGGGAGGTCCGTCAAAAACCATTATACCATGATACGATGTTCGGCCGAGGGCGGTTCTTGGAACCGGCTTTTCACCACCGTGCATGATCCTGTACGATATCGTTATAATCGGCCCGGTCGAGCCGATCCACCATTTCGATCACTCGGCCCTTTTTCCGAACGCAAAAAAGCCCTTCGCAACCCGCCAACCGATCTCTCCCCAGATTCCACGCCGTCCGACGAGCACCGCCACCACCCGAAGGATTACCCGCCCGTGAAGTACCCCTTGTTTCTCCGTGCCCGATTGCCGCTGGCAGTCGTGGTTTTTGCCATGGTCTTGCCGCTGACCCGATTTGCACGAGCCGAAACATGGCCCCGCTTTCGGGGACCCAACGGCTCGGGCATCGCTACTGCGCGGACCATGAAAACCATCTGGACCAATGACGACTACCGCTGGCGGATCGAGTTGCCGGGCATGGGATTTTCATCGCCGGTGGTCTGGGACGACCGGGTATACGTCACCTCGGGCGACGAAAAGGACGGCACGCAGATCGTCCAGTCGCTCGACGCGCGGACCGGCGAAACCGTCTGGGAGCGGCGTTTGGAGGCCGACGCCTATAAGAAGCACCGGCTCAACAGCTATGCCACCTCGACGCCGGCCTTGGACAAGGATCGCATCTACGTCACGTGGGGCGGCCCCAAGGGATCGATCGTCGCGGCTCTGGAACGCCGCACCGGACGCGAATTGTGGCGTTACGACCTGGGCCCGTTCGTGGCCATGCACAATTTCGGAGCTTCGCCCATGGTGATCGACGACGTGGTCGTCGTCCTGAACGACCAGGACAAGCGGCACACGCTCGTGGCGCTGGACGCGGCCACCGGCGAGGAGAAGTGGAAAACCGACGAACCCATCGAGGCCGACGCGACTTACGCGACGCCCTGTTGCTTCCGGCCGGCCGAAGGCCCTTCCCAATTGATCGCCGTCCGGACCCAACGCGGCGTGATGAGCCTCGATCCGCGATCGGGCAGGCAGAACTGGAAACTCGACTTGCCCGATTTTCGGTTTGTCGCCTCGCCTATCACCGACGGCCAACGCCTGGCGGCCGTCTGCGGCGCCAGCGAGGGCGGCCAACGACTCGCGGTCATCCGGCCCGGCAACCCCCAAACCAATACCGAACCGGAAGTCCTCCGCGACGTCGAAAAGGATCTCCCCTATGTGCCCACCCCCTTGATTCACGACGGGTTGCTGTATCTTTGGGCGGACTCGGGCCGAGTCAAGTGCATCGCACTGGCCGACGGCAAGGAACGCTGGAAAGGACGACTCCGGGGCAAATTCTACGGATCGCCCGTCCTGGTCGCCGGAAAACTCTATGGGGTTTCGGACAAAGGCAAGGCGTTCGTGCTCTCGGCCGGGCCAAAATATGAATTGCTCGGAGAAGTCGACCTGGATGAGAAAAGCATGTCGACCCCCGCCGTGGCCGATGGAGTCATGTACCTTCGGACGCTAACGCATTTGATGGCCTTGCCGGGCGAATAGGGGATGCTGGAAACGGTTTTGAGGCTGGGATATCCCGCGATTGTCCATTTCATTGGGATGGTTTGTTCTTGGTATTTACGCGCCCCCCTGTTTGGGCTATCCTAAGATGGCTTTACCCGGCCTCCGGCCCCTGTATACACCACGGTTCTTTGGAGTAAACTAATAAAGGAGAGTAGCTTCTTGTCGATTATCACAACAGACCTAGGATGAGATATAGTGCTAGCCGAATGAAACCCGGCTAGCTTGCCGGTAGAGGTAAGCATGAGCGACAGTCTTTTTCTTTGTGCCCGACCGTCATTTGTCGAGGGGGCATCGCGACTTCTCGACTTTGGCGGCACGCTTAATGAATACAACAAATCGCTAACGGCTGCCCAAGCCGATTATTTAGCGATATACTCCGATTGGCGAATGATCGGACTGGATTTCGCACAAATCCTCGATGCGCAGACGCTCGACGAAGAACAAAGAATCTTGTGAGTCAGCCTGACGGGATGGGGCATGAGTAAAAAGTCGAATAAGAATCGGCCACAAGATTCTCCAACCGTGAATGATTTGCGGCATTCCGCCAGCCGGCCTTTGTCCGGATCATCTCTTCAGAGCGAAGAAACCCGGAGGTTACTGCAAATTTCGCAACAAGTTACCTAGACGAGTTTCTCGGGACCACTTCCTCCGCCGGAGGTGCTTCGTCAATACGATGCAATAGTGCCAGGTTTAGCGGCACAGATTGTCGAGCAAGCCAAGGCACAGACTAATCATCGAATTGCCATTGAGGCAAGGGTCATAGAGTCGGATATTTCCAGGTCGCGGTTGGGTCTTTTTTGCGGATTTGCCCTGTCAGTTTTATGCATAGGTGGCGGCATCGCTTGCGTTCTCATGGGACATGATACGGCTGGAGCGGCGATCGCTACTGGAGCTGTTATTGGTCTGGCAAGCACATTCATTTATGGGACTGCTCTGCGCAAAGCGGAACGCACCGAAAAGTCAAAAATAATGACGGGACGGGAGCCATAGGGGCAATCTGCTTGCAATGGATGCATTTATCCAGAGGTCATGACGTCGCTTTGCATTAGTTATGGTCGGATGTCTTTCATTTTTCCGTTGGATCCGTCCGCGGGCTTGCTCGCTGGTTGCGGCGGCCGCGTTGGCGACGTCGCTTGGGCTTGCCGCCGTTGGCGCCAAGGCGGCCTGGGCAAACCAGCCGGAGACGACCAATTCCGTCGGCCGGGAAGCGGCAACACCCGGTGCCGGCGGCAATCCGACGGCGCCGTGGCTGTGTTCCGGCGGACCGCCGCGAATGCCCGAGGCACGCCAATCCGAATCCCTGTCGTCGATCAGTCTTTTTTCAGACGATGAGAAACCTTGCTCCCCGTCGGGCATAAAAGGCCGTCCCCGGGCGAGCCGATTTCCTGGCCGAATGCGCGACGGCGCAATCACCGGGTCGACCTTTCTCGGCCGGCCTCTTCGGATTCTTTTCTGCACGTGGGTCGTTTGATCCACCGTCGGCGCCAAGGGCGTTTTATGCGCCTCGGTGACTGACTTTCTGTTTGGTTTTATTTCATTTCCTCCCGGCCGCAACGCATGGCATGACGGAGATGCGCCCTTCGTATAGGGCAATCCCCATGCGCTCGATCACGCGATCGGCCTCTTTTGAGTTGCAGATTTTGAGTTGCAGA
>JAFGAY010000268.1 GCA_016933425.1 Pirellulales bacterium
ATTTCGCTGGGCATGAAGCAGACCCAGGAGAATCCTTGGGACGTCGTGGCCGAGCGTTACCCGCCCGGCAGCCTCGTGACCGGCACGATTCGCAACCTGACCAACTACGGAGCGTTCATCGAGATCGAGGAAGGGATCGACGGCCTGTTGCACGTCAGCGACATTTCGTGGACTCGAAAAATCAGCCACCCGAACGAGATCGTCGAAAAGGGGCAGCAGATCGAGTGCCGCGTCCTTTCGGTCGATCAGAATCGCCGTCGGATCGCCCTGGGACTGAAGCAAATGTCGGAGGATCCCTGGGCCAACGACATTCCGAGCAAGTACGAGTTGGGTCAGATCGTCAAGGGAACTGTGACCAAGATCACCAATTTCGGCGTGTTCGTCGGGCTCGAAGACGGTTTGGAAGGCCTGTTGCACATTTCGGAGTTGGCCGACCATAAGGTCGACAACCCGGAGGAAATCGTCAAGGTCGGCGAGGAAATCGAGGTGAAGGTGCTCCGCGTCGATCCGGACGAGCGCAAAATTGGCCTGTCGCGCAAGCGCGTCGAATGGGCCGAGGAGGACGAGGCCGAGAAGACCAAGAAGGACTCGTCCGACTCGTCCTCGGGCGGCGGATCGTCGTCCGAGACCATCGAACTCAAGGGGGGCGTGGGCCACGGGAGCGGCCCCCTGATTCAACCCTTTGCTCCGAAGACCAAAAGTGTTCCGGAACAAAAGGCACAAGCCGAGCAAGCCGATTCTGAAACAGAACCGGAAGAACCGGAAGAGCCCTCGCCGGAGGACGAAGAAATGGCCGAATCCCTTGCCGAGAACGAAGAGAAGGCTCAAGACTAGCCTCGCGGGCCCGCCGTTTCGCTGAATTTCAAACGCGGCCCCGTCCGGCGACGCCGGGCGGGGCCGCTCTTTTCGGCATCGTCCGAAACTCGCGCATATTCGGCCCACCTCGTCAAGTCGACGGTCGGTTGCAGAAATCTCACGCGCGGCGTCGATAGGGGACTCTGGCTAACCCCAATGTCCCCCATGATGGTATGCCCGCATGACCGTTACCCAACCACGCCCCAAATCTCTCTCCTCCGTTCAGTCTCCGCTGGAAACGTACCTGAGGGAGATCAACGAAACCCGGCTCCTCTCGGCCAACGACGAGCAGGAGCTGGCTCTTGCCATCGGCCAGGGCAACATCGAGGCCCGCGACCGGATGGTTCGGGCCAATTTGCGCCTGGTCGTGAACATCGCCCGAGGCTACACGGGCAAGGGTCTTGGTCTGCAAGACCTGATTGAGGAGGGCAACTTGGGTCTGCTCCGCGCCGTCGAGGGGTTTGATCCGGGCATGGGCACGCGGTTTTCGACCTATGCAAGCTACTGGATCAAGCAGTCGATCAAGCGCGCGTTGATCAACACGGCCAAGACGATCCGCATTCCGGCCTACATGGTCGAACTGCTCTCGAAATGGCGCCGCGCGAGTACGCGGCTGGCTGAAGAGCTGGGCCGCACCCCGACGCCCGAGGAAGTCGCCCGGGTGCTCGGCCTGCCTCGCAAAAAACTGCCGATCATCAAGAAGGCCATTCGCATCTACAATCTCACGCCGCAGACCGACCAGGCCGACGCCGGCTGGTCGCTCGGCGAAATGGTCATGGACGAGCGTGCGCGAACGCCCGAGGACGAACTGGTCGAGCACGATAACCTGGTTCACGTCATGCGTCAGCTCGAAGTGATGGACCAGCGCGAGGCCACCGTGCTGCGGATGCGCTTCGGCCTGGAGGACAACGAGCCCCGCACGCTCAAGGAAATCGGCGAAAAACTCGGCCTGACCCGCGAACGCGTCCGACAGATCGAAACCGAGGCGCTCGAAAAGCTCAACGAGAGCCTCAACGGGCCGCAGGGGGCGTGAGCCGTTGTCCGTAGTCCGTAGTTCGTAGTCCGTAGTCCGTAGTCCGTTGTTCGTAGTCTGTTGCCCGTAGGTCGTGGGGGCGTTGGCACCTGTGCGGGCCTGCGGCAATGGGTTTGAATCTTGCCGGGTCGCGGCCCGGCTTACGGTATTGGCCTGACGACCCGGTCTGGCCCACTCTTCTCTCTCGGCGCGTCTCCTCGTATACTGGGCGGATTCACGGTGGGCCGTGCCGCGTCCCACGAAAAGAACCCTCCAGGAGGTTGTCGCCGATGTCCGAGACGAACGATCTGCAATTGGCCGATTACATTGGTGCGATTCCCGACTTTCCGAAGCCGGGCATTTTGTTTCGCGACGTGACGCCCCTTTTGGCTTCGCCCGCCGCGTTTGCCGAGTCGGTGCGGCGGTTGGCCGAGGCGTTTCGGGGCCGCCGGATCGACCTGGTGGCCGCGGCCGAAGCTCGCGGGTTTCTCTTCGCGGCGCCGCTGGCCCTGGAACTGGGCGTGGGGCTGGTGCCCATCCGCAAGCCGGGCAAGCTGCCGGGCCGGACCCTCTCGCACACCTACGAGCTGGAATACGGGACCGACACGCTCGAAATGCACGCCGACGCCATCGCTCCCGGCGCCCGCGTGCTCGTGGTCGACGACCTGCTGGCCACCGGCGGCACGGTCCAGGCATGTTGCGCGATGGTCGAGAAGGCCGGCGGCACGGTGGCGGGCTGCGCGTTCGTGATCGAGCTGACCGCGCTGGGCGGAGCCAAGAAACTGGCCGGCCGCGACGTGTCCAGCCTCATCCAGTACGATTGACCGATTACCGCAGGAAGCCGACCCAGAAGCTGAAGTTCTCGATCTCGTCGCCCTTCTCGTGCGAGATGGGGAAGGCGAAGTCGAGCGCGATCGGGGCGGGTCCCATTGCCGGAATCGTGATGCGCAATCCAAAGCCCGGCGCGACGCGGTATTTGTCGTTCCAGTCTTTCAGCGACCGTTCGACCGTGCCCGTGTCGCAGAAGACGACGCCGCGAAGCATGTCGTCGGCCGTGATGGGGAAGAGGTACTCGGCCGAGGCCAAGAACATCGCATGGCCGCCGACGAAAACGCCGGTGGTCGGATCGCGCGGCGACGCGCCGCGGAATTCAAAGCCGCGAAGCGTCGTGAATCCGCCGGCGAAGAAGTTCTCGTAGATGGGCGTATCGCTGTCGCTCCAGCCGAACCGGCTGCTCAGCGCCAACACGTGGCGGCCCGACCCGTCGGGCCGTTCGTGCAGAAGGAAGTATTTGCGCAGGTCGAGATTGACCTGAGGGTACTTATAGGTGCCGACGACTTGCTCGATCGACGCCTCGATCAAATGGCCTTGCGTGGCGAGGAAGGGGCTGTCGCGGGTGTCGTGGGCCAGTTGGGCCTGGAATCCGTACAGGGACGAATCGCCCAGGGCGTCGGTCAGTTCGGCCGGCGCGGGAGTGACCGGATTGAACAACGTCACTTTCATGCCGCGAAACGCCAGGCTGCCGGTTAGCGAGGGCGTGAAGTGATAGCCCAACGCCACGCGCCCTCCGAGCCACTGCTCAGTCCAGTCGGTGTACATGCGCGTGTAGTACTGGCCCATTAACCCCAAGCTTACTTGGGAATCGAGCCAGTAGGGCTCGGTGAAGCTTACCATGTAGCGATGATAGACGGTGCCCGGCGAGGCTTCGAGCCGGAACCGTTGGCCGTCGCCGCGCCAGGCGCGGCCGGCGCGAATGTCCTCGAAACTGGTCGGCCAGCGCCGCCAATTGAAATTTTGCTCGTCGACGATGATCGAACCGATCAGGCCCGCGTCGGAATTGACGCCCACGCTGAACATGAACCGGCCGGTCATCGCCTCGTCGGCCAGAATGGTGAGCGGGATTTGCCGTGTCGGGTCGTCCAGCGGCGAGGGATAGACGCTCAGGTCGGGACCGTAATCGGGCTCGAACGGCCCCATGCCGGCCGCGTCGCCCGTCAACGGGGGCACCATCCGGGGATACGCGTTCCGGTCGCTGGCCAACGGCGGATTGGGCGCGACGGTCTGCAGTCCGCTGACCGAGCCGGTCGCCGGCGACGTCGAGGCTGATCTACTCGTCGAGGCGTCACTGGTCGACGGATAATAATTGCTTGGCGGGGAGTCGGTGGTTGGGTAGGCGTTCGGCGGAGGAGTATACGGGTAGCTGGTCGGAGTCGAGGGGGGGCCCCAGGAGGGCGTCGAAACGCCCACGTCGGCCGTGTATTGTCCTCGCACAACCAATGGCTTCGACGTTTCGTGCTGTTGCGTGTCCGCGCCGGCAGTTTGAAGCGACACGGGCTGCCCAAACGAATCGCGTTGGGCAAAACGCCACGTCTCGGATTGGCATCCGGCCAGCGCCGCCAGCAAGAGTCCGCCGGCGGCGACCAAGGGCCCAAAGGCAAACGAAGGAAGAATACAGCGCCCGCTCATCGGGTACCTCCGTTTTGGCGATAGGGCGATGGACCGCAAAGGCGTGGCAACGGCTGCCCCGAGGGTGGATAAAGCTCGAAACGCGGTTCTTGCAAAAAAACCCAACTCGGCGCGGCCGGACGATACGACGTCGCGGTCGGCATAGACGGGGCGTAAGAAACATAAGGCGGCGTGCCCGGCGGCGCGTATCCGGCCGGGAATCCGGGGGCATTTTGACCGTGGCCCGGGTTGGGTGGGTACGAGACGGGCGGTCCGGTCCGAGGATCGTCGTCGGGGCTCTGGCCGCGGAATCCGTCGGTGGGCCTGCGAGGTGGTTGAGCCATTTGGGGCGGCGGCTCTTCGCCCTTGTTATCGTCATCCTCGGCGTCGGCTGGGCTGAAAACGATCTTGGGCATTTTGCCCTGCTGGCGATCGGTGTTGAACACCTGGCTGGCCAGATAGCGGGTTTCCGTCGCACGAATTTCCCGCGTGTCGATGATGTCGCCGGGCTGGAGCGACAGCGGATTGAGCAGCGTCGTGATTTTCGTGTGGGGATTTTCGCCGGAAATTTTTGGAATAATTCGTCCGACGCGGTAGCGGTCACCCTCGTTTACGTCGTAAACGAGATCCATTTGGCCGACTTCCTCGAGGAATCGGGGCTCGGCTTTCACGTCGGCGAACACATGGCCGACGGCGCCGTATTGCTCGCGAATCCGCCGGACGTCGGCGTTCATGGCGTTCTGGTTGAAGAAATCGTCTTTGTGAAGCTTCAACTCCTCCTGGAGTTGGCTGGTGGCGATTTTCGAGTTTCCGACGATCGTCACGTCGTGAATCTTCCAGCGCGGCCCCTCGTCGATCACGAAAGTGATCAACGCCTTGGGTTCGCTCCACGGGAAAGGCGCGTGGACGAACTGGATGTCGTGGCCCACCCGGGCGTGGAAAAATCCCAGGCTTCGGTAGTAGGCCGTCAGCGTTTCCTCGTCGGCCTCGACTTTTTTCCGGTCGAACTCGCCCTTGAAAATCCAGAAAATGCCTTGTTTCGATTCGATTTGGGTGAGCAATCGGGCGTCGGAGGCGATGGTGTTTCCGATGAACCGCGTCCAGACGATTTTTTCCTTGGGGCCTTCGTGAATGACGAACACCGCGCGGCGGTCCTCGGGTTTGTCGCCTTCCGCGACGCTCACGCGGACCCGGGCAAAACCTTTTTCGCGGTAGTAATCCTCCAGGGCGCGGCGGGCCTCCTCGACAGCGAACGGATCGGCCGGATCGCCCGGCTTCAGGCCTGCCTTCTCTTGGAGTTTTTCCTCGTCTCTTTTCGCCGACGAAAAGATGCTGTCGAACAGGCCAAGCTTTTCTTCGCGCACAAAGACGACGTCGCGCAGCGTGGGACGTTCGGCCACCTTGAAAATGACAACCCGACCGCCGCCCGGCGCGTCCTCGTAGAGCGGCTCGACCGTGACGAACATGCCCGTTCGATATAGCCGGCGCACGTCCTTCTCGATGATCGACATCCGATAGGGTCGCCCGGCGCGGGTCCAGATGTAGGGAAGAATGCGTTCTTTCTTGAAGGCTTCGTTGCCGACGATGCGGACTTCGGCGACCTCGACGTCGCCCGGCCGGAGACGTTCCTCCTCGGGAAGCGGGCCGGATTTTTGTTTTGCTTTCTCTTGCTCTTCGGCCAGTTTGTTGGGAGGCCGGCCGAGCAATCCGCGCGACGTGCCGTAACCCGTTCCTCGGGGCGCCGAATTGAACAACGATTCGCGGGTCGGGTCGGTCAATTGGCCGCGGGCCGGACCGGCCGCGGCCAGAAGGGACAAGCCGGCAGCGGCGATCAGCACCAGCGCGTGGAGGATCGGTGAGCGAGTGCGATGCCGAGGAGCAACTTCCATGTCGGCTCCCTCTGTTGCGATGGTGAAATCAGGTGGAAGAGTCAGAGGTAAATACGCTTCTCGCCAGACCGTGGTGCGATCCACGACCCGAAAAATCGGCCGCCGCGCTCGGAAACTCGGTCGCCGAGGACGGTACGTTTCGTCGGAACTTGTTTCGTCGGGCCAGGTTGACCCAATGGCCACCCGGCGCGCCAGCCTGGTCCCCAGGGACTCTCCACGTCGACGAGCCGGTCCCGCTCATGTTAAGGTTGCGTAGAAATACAAGATTGGGCCGCCCAGGACAAGGTGAGTTCATAAACCCAAGGGGTGGAAGCGGTTGAATTTGGGTATTTTGGGAATTCCTGATGGACGTCGCGCACACCATGGCCCATCATGGAGCAGAATTGGTAGACCTGCCACGCCCCGGAAGGGCACGCCACCCGACCCGAAAACAGGTCGCCCGGTTCGCCCTTCAAGGCCCACCACCATCGGGGTATAATCCAATCATGGGCAGTTGATTTTGGAGCATGAACGATGACCGCTTTCGACCGAATCACATGCGATCCTGCCGTGATGAACGGCCAACCGTGCATCCGTGGAATGCGGTTGACGGTGCGTCGCGTGCTCGAAGCGCTGGCGACCTGTCCCGACCGCGAGCAGTTCCAGGCCGAATATCCGGAGGTTGAAGAAGAAGACCTCCGACAGGCCCTTGAATATGCCGCCGCAAACCTTGACGACAAGGTGGTCACGCTGGAATCGTTGTCATGAAGCTGCTGCTCTGCCACGCAGCACGGTTCGCCACCTAGCGGGCATGGGTATTGTCGCCGAGCATGTGGGCAACTTAGGTCTAACGCGGGCCACGGATGCACATATCCTGGACGTGGCCCGAGAACTCCATTCCACCGTGGTCACACTGGACGCCGACTTCCATGCCATTCTGGCAACCTCACGCGCGGCCAGTCCATCGGTCGTGCGTATCCGAATCGAGAGCATGAACGGAGAGCAATTGGCGTCGCTGCTTGCCCAAGTATTGGCAATCGCCGGCGCGGAAATCGAAGCCGGCGCCGTGGTGTCCGTCACCGCCCATCAGATTCGATTCCGGCTTCTGCCAATTGGCCGGTGAGCTTTCCGGATACCAGAAGAGGCTCGCTGGAAAAAACCTGAATACCGATAATTCGAAAAGCATATCTACTGGCTATCATAAGTAACACAGTCATTTCTTTCGCACAAAGCGAATCGCGACCAATGTACATAACCACTAGATACGCTCTCGCGGCAATTCTGGCTGGTTTGTCGCTTGTGCCGTTCAGCGCGGCGCATGCGGCCGACGGGTCCGAGCCGGCGGCGTCGGCCAGGCCCAACATTGTCTTCATCATCACCGATCAGCATTTTGCCGAGGTGATGAGTTGCCGCATGGGAAAGCGATACCTCCATACACCGGCGATGGATCGCCTGTCGCAAACGGGGATGCTGTTTACCCGGGCCTACAGTCCTAACCCGCTCTGCATGCCGACGCGAATCTTAATACGCACCGGCTACTATCCTCGATACCCGACCGCAACCTCTTGGCGATTTTAGCCGGCGTTTTCGCTGACATCTTTAACGCGGACCGGCCCGTCCAATTCGAGGACGACGATCGCATCGACGTCGTTCCTTGCGTCGTCACTCAGGGTGATGGTGACCGACTTGTCGGTTTGCACGACCGTGGCCTGGCCGCCCGTCAGGACCCGATGCGAAACGATTTTCCGATCGATGGGTTCGAGGGTGACGGGCTTTTTTCCGCCGTCGAGCACATGGACATAAACGGTTTTGCCGCGCCAAGTGGCGGCTCCCCACTGGTCCGTTCGGAAGGGACCGCCTCGCGTGTCGTAGATCGACTCGCCGTATTTAGCGAGCCAGCGGCCCATTTCGCGCAGCCGGTCGGCCTGGCGGGGTTCGATGCGTCCGTCGGGCATGGGTCCCACGTTGAACAGCAGATTGCCGTCGCCCCCGACGACTCGAACCAGCGTTTGGATGCACTCCTTGAACGACTTGATGCGGTCGTTGGGTTTCCAGCTCCATTGGGTGCCGATGGTCATGCACGTTTCCCAGGGCCGTTTGGTGTCCATGTGGCCGATTCGCTGCTCGGGCGTCGAGTTGTCGGCCGGCACGCCCGCGCGGTCGTTAATGATCACGCCCGGCTGCAACTCGCGGCACATATTGACTAGTGCCGCGCCGTCCCAGTCTTTTTCATCGCCGGAGAGTCCGTCGAAGAAGATCATGCTGACCTTGCCATATCCGGTCAGCAACTCGCGCATCTGGCCGTGCAGATACTTGAGGTATCGGCGGTGGCCGTCGATGCTGTTCATGTAGTCGGGATGCCACCAATCGACCTGCGAGTAGTAAATGCCCCAGAGAATGCCCCCCTCGTGGCAAGCGTCGGCCAACTGCCGCACAATGTCGCGGCCGTAGGGCGACTCGGGGCCCGTGATTTTGTAGTCGGTCAACTTCGTGTCGAAAAGGCAAAAACCGTCGTGGTGCTTCGTGGTGAACACGACGTACTTGGTGCCCGCGTCCTTGGCGATTTGCACCCATTCGCGGGCATCAAACTTCGTTGGGTTGAATTTTTTGTGGAGATTGTCATAAATTTCGACGGGGACCTGGCCGGAGAGGATATTCCAGTTCCAGGGAAGCCCCCGGCGATAGCCGGCGCGCGACCAGCCGATCTCGGTGCCCTGAACGCTCACCGGGCCCCAGTGGATAAACAGCCCGAACTTGAGCTTCCGCCATGCGGCAATGTCCTCGGGCGAAGCGGTCGTGACTTCCGGCAGCGGCTTTCGCCAGGATCCGATCGGCAGAATGCCCGCGATTCCGGCAGGCTGCCATGGTTCGTCGGAAGCCGGCTGGGTGGAAGCAGGTTCAGCGGGTTGGGTTGCCTTGACAGCCTCGTCCGCCAGAACGCCCCTGGCCAGCCCGACAAGAACCAGCCCGACAGCCATCAAACCAGTCAATTGAACACGTCTTCTTTGCATCGTTGTCACTCCGGATCGCGGTTTTGGGTTTTGGATGGGCATACTTGTTCGCATCTTGGAGACGGGTTCGTCTTTCGGCCCGGTTTGGGTTAGCGGGCAGACAAGCTGCCACCGTCGCCTGGGGATTAGCCTAATTCGGGGTTCGATAATAATATACGTTCTTAGAAGTCGATCGGCTCGTCGTCGGCGGGTTGGTAATCGCCGAATTCGTCGTGGCGGGGTTGGGCCAGGTTTTCAAAGCGGGTGTATTTGTGCAGCCAGGTGAGTTTAACGTCGCCGGTGGGGCCGTTTCGCTGTTTGGCAACCATGATTTCGCCTTGGCCGACGAGGTCTTTTTCCTTGGCCTCCTCGCGCGAGTGATAATACTCCTCGCGGTGGACGAACATGACGACGTCGGCGTCTTGCTCGATGGCGCCCGACTCGCGCAGGTGCGAGAGCCGGGGCCGGCGGCTCTCGCGGCCGGTGCCCGCCTCGACCTGCCGGTTGAGCTGCGCCACGCAGAGGACGGGCACTTTCAGTTCGCGGGCCAGGCCCTTGAGTCGCCGGGCGATCTTGGCCACTTGTTCCTGTCGGGGATCGTTGGGATTCTCGGGCTGGATCAACTGGAGATAGTCGATCACAATCAGACCCAGCCCGTCGCGCCGTTTCAGACGCCGGGCACACGCGGCTATTTGCGACATTGACCGCGCGGGGCTGTCGTCGATGAAGAGGGGGGCCGTGCTCAGTTTGGCCGACGCCTTGACCAGCTTCTCGCGCTCGTCTTTCGACATCGTGCCGCTGCGGAATTTCAACCCGTCGATCTTGCCTTGCGACGACAAAAGACGTTGGGCCAGTTCGTGTCGGGCCATTTCGAGGCTGACAAACAAGACGGGAATGTTTTCGTCGATGGCGATGTGCTCGGCGATGTTCGTGGCGAACGCCGTTTTGCCCATGCTCGGCCGGGCGGCCAGGATGATCAGTTCCGAGTCGTGCAGTCCGCCGGTCAGGGCGTCGACGTCGACGAATCCCGTCGGAACCCCGCTGGCGCCGCCATGCTCCATGCGGTGGTCGATCAGGTCGAACGTTTCCATGAGCACGTCGTGGATCGTGCTGAGCTGATCCGCGCTTCGGTTGTCATGGATGGTGAAAATTTTCTGTTCGGCCTGGCCGAGCAATTCGTCGGGCCGGAGCCCCGGTTCGTAGGCGTCGCGCAGGATTTCGCTGCTGGCGTGGATCAGGTTGCGGAGCGTCGCCTTGTCGCGGACGATCTCGGCGTAACGGACCGCGTGGGCCGCGACGCCGACGGATTGGGCTACTTCGGCCAGGTAGGCCAGATCGCCGACCGCCTCGAGCTCGCCGGCCGTGCGGAGCCGCTCGACCAGCAGGGTCACGTCGATCGCCAGCCCATCGGCGTGCATCTGGACAATGTGCCGGAAAAGCTTCTGGTTGGCGTCCGAGTAAAAATCGTCGGGCCGGACGACCATCAAGACGTCGTCGCAGAACAGGGGGTCCAACAGAAGGCTGCCCAACACGCCTTTTTCGGCGTCGAGGTTCTGGGGCGGCAACCGGTCGAGAAGATCGCCCAAGGCTCCCGTCCGCGAAGCCGAGGCCGCATGAGGAGTATCGACGCGTGAGGAAGCAGCCATGGCAGTCCGTAGGTACCGAGCGAAGGGCCTGTTTTGTGAGAGTGCGGCGGCTTCGGCTCGCCGCCGTAGGAGACCCATCTTAGAGAGCGGCCGGCCCGGCGACAACCATCCCACCGTTTCGCGGGACTACCGCGAGACGCTAGCTCAGTGCCTTCCGGCCGAGCAGGCCACGTAGATTTCCCGGTTGTCGTAATTGACCGAGGTGGTGAGCTGGCCGTTTCGGACGGCCTCCTCGTAACGGGCAAGAGTCCCCGCCGCTTGGGGGCCTTCGGGATCGTACGACTGAGCGAAGATCAAGGCCACCGTCTCGCCGTCGAAGTTATGCGAGTAATGATTCGCAATCGTATTGAGCAGTTTGGCCTTCCATCGCAAGCCCAGCGCGTGGAGCAGCTCCGTTCCTTGGATGATGCGATCGACGCGGCAACCGAACACGTCGCGCGCCGCCGAGGTGAGGTCGCTCGAGAGTTGGTCGACGTCGCCGGGTTGGCCGAGCAAGCCGGCGGCGTGGCCCTGTGTCTCGCTGCACGTCCATTGCCTGAGTCGATGCGCCAGATTGGCAAACCGCGTTCGATCCTTCCATGCGACGACTTTGCGCCAAAAATGGACCCTGTTGCGAACGGCGTCTTCCGGCAAATGGGCCAAGGCGTTGCACGTCGAAAGGATCAGGAGGAAGCGAACGGCCCTGGCAATCTTTTTTTCACATTTTGGGCAGGACTTGCCGACGCCGCCGCAATCGTCGCAATTTTTACGCCATGGGGGCGTAATTTGATCGAGGCACACAGCCAAACGCTCGCCCCGATAAAGTTCCTCAAGCACCTCGTGATGGCGGACCAGCCAAAGGATCATGCGCAAATGGTCGTCCTCGACGAGCGAGGGCACGACGCCGTGCTCGTGGCAATGCCGATGGATGGCGTCGCGCAAGACCACGTGATGGCGATTGAGAAGCCGATAGCCCGCCTCGGCGTGGCAACCGTCCGTGCCGGTTCTCCTTCCGACGTCGTCAATGGCCAATACGATTTCCAGAAGCGTTCGGTCCTCGGGCGCGAGCTGGATCGGCTGCCCCTGGGCGGACCGCAACACGGACGTCCCGTCGACCATGGCCCCCAATGCGCGAATCGCGGCTTTTTCGCGGGTATTCAAGTCGACGTTTTCGACGGGCAACTCATGATGCAGCGCCCGGCTCAGTTCGTGCAAAACCAATGGATCATCGCTACCGACGTTCGCGGGCAAATCGAGTTTCATCCGGAAGCCCCCTTCCATAGGCGAGATTTGCAAAACCCCCTTTGGGAGGTAACTTTGGGGAGCCTTTCCACACACGGCTTTCCCACACATGCCCCATCAACTCCTCCAACTCTACTACATAAAGTGCGGGGGCGCTGCGACGGAGGGCATCACCATCGGGAAAATACGAATAATACCAACCGCTTTCAGGATAATGACTACCGGGGATTCACGATTTACCACGAAGAGCGCGAAGGACACGAAGGAAATACTCATTTATGGCCGGGAATTTGTTCATCACGGGCCGTTATTCACCTTTTTCTTCCGTATCTTCGTGTCCTTCGCGCTCTTCGTGGTAACTAACCCGTGTAAAATTCTTTTGTGAAAAGAACTTATCACTGACGAAGTAATCGGGTCGTGGACTGATTGGCGACTTGGCTGCCAAGGTCTCCGTGCTAGATTTTTGTTGACGGTCGAGCGTATTGCAGCCCCACGAAACGAGAGCATCCGGCATGCCGCCGACATCCACCATATTTGGGCAACTCGGCATTTCACTCCTTTTGGGGCTTTTGGTCGGTTTACAGCGAGAACACGCCGCCGCTGTGGCCGGACTCCGGACGTTTCCGTTGATCACCGTGCTCGGCACGGTCGCCGCGCTTTTGGCAACCGAATTCGACGACAGTTGGATCGTCGCCGTGGGCCTGATTGCCGTGGTGGCCGTTCTGGTGGCGACCAAGTTGATGAGAATCCGCCAGCCGGACGACCATTCGCACGGTTCGACCACCGACGCGGCCATGCTGCTCATGTATGGAGTGGGCGCGTTGCTGGTCGTTGGGCCCATGGTCGTGGCCATTGCCGTTGGCGGCGGCGTGGCCGTTCTGCTTCAGTTCAAGCCCGAGCTGCATGGATTTGCCCGACGTCTGGGCGACAAGGACCTTCGCGGCATTATGCAGTTCGTATTGATCACCTGCATTATCTTGCCGGTATTGCCCACCAAACCGATCCTGCCGGCGGAGACCTACGGTCCACTGGCCGTTTTCGTCCCGTTTGAAACCTGGCTGATGGTCGTTTTGATTGTCGGCATGAGCTTGGGCGGCTACATTACCTACAAGTTTCTCGGGCGCAACGCGGGCATTTTGCTCGGCGGTTTTCTTGGAGGCGCCATATCGAGCACGGCAACGACGGTGAGCTGTTCGCGTCAGGCCCGATCGTGTCTGATCGACGCGGCGACCGCGACGGTCGTGATATTGATTGCCTCGACGGTGGTTTTTGGCCGCGTGCTGATCGAGGTTGCGGTGGTAGCGCCGAATTTTCTGGCAACGGCCGCCGGGCCCGTCTGTGTCATGGCGTTGTTGACGGCCGTACCGTCGCTTGCCATATGGTATCACGTTCGTCGCCGATCGGCTCCCATGCCGGAACAGGCGAATCCGACGCAGTTGAAATCGGCTGTTTTTTTTGGGGCAACTTACGCCGTGGTGCTGGTGGCGCTGGCCGCGGTCCAAGAGTATGCTCCCGACGAGTACCTTTATCTGGTCGCGGCGATCTCGGGCCTGACCGACATGGACGCCATTACGCTCTCGACAGCGCGGCTCGCGCGGTCGGGCGACGAGGCGATTCTGACCGACGGTTGGCGGATGCTCGTGGTGGCGAGCATGGCAAACCTGGTTTTCAAGGCGGGCATCGTCGGCCTGATGGCCAACCGCCGGGTGGTGAGCCGGGTGGTTTTGCTGTTCCTGATCCCGATGGCCGGCGGTGTGCTGCTGTTGTTCTTTTGGTGACAGCGCGGTTTCCGTCCTATTTGTAATACGTCAGCCGTCGGACGTATTCGACGAGCAAAGCGTTAGCCGCCGCGCAGGCGCGGCGGCTATCTGGGCTTTCGCCATGCGGCCGTCTGGGAACAGGATCGCATCCCGCGTAATTCGCGGGAACAATTCTGGCGGCATGCGCGCGGGCCCGCGCGCATGCCGCCGGAAGTAGACGGGATTGCGGACTACCAGGGTTTTCCGCCCTTGCGGGTGCCGCAGATGCTGACCTCGATGCCCATGGCCTGGGCCATGGCGGCCTTGGCCAGGAGCGCCTTGTCGGCGTCGGCGGCGCTGTTGGCGTAAACCACTTGGATGTGGTTGGCCTTGTGCCGGGCCATGAACTGATCGCGCGACACGTTGTAAGTCACCAAGTTCATGATGGGCCATTCGGGCGTGGTGAGGTTGAGTCGTCGCTGGGTTTCCTTGTCGGGCAGCTTGACGGCGGCACCGCGTCCAAGGTCCATCTTGAGCTTGCCCTTCTCGACGAAGATGCGCGACCAGACGATTTCACCCGGCTTGGAAACGCCCTGGAGCGTGCCGCCGCCCAGTCGGAAGTAGACGGCCCCCTGCCGGTAGCTCTTGGCGCCTTTCCAGCCACCCTCGAAATGGGCCGGGGGAACCGCGCCGCTGATCAACAGGACCCAGACAAAGTCCTTGACCGTGCCCGTGGGATCCGCATCGCCCCAGCGGACGTCGTGCAGGGTGTTTTCGACCGGTTGGCCCATCGCCTTATGGATCCGATAGGTCATCAGTCCGTCGAGGCCAGCGCACTCATCGACCTCGTTGAAATGGACCAGCGGCTCACCCGGCCAGAGCGTCCGTTTTCCGTCGCGGCTTTTGACGGGTGGGCGGTCGCTGTTGTTGAGGGTTCCTTCGACGAGGTCGCTGGCGGGCAGCAGGTCCTTGAGTCCTTGCTGGTACTGGATGCCGATCAGATCGCAGCCGAAATCGTCGGCGATTCGCATGGCGGCGATGTACATTTTGCACTGCGTCAAGATCTGGGCCTCGGTCAGGTCGGTCTCTTCGTTTTTGCCGGTGATGAACTTGATGCCGGCTTTGTCGTACCACTTGCGGACTTCACGCGCCTCGCGATCGCTGACTTGGGTCGTCTCGTAGTAGAGAGCCGATTGGCTGAGGCGTTCTTTGAACACGCCCATCGGGTTGAGCAACTCGTCCTGGATGATGGCGTTGTACATGCCCATGCACCCTTCGTCGAAGATGCCCATGATGGCGTGGTTTTGTTTGAGTTCGGCGGCCAGGGCCTCGCCGAGTTTCTTTTCGGCGGTGGGAATTTTGACCTTTGAGAGCGGCTGAACGTGTTTGGTCGGGTGAGTGATTTTTCCGGTCTTGAGCCATTTGGCCAGGTTGCCGGTGAAGAATTTGTCGGTGAAGTCTTCGCTCCAGAGCGTTGAATACGGTTTGCCCGCCTTCGTGAGCGAGGCGTTCAAATTCAACATGCCGACCAGGCCCGGCCACGTGCCCGACCAGTTGGCCACGGTCAAGATGGGACCGCGATGACCCAGCAATCCCGAGAGAACGTGGTGGCTATATTGCCAGACGGCCTCGGCCACGATGAGCTTGGCGTCGGGATCGATTTTGGAAAAGACCTCGAGGCCTTCTTTCTGGGAAGCGATGAAGCCGTGTTTCTCATCTTTTTTGTAGGGATGGGCGCGGACCACTTCGTAGCCGGCCGCCTTGACGGCCTTTGTCAACGCGTCTTCCATTTCCTTCTGGGCGGCCCAACACGTCTGGTTGGCCGAGAGCCGCAGGTCGCCGCTGGCCACGAGCAGGACTTGTTTCGACGAGACTTTCTTCGGCGTGGCAAGCTTCGGAATCGTATAAGCCATAATGGGTTGCTCCTTCGGTGCGTGGGTAGGACCACTCGCGGGGAAATAAGCGGATCGTCGGCCGGCCGCCGCCCCAAAACCGGCACGGGACAAGCACTTCTTGTCGATGGCAATCCATCGTATCAGATCATGGGGTCTTGTCCAGCATCGACGGCCCTTCTGGCCGGGTTGCCCAATCGTCGGGTTACGGCCCGGCCCGCCATCCGACGGCTCTACGACGGCCGCTCCTACAAGCATTTTTGTCGCGAGAATAGGGATAATCGCCCGGAGCCGGCGGTATACTCCATGGATTGCATACGGCGGGCAATGCTCCATAATGGAAGTAGAGGGGCGGCATCTTCTCCGGAACCGATTTCTCGACGGGGAGTCGTGCTGATGATGCGAAAACCTTGGAAGCGACGCGCCGACCGCCTGACCAACACCTGTCAGGCGATGGTCCGATGGGGGCTTTTGACGTTGAGCCTTGGACTTTTTCTGGTCGGTTGCAGCCGTTCGACCGGGCCAATCCAGCAGGAGGTTCGCAAACCGCCGCTTTCCACCCCGTCCGACGTGCAAATCGAAGCCGAGTCACCCATCATCACCTTTCCCGACCTGCCCGAGGTTCCCGAGAGCATCGAAGGACCATCGCCGCCGATCAAAGCGGAGTTGCCCAACGAATAGCCCATGCCAACCCCTCTCGAAGCGGGACGCGGTGGGTAAATACACTGGTTGGTGGGCGGGTACGAAAGGAATATCCCCTCCGCGTTGTTCTTCGCGATAACCGAGACCGTTGGGCATTGCCGGCAGGCGCAAAAAAACAGCGGGTCGCGTCCGGAGGCCGAACGCGACCCGCCCAATATGGCCTTAGACTCGGATCTTAGTGGGGCAGTGATGGCTGTGGCGAAACGAGTACAAGGCCGATAGATTACTTATCGCCCAAATCGCATCCCCCGGCGGAGTGTATTATTCTACCATACGGTCGAAATTCACGCCCCCACTCGTGACTTGCCAAAGGCGAACCGGCTCCTTGGTGCAAGTAAACAGACGAACTTTTCGGGAAGAGACGACCGCCGCGGCCATGACGGAGTGTGGCCCTCCATGTTAGCGATTTTTTTAAGCGCGCTCTTACGGTTAGGCGGAGCAGAGAGAGTCGGCCTGGTCGAGATATTTTGCCACCAGGGCCAAGAGGTCGGCCCGCTGGATCGGCTTGGTGGCGAAATCATCGCAGCCGGCGGCCAGGCATTTCTGGCGGTCGTCGGCCATGGCGTGGGCCGTGAGGGCGATGATTGGCTGGGTGATTCCCTCGCCGCGTAGGCGGGTCGTGGCCGCATAGCCGTCGAGTTGGGGCATCTGCATGTCCATGAGAATCACGTCGAAGGGTCGATCCGCGTCGCGCGCCTCCAAGGCCAGTTGGCAAGCGACCAATCCGTTGTCGGCAACTTCGACCTCGGCGCCTGCACGACGCAGCAGAAACGTGATGAGCTTTTGATTGTCGTGTCCGTCCTCGGCCAGCAAAACCCGACCGGCAAGCTTCGCGCTGCGCGCGTCGGTCCGTTCGGGTTCGGACGACGCGGGCCGCCATTCGTTCGGGTTTTCGATGAGTTGAACCCTGGCGGGCGTCTGCAACGGAACGGCCAAACGGAAGGTGCTTCCATGGTTGGGCGTGCTCTGGACCGTGATGGTTCCGCCCATGGCCTGCGCCATGCGCCAACTGATGGCCAGTCCGAGGCCGGTTCCGCCGTATTTGCGTGTGACCGTTTCGTCGGCTTGGGTGAAGGGATCGAAAATCTTCGCGACCTGGTCGGCGCTCATGCCGATGCCGCTGTCGATGATTTCCCACTCGAGCCAGGGGCAGCCTTCTTCCTCCGCGCAGCGGACGACCAGCCGCACGCCCCCCGTCTCGGTAAATTTGATCGCGTTGGCCACGAGGTTGATAAGAATCTGCCTCAGCCGGGTCGGGTCGCTTTGGATGACCTCGGGAATGGGGCCGTCGAATTTGAGCGTCAGCGAGAGATCCTTGGTCGCCGCGCGAAGGCTCAGCAAGGAAACCACGTCGCGCGAAATTTCGATGGGCCAGCAGGGAATTTGTTCGAGAATCATGCGTCCCGACTCGATCTTGGAAAGGTCGAGCACGTCGTTGATCAACTGGAGCAGATGTTGGCCGTTGCGGAGAATCGTGTCGACGGCGTTTTTCCGGTCGTCGGCGTTGAGATGGGAATCTCGAAGCACCTCGGCAAACCCGAGGATAGCCGTCATGGGCGTGCGAATTTCATGGCTCATGTTGGCGAGAAAATCGCTTTTTGCCCGAGTGGCCGCATTGGCCATTTCGTTGAACTGTTCGAGGGCCTGGTTGGCCGACTCCAGGGCCATGGCGTAGTCGCGGGTTTCTTGCTCGGCCCGTTTGCGGTCGGTGATGTCGGTCAGGCTGGTGACCACGCCGACCAGTTCGCCGTCTCTGCAGTGAAACGGCGTCGCCGTGACGAAACACGAAACGGTTCGCCCGTCGGACATGGTCCGATCTTCCTCGTATTCAACGCGCGATCGGCCTTCGCGGATTTGCATGATGACCGACTCCAAGCCGGCGCACGTCGAGCTGCTCCAGACATCCTGGCACTTCCGGCCGACAACGGCCTCGCGCTGGACTCCGAAAAACGAGCAAAACGAATCGTTGACCCTAAGCACCATCATCTTACGGCTGACCAGGCACAAGGGTACGGCCGCGTTGAAAATTTGGGTCAGTTCGGCGTGGGCCGCCCGGCGCGCCTCGGTCGCCTGAACTCGGGCCGTCGTGCCGGTGAAAATGAACGCCGACATCTTGACCAGCGCGACGTATTCCTCGCGCCAGTTGGTCATCGGGTAGGGCCAATGCAACAGCATCAGTCCGCGAAGCTCGTTCCCCACCGAGAGTGGCGCGGCCAAGAGCGCGCCCGTCGAGGGAGCGTCGAGAATGCGGAGTTCGTGTTTGGCGGCGGGAGGCAAAGCGTCGACGTTGTTGACGCGAACGATCCGGCCACCGGCCAATTCACGCGACCACCAGGGAAGGTCCTCAAAATCAAATTCTCGGGACTCATCGAGTCGGCCGTTCCGGCCGTCCCAGCACCCCAGCCGCGAGGCCTTCCGGCCATCTTCCGAAACCATGAAAACACACCCGCGATCCGCCTCGACAAACTGACCGATGGTTTGCAAGGCGTCGCGATAGGCTTCGTGAAATTCATTGCCGGTCATGACCAGCAGCCTCGCAAGAATCTCGTTGACGACCCTCTCGGATTCGAGGCGGAAACGGAGGGTTTCCTCCGCGCGCCGCCGTTCGGTGATGTCGCGCACAATGGCGACTCCCTGCCACTGATCGCGCAGCCGCACGGCGGAAAGGGAAAGTTCGACGGGAAACGACCCACCCCCTTTGCGAACAGCCGTGATCTCGACGGTCTGATTCACGGGAATGCCCGTCCCCGTCTCCCGAAATCGAGGCAACCCCTCCCAAAACGCAGCATGGTATCGCTCGGGCACGATCAGCGCGTGCACTCCCTGGCCCATTGCCTCGTCGCGGTCGAATCCAAAAATTCTCGTAGCGGCTTCGTTCCAGAACGAAATCTTGCCGTTGGAATCCACCATGACAATGGCGTCGCGGGCCGAGGACGTGATGGTCCGCAATTGACGTTCGTTTTCCTCGATATAACGCTGCTTTTCGCGGCTTCGCCATTCCAGATGATTCAGCCGCCAAAACGCAAACGCCAGCGGCGCCATCGCAACGGCCGACAAGAGGCCCCGCGGTATCGACACGAGATAGGCCATGCCGCTCGAAGGATCCACGTTGCTCGGCGGAATGACCGACAGCGCAATATCGCAGCCGACCAAGCAAAAAATGACCAACAAGAAAAGGCGAACCTTGGCGTAGTTGTGCATCGTGAAGGCCTTGTTCTGCCCTCGGATTGAATTGGTGCAACGGTACCGCAAAAGGGGAGTAACCTGGATAATATAGGTTAGAGATTGCCCCCCCTGCTGTAGAGTCACCGATTACACATCCCGGATGGATACATACATTATTAGATTATGTATTTATTGGGGCCCAAGCTTGTAGGTCGGGTCGTGACCCGGCGCTCTTGGGATTTTCGGTTGCTTGACATAAACCGACGGACGGACCACTACGGAAACTCAAACATTATGCTTGGACACCCGCTTAGAACGGTTGATACGGCAGCGGATCCTGAAAACCGGCTTCCGCGAATCCACGCAGCCGCAACCGGCACGCATCGCAACGGCCGCAGCTTGTGCCACGTTCGTCCGGGTCGTAGCAGGAGTGGGTCAATCCATAGTCGACGCCGAGTTCCATTCCCCGACGGATAATCTGGGCCTTGGTCAGGTCGATCAAGGGCGCGTGAATCGTGAACCGCGACACGCCTTCTACGCCCGCCTTGGTCGCCAGATTGGCCAGTTCGGCGAACTTGGCCAGATAGTCGGGCCGGCAGTCGGGGTATCCGCTGTAATCGACCGCGTTGACCCCCAGGAACAAATCGGACGCCCCGACCGTCTCCGCATAACCCAACGCCAGCGCAAGCAACACAGTGTTGCGGGCCGGAACGTAAGTGATTGGAATACCCTGGGCCATTTCATCGATTGGGCGATCCTTGGGCACCTCGATCGCGTCGGTTAGTGCGCTGCCGCCGAAAAGCGACAAGTCGACCGGCACAAACACGTGGCGCCGCACGCCGATCGCCCGAGCAACCCAAGCCGCCGCGCTCAGCTCATGGCGATGACGCTGGCCGTAGTCGACCGTCAGGGCGAAAAGCTCGAATCCCTGGCTTCGGGCAATGGCCGCCGTGGTGGCCGAATCGAGACCGCCGGAGAGGAGAATGACTGCTGAAATGCTAGGCATGAATTCCCGTCATCGCTAGGTGTCGTCGGGCACCTTGCCGACACACACTCATTATGACACAATGAGTGGTCCAGGCAAAGGAGCGAAACCCATGAACCCCAAATTCCGCGATCTGCTCGAAACGTTCGAAAACCCGTGCTCCGGCCGGGATTACACGATCGAAATCGTTTGCCCGGAGTTCACGTCGGTATGTCCCAAGACAGGCCAGCCTGATTTTGGAACGCTTACGTTTGACTATGTGCCCGGGGCGAAGTGTGTCGAGCTGAAAAGCCTGAAGCTCTATCTTCAGCAGTTCCGCAACGAGGGGATTTACTACGAGAACGTCACGAATCGGATTCTCGACGACTTCGTGGCGGTTGTAGAGCCGCGGCATGTGCGTCTGGTCGCGGCATTCACCGCGCGTGGGGGGATCACAACAACGGTCACCGCGCAATACGGACTGGAAAAAGGCTCCTCGAATCCGAGGTAGCCCAGGAACCCCAAGAAGCCGGACCATGGCGAAGCGAGGGCCCAAGGTCCGCAATTTGCATATAACGAAAAGAGCCGTTCTGGTTCTTTTCTTGCCGTGGGGAAAGGGTGGCTGAAGGGATTCGAACCCTCGACTCCCAGATCCACAATCTGGTGCTCTAACCGGCTGAGCTACAGCCACCATGCGACGGGACATCGAGAATTCGAGGCCATGGCGTTCATCCCCCGACGATCAGGGATGACGAAATCCAACCCCCCAACCACCGGATCGATGAAAGCCCAGCGGAATCCGAAAAAAAGGCCAGATTTTCCCGACGTTTTCCGTGATTTTACCACCGCCAGTCACTTTTGCAACCCTTCCTGAAGCTCCCCCCATGCGCGGGACGATCTTTCGAGATGGCGATTCTCGTTTCCCCCGGGATTTCATTCGGAATAGGGGGGTAGCATGACCAACGGTCTTTTCGTGACACACGTTGACAACCGTGGTGAAAATCGCGATCGCAAATGTCTAAATGTCTTAAATGTCTAACCCCGGGTCGGCGCCATTGCGGCTGGCCGAAGAAGACGATAAAATTCCGGTTCCCTCTTTCCGCGCCATAAATCGGGGCGTAGCTCAGCCTGGCTAGAGCGCTGCGTTCGGGACGCAGAGGTCGAAGGTTCAAATCCTTTCGCCCCGACTTGATTGGACGAAAAGCCCTTTGGCAAG
>JAFGAY010000269.1 GCA_016933425.1 Pirellulales bacterium
ACGTTCGTTCGTCCCTACGGGACTTATTTCCATGGATTATTCCATTTACCCAGCAGTGAACTGCTGGGCTATTGTCACATGTCCCTTCGGGACAAAATGTGGGTAAAGACAAGGTTACAACCCGGCCTACATTCCCCCAAACTTGTAACTACTGAAATTCCAGTATTTCAAATATGCCCAACGTTGCCGCCCGACTCGCTGAGATGGCCCGTTTGCAGCCCGACGCCGTGGCTGTCGCCGAGCCGGCCGGTCATGATGCGCAAGGCCGGGGCCGTTATCGCCGGGCGACGTTTGGCCAGCTCGACGCGGACAGCGATCGGTTGGCCGGTGCGTTGATCCACGACCTGGCCGTTCCGCGCGGCGCCCGGCTGGCGTTGCTGGTCCGGCCCGGCATCGACTTCGTCTCGCTCATGTTCGCCTTGCTCAAGGCGGGCATGGTCACCGTCTTGATCGACCCAGGCATGGGCCGCCGCAACCTGGCGCGCTGTCTGGAACAGGTCGAGCCCGAGGGTTTTATCGGGGTGTCGGTGGTTCACGCGGCCCGGGTCGTTTTGCGTGGGCGTTTTCCGCTTGCTCGATACAACGTTACAGTCGGCCGCCGCTGGTTTTGGGGCGGTCCGACATTGGCCCAGCTTCGGCGCGCGCCGGATCGAGGTCCTCAACTCGCCGCGGTCGAGCCCGACGAACCGGCGGCCATTATTTTCACGACGGGCAGCACCGGTCCGGCCAAGGGCGTGCTTTACACTCATCAGACGTTCGACAGCCAGGTCGTGCAGATCCGCGATTTTTACGGCATCGAGCCCGGCGGGATCGATTTGCCCGGTTTTCCCATGTTTGGCCTGTTCAACAGCGCGATGGGCGTCACGTCGGTGATACCCGACATGGACCCAACCCGGCCGGCCGGGGTTGATCCCGTGAAAATCGTCGACGCGGCCCGCCAATGGGGCATTACCCAGATGTTTGGATCGCCGGCCATGCTCAATCGGATTGGCCGATACTGCGAGGAGCAAAAGGTACGGATCGACACGCTTCGGCGGGTATTGTCCTGCGGGGCGCCGGTGCCGGTTCACGTTTTGCGTCGCATGAAAGCCGCGATCCATCCCGACGGCGACATTCACACGCCCTATGGAGCGACCGAGGCGCTGCCGGTCGCCTCGATCGGGGCCGGCGAGGTGCTCCGCGAGACGGCCGCGCGGACCGGCGAGGGCGCCGGCACGTGCGTCGGCCGCCGGTTTCCCGGGGTCGAGTGGCGAGTTATTCGCATCGTCGACGGTCCGATTGGCTCGATCGACCAATGCGAGCCGCTCCCGGCCAGTCAGATCGGCGAGTTGATTGTTCGGGGACCGGCCGTCACCCGGCAGTACGTCAACCGGCCCGAGGCCGACGCCCTGGCCAAAATCCGCGACGGATCGACGATTTGGCACCGGATGGGCGACGCGGGTTACTTGGACTTGCAGGACCGGTTCTGGTTCTGCGGGCGCGTGGCCCATCGGGTGTTGACGGCCGCCGGGCCGATGTACACCGTTCCTTGCGAGGCGATTTTCAACCGGCACGAGGCCATTTATCGCTCGGCGCTGGTTGGCGTGGGCACGCCGGGCAGCCAGCGACCCGTCGTGGTTCTCGAACCGGCGGCCGGACTCATGCCCCGCACGCCGGCCGCCCGTCGGTTGCTTCTGGCTGAAATTTGTGAACTGGGTCAAACCAGCCCGCTGACCCGACCGATCGACACTTTTTTGTTGCACCCCTCGCTGCCGGTCGACATACGCCACAACGCGAAAATTTTTCGGGAAAAATTGTCGGTCTGGGCCGCCAAACGTCTGGCTAGTCGCACGACCCCCAAATGACTACACTGGGGAGGGATTGGGGATTGGGAATTCGAGAATCCCCTCCCCCCTAATCCCTAATCCCTAATCCCTAATCCCCAATCACCCATGCACGCATTGGTCACTGGCGCCGGCGGTTTCCTCGGAAGCTATCTGGTCCAGCGACTTCTTGCGCGGGGCGATCGGGTTCGGGCCTTTTGTCGCCACGATCATCCGGGCCTAGAGCAGCCGGGCGTCGAGGTTGTTCACGGCAATGTGGCCGATGCCGAGCCGACGATCGAGGCTTGCCGCGGGGTGGACGTGGTTTTCCACACCGCGGGCATGGCCGGCATCTGGGGGCGCTGGGACGACTACTATCGGAACAACACGCTAGGCACGGCGTCGATCGTCGAGGGATGTTGCCGCCATGGGGTTTCGAAGCTTGTATTCACGAGCAGCCCTAGCGTGATTTTCGACGGTCGCCCGTTGGAAGGCGTCGACGAATCGGCGCCCTATCCGCGCCGGTGGCTGTGCCACTATGCCCAAAGCAAGGCCCTGGCCGAACAGCACGTTTTGGCGGCCAACGGGCGCGACGGGCTGGCCACTTGCGCGCTGCGGCCGCATTTGATTTGGGGTCCCCGCGACCCGCACTTGCAGCCTCGCATTGTCCAGCGTGCCCGGCATGGCGGGCTGCGCCGGGTGGGCGACGGGACCAATCTGATCGACACGACCTACGTGGAAAACGCGGCCGAGGCCCATCTCATGGCCGCCGACGCTCTGGCGCCCGGCTCGGCGGTTGCGGGAAACGCCTATTTCCTCAGCCAAGGCCAACCGGTGAACTGCTGGGACTGGGTCGATCGGCTGCTCGCGCTGAGCGGCTTGCCCCCGGTCCGCCGGGCCATCTCGCTGGCCACGGCTCGACGCTGGGGCGCGATGCTGGAAACGGCCTATCGCCTGCTGGGCATCGTCCGCGAACCGCCCATGACCCGATTCCTGGCCGCCCAACTGGGCACGTCGCACTACTTCGACATCGGCCGGGCCCGGCGCGATTTTGGATATCGGCCGACGATTTCGACCGAGGAAGGCCTGGACCGAACGGACGCGGCGGGCAAGGGAGAGCGGTGAACGGTTTTATTGACCACGGAGGCGCGGAGCCATGAGCTGGCTAAGGCTCCGCGTCACAGTAAGCGGGTGTCCAAGAATAATAACATTTGATTATCCGCAGGTCAGGCTGTGCTTGACAACAAACGTGTCAGGCACAGTCTGACCTACAAGCTCAAACTCTGCGCCTCCGCGTCTTTGCGCGAGATTTTTTTCGCGCAGAGACGCAGAGACGCGGAGGAGGTTTGGTGGCACGTTTTGTAAGGGCGTGGCTACTCTACAATGACACAGGTCGGCCACCCTGAACAGCGATCCAACCACGCCCTTGCAGAGCGCGCCACCTGTTCGGCTAATAAAAATGGACGAACCGGATCATAGCCGTGTCGTC
>JAFGAY010000270.1 GCA_016933425.1 Pirellulales bacterium
CAGCCAACCGGGCCACGGAACCGAAACCGTCGTCGAGCTTCCACTGGATATCGTAGAACCGACCATGCAAACAGTATAGCAGGTTAGGTGGTAGCCATGGATCAGGCCTCAGACACAACCTGACAATACATGCGATGCTTATGCAACTTCGGCGGGAACGGGGCAGTTTACGTCATTATGAGGCGTTCCGAACATTCCCGTAAGAGACACGAACCATCCCGGTTAAAAAAACTCCGCGCCCCTGCGCCTCTGCGCGATAATATCTTCGCGCGCGGAGGCGCAGAGACGCGGAGAGACGGGATTTTACGGTTCTGTCAGGAATAGCCTGACCTACGATCTACTACAATCTGAATATCGAGGAACCGACCTCGCAAACGGAATCGTAGTCATTGATTGCCCGAGGCGTCCACGTCTGGCTTGCCTTCGATCTCGAGCACGACCACCGACACGTTTTCGTCCGGGGCGTCGGCCGGAAGTTGAACGGCAACGCCATCGGGCCGTGCCGTTGTCGCCAGCGGCGAGCGCTGTGG
Organism: Pirellulales bacterium; assembly: GCA_016933425.1. Classification (GTDB taxonomy): domain Bacteria; phylum Planctomycetota; class Planctomycetia; order Pirellulales; family Thermoguttaceae; genus UBA11386. The sequence continues at coordinate 531 of JAFGAY010000270.1, forward strand.
GTCGCTCAGCAGATAGGCCTTGGCGACTTTGTTTTTCAAGCCGGGCACGATCAATTCGCCCTTGGGCCAGTCGAACACGTGCAGAAAGAGCGTGCCGGGCTTTTGGGTTGCGCGGCCCCAATCGAGCTTCGGGAACGGGCTGGCGGTCGTACCATAGATCGACTCGCCGTTGACTTTCATCCAGCGGCCGATTTCCTTTAGCCGCGCCACGTTATTTGGCGGGATGACGCCCTCGGGATCCGGTCCGACGTTCAGGAGAAAATTGCCGCCCTTGCTGACCGTGTCGACCAACATGTGGAGCAGTGTTTTGGTCGATTTCCAATCCTTCGCGTCGGTCGTGTGGTGATAGCCCCAGTCGTCGCTGATGGTCATGCACGTTTCCCAATCACGGTCGAGACCGGTGGCGGGAATTTCCTGTTCGGGCGTCGCAAAATCGCCGCCGTAGCCTCCGCCGAGGCGGTTGTTCATGATGATGCCCGGCTGAAGATTCATGAGCGGTAGCAGCAACTCGGCGCGTTCGGGCGTCATGTCGACGGGCGTGTCCCACCACATAACGGCGACGGGGCCGTAGTTGGTCAGCAGCTCGCGGACTTGCGGCACGGCGATCTTCTTGATGTACTCGGTCATGTCGCCTTCTTGCGCTTTGTCCCAGCGGCCGCCCGCCGCCGCCCCGCCCGGATGATGCCAGTCTTGCGCCTGCGAATAGTGGTATCCCAGCTTGATCCCGTGGCGCTGGCAAGCCGCCGCCACTTCCTTGAGCGGATCGCGATTGAACGGCGTGGCGTCGACGATGTTGAACGGGCTCACCTTCGTCCCGAACATGGCGAAACCGTCGTGCTGCTTCGTGTTGTAGATGAGGTACTTCATGCCGGCCTCGTCGGCGAGGCTTACCCATGCCTCGGCGTCGAATTTCACCGGGTTGAATTTGTCGGCCAGTTTCGCGTAGTCCTCGACCGAGATATTCAACGTCCTCGGGAGCCAGACGCTGTTGCTCTTATACCTTTTGCCGTTCCAGACGTCGCCGTGAACGGAATAGATGCCCCAATGGATAAACATGCCAAATCGCGCTTCGCGCCACCACGCCATCCGCTGGTCATGCTGTTCCTTGGTTTCCGAACGCCAATTATGCTGTGGAAACGGCGTCGATCGCTTTTCGTCCTTCGCGTGAACCGTCAGCGCCGACATCATCAGACCGACCACGACACACCGCGAGAAAAACGAGAACATAACACAACTCCCGTCAAAATAGGCTGCTGTACAGAGTGAAATCAATTTCACCCTAGTCAAGGGCACTTGCAGTGTCAATCGCCGCGTGATGAACGGCCGGCTCATAATTGTTGACCATATGGCTCAGTCCCCTTCGGCGCGCCGATCCGCCAAAAGGCCCGAAACATAACAAGCGGCTGGTCGTGACGGATAAGACTCGTGATGCGAGCTCCCGCAAGCATTCCGCCATGAAGGGCCACGACGGATCGTGGCCCTCCATCACATCGCTCCATCCCCACCTGGCCGTATTTCGCCATTATCATTACTGAATCCTGAGGGACGGGCCGCTTCCATTCCAGCCCGATGGGGGTATAATTAGTTTCTGTTGCGGAAAACCTTCTGTCGCCTTTCGCTCCGCGAAAGCAGCGACTATTCCACGCTACTTTCGCGGAGCAAAAGGCGACAATCCCGCCGACCGGCCCTTTCCGCAACAGAAACTAATTACTCCCGGGCGGTGTCATCCGGGTTTCGCTCAATCAAAATAGATTGAATTTCGCGTCATTCACCAGGGGAAAACGTCGTTGCACGTGGTCCGGAACTGTTTCCGATTCGTGGCTTCGTCGGCCTTGGCCACGGTGACGATCGCGGTGTTGGCGGCCGTGTTGGCCTGGGCAACCTGGGTCGAAAAAACCCATGGAACCGAGGCGGTCCAGTTCGGCGTGTACCGGTCGGCGTGGTTCGCCGCGCTGCTGTTGATTCTCGGCGTCAACGTACTGGCGGCCGCTCTGATTCGCTTTCCCTGGCAACGCAAACAGATCGGCTTTCTCATCGTTCACGCGGGCATCCTTGTCTTGCTGGTCGGATGCTGGATTACCCGCGAAAAAGGCGTCGCCGCCCGGCTGACGCTCTACGAAGGCGACCGCCGGTCGCAGGCCGTCGGCAGCGATCGGCAATTGCTTTTGACCGTTCAATCCTTCGCCGAAAA
>JAFGAY010000271.1 GCA_016933425.1 Pirellulales bacterium
CGGCCCAGCATCATCTGGACGGCCTCGGCCTTCAGTTCGTCACTGTACACACGACGAGCACGACGCTTCTTGCGACTCGACTTCCCGGCCATAGTACACTCCTCCGCTGCTCAGTTTAGCAGCAAAAATAAGCATTTGGAGTGTCCGGAAATTCGGCGCCACCTCAATAATCCCATGGATCGAGCCTAACCCCATGGGCAAAGGAAAATCCCATGGGTAAAGGAAGACGAGAATATCTGGCAGGGGACCAGATATCCCCCAGGATGGGCTACCCGTGGCTTACCGCGGCAAATTCGTGGTAGAATGGAGAGATATATAGTGCCTCGCGGCGAAGACGCTGGGCAAGGGCGTGGTTTCCACGTGCAAACCATCCCTCCTTTTCGCGGTTTTTTTGACATTTTTCACGGCACGGGCCGAAATTGTCGGGGCTGCACGAAATTTTGTGGCACGGGCTTCTAGCCCGTGAAAAACCACGGCCAAGATGGTCGTGCGACATTATTTGACACAAAATTCCGTACAGCCTCGAATCGTCGCCCTCCGCAAAGAGTCTGAAGGTGAATGCATGAAAAAGTTGAATGTCCGTCTACTGGCCATTCTTGTGGGAACGGCTCTTGTTTTGACCGTCACGGTCTTGGTGGTGCGTCATTTTCAGGTCCGGCGTCACGCCAAGACGGACCTCGAGAATGCGCGAACCATCAATAAACTCGAAAAACTGGAAGAGCGCGCCGAGGCCGTGAAACCCTACGTGCGGTATCTCGGTTGGTTCCCGAAAGAAACGGAGGCCCGCGCCGAACTCGGGCTGTTGCTGGCGGACATGTCCAAGGAAGATCCAAGCTATCTGTTCAAGGCCTACGGGCACCTTCAGCAGGTTCTTCTCGAAGACACCATGCGTGACGATGTTCGCCGCAGTGTTATTGATCTGGCGATGAGAATGGGTCGGTTTGGCGACGCCCGGGCCCAAATCGAGGTTCTCCAGAATCGTTCGCCCAACGACGGCGAGCTTTTCGAGTTACTCGCTCGATGTCAGATTGCGGAGAAGGATTACGCGGCCGCCCGGCGATCGTATGAAACGGCGATTTCTTACGCGCCGGAGCTTCTCGAGGCGTACGTCGGGCTGACAACGCTCCTGCGGACACATGCCGAAGAGTTGAAGTATTCGGCGAGCGTCGGCGACACGAACGGGGCCACGGAGGGAGCGGCCCCTTCGCAAGACGCGACGAACGGCGCCGCCCAAAACGCCGACGCCACGAACGCCCCGGAGAAAAAGCCGGCGGAAAGCACCGCCGGCGACGCCATGGCAATCGCCGACGACGCGGAAACCGACCGATCCGAAGCGAAGAACCCGGCCAAGGACGGCGTCGACGAGCGGGATAGCGCCGACTACTGGATCGACAAGATGGTCGAGCGAAATCCCAAGGTTTCCAAGGCCTACCTGCTTCGGGCCGAGTATTATCGAAGGATGAGGCGTCTCGACGCGGCCCAGGGCGACGCGGCCATGGCCCTGCAGCTCGCGCCCGACGACCAAGAATCGCTTCTCTTGATGGCCCAAATTGCGATTGACCAGAACCACCACGACGAGGCGCGCCGGCACGTTGAGCGGGTTGTTGAGTTGTATCCCGATTCGGCCGAGGCATACCAGAAGCTCAGCAACATCGAACGCCAGTCCGGCGATCCGGCGCTTGCCGCGGAATGGCTTGACAAGGGCCTGACCGCCACGAAGGGTCATCCCATGTTGCTCTGGGAAAAGGCCAACCTGCTGATTGGCGAGGGCAAGCTCGACCAGGTTCAGCCGATTATCAACCAAATCGCGAATACCCAATGCATTTACCGTGAACCGGCTCTGATGAATTATCTGGCGGGCCGGCTTGCCTTCGCGCAGAAGGAGTGGGCCACGGCGAGCACCTATTTCGAGCAATCGCGCACGGACCTGGACCGTTTTTCGCACAGTATGGCGCGCCAGGCGGCGGCAAACCTGGCCGAATGTTACGAAAAACTCAATCGGCGAGAAATGGCCGCCAGCCTCCGGCGCGAACTCCGGCAGACCGCGCGCGTTCGCACCTCGGGCGACGCCTCCTGGCAAGATTATCTGGCCGCGGGCCGGCTTCCGGAAGCCATTGCCAAATGCCGCGAACAGCTCAAGCGGGACAATGCCTCGCCAACGCTTCAGATTGATTTGGCGAAATTGTTGATTCTTTATAATGAGCGATTGCCGGTGGAAGACCGCCGTTGGACCGAGGCCGAGGAAGCGTTGGTCAAGGCGGGTGAGTTGAATCCTGACAACGCGGAGTTGCCCATCCTTCGCGGAAGGCTCCTCCTTCTCCAGCGCCGCCTCGGCGAAGCCCGCGAATTCCTCGAAAAGGCCGTCAAGCGGGACCCAACCCGATGGGAACTCTGGGACCCGCTAGTCATTCTCGCGCAGACCGACGAGGAGTGGGATCGGGCGGCCAAGCTATTGGACGAGGCGGAAAGGCACGTCGCGGCCAAGACGTCGATCTATCTTGCCCGGGCCCGACTTGCCGTTCTTCGCGATGGGGAGAAAGCGACCGAGGAGTTGAAACAACTCGCGGACAAGGCCAATGAAATGGCTGATTCGGAGCAAAGTTTCTACTGCCGCATGATGGCTTATTTTTGCCTGAGGGCGAAAGACTTCGAGCTGGCCAAGGAGCTTTGCCGGAAGGTTGCCGAGAAAGATCCCACGAATCTGCAAATCCGAGTGCTGTTGTTCGAGATCGCCAACGAGCTTCGCGACCAGGCCTCGATGACGCAGGCGATCGACGAAATCGGCCGCATCGAGCAAAAGGGCCCGTTGTGGCATTATTACACGGCTCGGGCGTTGGTGCTGTTCAACGAAAACGAGGACAAGGACAAAAATTTCAAGGAAGCAATCGCCCATTTGAACGAAGCCCGCCTCGCGCGTCCGGAATGGCCCGACGCATTCATGCTACTGGCCAAGATTCAGGAACAGATGGGCGACAAGGACGCGGCCCTCGAGAATTACGTGCAAGCCATCGCGTTGGGTTCGACCGACACGATGGGCATGGGTCGGGCTTCGCAGCTTCTCTACGAAGAAGGGCGCGTCGACGAGGCCAACCAGATTCTCGGCGTGTTGGAGAAGTCGAAGGCCGCCATGCCCACCACCGCCATACTGCAACGAGGCTTGCACGATCTGGGCGAGGGAAAGATCGAGCAGGGGACGGCCGACCTCGCGCGAGTAGCCAAGGTTTACAGCGAGCAGGCGGCCGAGTCGAAGGATTATCGCCAGTATCAAAGCCTCTCGCGCATTCTGCGCACGCTGGGCCGGATTGCCCGATTTGAAAAACGCGACGCCGAGGCGAGTGAAAAATACGGCGAGGCCGAGGCGGCGCTCCGGCAAGCCGTGCAACTTTCGCCCAAGACCAGCGTTCTCTGGATCGAGTTGGTCACGCTGTTGTCCGAGGCGGGCCGGGTACGCGACGTCAGTTCGGTGCTCGAGCAGGCGAAGAAGCAATTACCTCCCGACGAGGTCGCCTTGACCCTGGCCAGATGCTATGAAGCGCTCGGCCGATCGACCGAAGCCGAGGGACAATACGAAAAAGCGGCCGAGGAATCCAAGAACAACAAGGACCTGGCGCGGCTCACGGCCCGTTTTTATCTCCTTTCGGACGACGACCGCAAAAAAGAGAAGGGGGAGTCCATTCTCCGCGAGATGATCGACGGAAAGCGGCCCACCAACGACGCCGACGTTTCTTGGGCTCGGCGTCAGCTTGCCGCCCGACTCGCCGCCCACGGCGATCACCGGAGTTACCATCAGGCCATGGAACTCATCGACGCGAACCTCAAAGAGTCGCCCGAATCGGTGCTCGACCGGCGACTCAAGGCGCGTTTGCTCTCGCGCCGTCCCAGCAGGGCCCAGCGAAAACAGGCCCAGGCCATTTTCGAAGAGTTGGTCCAGCTTCCCAAGCCGTCTTCATCCGATCGCTACGAATTGGCCATGCTGTATTTCGCCGACGAACAATGGAACAAGGCCAGCCAGCAGATGCAGCCGCTGCTCGCGGCGAAACAAGTCCGGCCCGAATGGCTCGATTTTTACATTCGGGCGCAAGTGCGCATGGGAGAATACGACGGGGCCGAGGCCAAGTTGAATCGCTACGAGCAAATGGTTGAAGACCCGTTCCCCATCGCCGTGCGACGGGCGCGCATCTTCTTGGGTCGGAAACGGCACGATCGGGCGATTCAAGTCATGAAGGACTACGTGGAAAAGGGATCCTCCCAATTTGCCACGCGGCCCACGCGGCTTCGCCAGGCGGCCCAGTCGTTGGACAATCTGGCCACGCGCGTGACCGGCCCCGGGCGCGACGCGGCAACCGAGCAGTATCTCAAGCAGGCCGAGGCATTCCTGCGCGAATATGTCCAACTGGATCCGGATAATACCACGCTTCTGGTCAGTTTTCTCGGGCGCCACGGCCAACGCGAGGAAGCGCTGCGAATCGCCGAGGAAACTTGGGAAAAGAACCAGCCCGTCTTGATCGCGATTCCCACGGTTGCATTACTCGTGCTTGGCGACCCGTCGCCCAAGGAAATTCAGCGCGTCGATAAAATTCTAGACGGCGCCATTCGGAAGAATCAAGAACAGGCGGTCGAATTGAAAGCCCAGATGGAAAAACACGCCGGCGGGGAAAAAGACTCGCGAACCGAGAATCTCGAGCAAAAATTCCGCGTCAGCAAGGCCGAGGAGAAAGCGCTGCTTCTGTCATTGGCCGAACTACGATCGATTCAGAAACACTATGACGAGGCGGAAACGCTTTATCGCAAGGTCTTGGAAAAAGATCCCGAAAACATCTTGGCGTTGAACAACTTGGCCGTTTTTCTCGCCCTTCGAGGCCTCAAGCTCGATGAATCCCTCGAAATGATCAACAAGACCATCGAACTCGCCGGACCGGCCCCGACGTTGCTGGATTCTCGCGCCATGATCCACCTTGCGAAGGGGGAGTCGCAAAAGGCTCTCGACGACCTGAGCATGGCGATCGGCGACGAACCCACCGGAATCCGCTATTTTCACCAGGCCCAGGCGTTTGCCGCCGCCGGTGAAAAAGAAAAAGCCGCGGCAGCGATGCGCGAGGCCGACAGCTATGGCCTGAAAGCCGAACAGCTTCAGCCCCTCGAACGGCCCGCCTATCGAAAACTCAAGGAGGAGTTGCCGTAGTCCGCCGCGGACCGCGCGACGCAGCACGTTTCCGTCCAAAAGATGCCGCCAGACCGGAGCGATCATGAATACCCAGGTCGACCAACACGGCGACGACTTGCCCGACGGCGATCTGTCGGGACGCCAACTGGGCGATTATCGATTGTTGCGGCGGCTGGGCCGTGGCGCGATGGCCGTCGTCTATCTGGCCGAGCAATGTTCGTTGAACCGCCAGGTCGCCTTCAAGGTGCTGCGCGGCGACCTGGTCGACGACGAGACTTACGTGCGGCGTTTCGAACGCGAGGCCAAAGCCGCCGCCGCGCTGATCCATGCCAACATTGTCCAGATCCACGAGGTCGGATGCGTCGATCAGGTTCATTTCATTGCCCAGGAATACGTCGAAGGCCATAATCTGCGGTCCTGGATCGCCCAACACGAGAAGCCGGATCTTGCCCATGTCTTGAGCATCATGAGCCAGGTTGCTTCGGCCTTGGCCAAGGCCGCGGCGCGCGGAATCGTCCACCGCGACATCAAGCCGGAAAACATCCTGCTGACCCGCAACGGCGAAATCAAGGTGGCCGACTTTGGGCTTGCCCGATTACCCAGCCAGGGCGATCCGGTCGAACTGACCCAGGTCGGCGTTACGCTCGGCACGCCGCTGTACATGAGTCCCGAACAGGTCGAGGGAAAACCGCTCGATCCCCGGAGCGACCTGTATTCGTTCGGCGTGACTTGTTACCACTTGATCGCCGGGTCGCCGCCTTTCAGCGGCCAGACCTCCTTGAGCGTGGCCGTTCAGCATCTCCGAAAAGAGCCCGAGCCGCTCGAGCGCCTCAGGCCGGACTTGCCGCGGCCGTTGTGCCAAATGGTTCACCGCATGTTGGCCAAAGATCCCAAGGAGCGCTACCCGTCGGCCGTGCAGCTTCTTCAAGAGCTTCGACGCCTTCAACAAGAGTACCTCGGCAGTGATTGGCCCGACGAATTGCCCGGCTGGGCCACGACTGGTCTCGATACGGAAAGTTTCGCTCCCATCCAGGCGACCCAACGGCTTCAGGCCGTGATGAACACGACGGCCCTCTCGAAACCTGCCAGCCGGCGCCGATGGACGATGGCTGCGGCCGCCGGCGCGATTTTTCTAGCAGGCGCGGCGGTGGCCTGGGTGTTCGCTCGCACCGACTCGCTACTGACTCCCGCGACCACCAAGCCGCGCGTAACCTCCGAAAAAAGCATACTACTGCAATACTTGCAAGCAGCCCGCTCGAACAAGCCCGAGGCCTGGCTGGCCGTGGTCGACTTCAAGCCCGCCAAACCGACGGACGCTTACTATGTTCGACGAGCCCAGCAACAACTGATCCGCATCCACCTCGCCGCGGGCGACCATGATTCGGCTTTGCCTCTTTGTGATGCCTTGACCGGTCCCGATTCGGACGACGAACTCCGCGCCTTCGGCCAGGCGGGCCGCGTGATCGCCCTGAGCGGCAAGCACCGCTTCAAAGACTCGGCCGACGCCGACGAGGACTTTGTCCCCTTGGCCGACCACCTCCACGATCGGACCATGCACGACTGGCTCGAAGCGGCAAGAACCAAGAACGCCCAAGCCCTGAGCACCCCCAACGCCACAACCACCTACTAAATCGCATCGTTCGTGGTCCGTGGTCTATCGTCTGTCGAGCCACTTGATGCGCGGGCGTTTTGTGGTAAGATTTCTCGTTTGCCATGGCTCCAGAAGTCGAAAACCACTTGGTGCGACTGGTAAACACTCGCCATAAAACGGGACATTTTCCAGGCTGAAGCACTACTTATGGGCCAGAAAGCCCTTCGACCAATCCGGTAAAGAATTTCAAGCAGATTACATAACTCCTTTGGCGTAAATAACTTAACACTAGCCCCCTTCGTCTAGTGGCCCAGGACATTGGATTCTCAGTCCAAAGACAGGGGTTCGACTCCCCTAGGGGGTATACTAATAACCCGTTAGAGTCTTACGGAATCGCCCTAAGCCCTTGTCACCAAGGGCTTTTTGCGTTTCTTGGGACTCAGTGTGATTTGGTAAGATGGGGTAGCGCGCCGGCTTTTGCGCCGCCTTTTTGTCAGCGGGCGGTCAAAAGCGGCCAGGTGGGCGGAATGAAAAGCGGCCATTTTGAGCGAGGCGAAATTTGCGGAAGAGTTTCATCAACCCCTTCTTGGTTGATGGAGACTTTTCATGGCGAATCGACTCAATATGGCGAAGATTCAGGCGATAGAACAGCTACAAGCCCTAAAGTGGTCGCAGCGGAAGATCGCTCGGGAGCTTGGAATTGACCGTGGCGCGGTGGCTCGCCACCTTCGGCGGCTGGAAAACGATTCAAAAGCGGCCTCCGCCCGCCGGGTCGGCGAGCGTGGCCGAGACGCCTTCGGTTGGCCGGTTATCTCAAACCGGACCTCTTGATCGTGGACGACATGGACATGAAACAACTCCCGAAGCGCTCGCGCGAGTACTTGTTCGAGATCATCATGCGGCGTTACGAAACGCGCTCGACCATGATGACCAGTAATCGACCTCTGGAGGATTGGGGCAAGCTGGTGGGCGACGTTCCCAGCGCTACGGCCATCCTCGATCGCTTCCTGCACCAGGCCGAGATCATCGCGATCACCGGGAGAAGTTATCGGCTGCGCGGCAAATCCGAGGACGCTTCCGCGAATCCGTCCCCGACAGCCCCGGGGTCCGAAGCGCCGTCAAAAGCGGCGTCGGCTGCCGGTTCAAAAACGGCCATTCCGCCCACCGGCTCCTTGGGCGAAAAGACGCCGAAACCAGACGGCGGCGACACCCAATCGCCCCCACCAAAGCCGTGACCACTATTGATGTTTGCTTGGATAATGACCCGTTCTACCAACGTATCTGCCCCATTTACCGGCCTCCCGTTGGTCGGCCTCGGTTCATTCGCCGTGCAAAAGTCAATAGTCAACCGCGGGAGTTTTAGCGAAGATCAGGAAACTTTAACCCCGGCTGCTCAATTCCGCCCGCCAGTGGCTGCTTTTGATCTGCCCGATGACACAGGTGTCTCAAAGAGGTTGACACGTTCCGGAGCGCGGCCCTCCAAGGCCGGGGCGTCACTACTTCTGCGAAGGTCGATAACAACGAGGCGAGCGTCTCACGGACTATGTGCCGAGAAGTCGAACAACCACCTCATTGCCGCGATGATCACTAGCGCGAGCCCTTCCAGGCGTGATATGCGCCATCCGGTGCGCATGAAAATTACGACGATAAACACCATTCCGGACAGGGCTGCCAGCGAGACTCGCGACATCGGGTCGACGTCGACGGGGTGAAGCAAGCCCGCTAGGCCGAGGACGCCGAGTACGTTGAAAATGTCGCTGCCAATGACGTTACCGGCGCTGATGCCGTATCGGCCTTTCAATACGCCCATGAGGCTGGTGGCAAACTCGGGTACGGATGTTCCAGCCGCCACGATGGTGACGCCGATGACCCACTCGCTGATTCCGAACTTTTTCGCCACCGCCGAGGCGGAGTCAACGAGGAGGTGAGACCCAACAATAATGCACACGAGACCTAGAGCGAGTAGGGTCCCATCGCGCAGGAAAGGCGCTTTCGTTTCAGTACCGGCCGAGAGTTTATCGAGTTCCTGTTCAGTGCCGGGTATGGCGTGCCGAGACTTGAAGAGGTAGGCGAGATAAATTCCCAGAAGGACCAGAAGCAATGCACCATCGAGACGGTCCAGTCTGAGATTCCATCCGATCATGGCCAGCAGCAGCAGCGTACTACCGCCGAGAACCAAGCCATCCCGCCGAACTAACGCGGGGCTGGTCGGGATGGCCCGTACTAGAGCACAGCCTCCCAGGATGAAGCCGAGATTGAAGATGTTGGACCCGACGATGTTGCCGACCGAGATATCGCCCTGGCTCTTGAACGCCGCAATCAGAGTCACGGCGAACTCGGGAGCCGAGGTGCCCATTGCCACGATGGTCAGTCCAATGACGAGTTCGGAGACTCCCATTTTGTTAGCGATGCGGGCGGCAGACTCAACGAGCCAGTGCGCGCCCAGGCCCACAACGACGACCGAACCAAGAATGACAAGAGCGTTCACCCAAACGGGCAGAATTTGAAAGTCGACCGACCATTCCCCTAGCATGGAATATCCTCGTTTTCATTCTCAAACCAAGCCGTATTGACGCAAGTTGGACTTATCCGTCTCGAAGAGTGGTCCGATGCCTTTAGGGGTTGTCGTCCTTTATGCCGAAGAGGGGGCGGAATAGGGGATGCTGGCCACGAATATCGGCTTGTATCTGCCGGTGGTAGAGGGTCTGGGCAGCTTGCTCCGCTCGTTTCTCATATTTTTTGGCTTCCTCGAGACGCCCCAGACGTTCACATACCGCGGCCAGGCCTTCCAAAGCGGGAATATGCATATTGTCTTTGGCGATGCAATGCCGAAACTGGCGTTCCGCCTCTACGGGAAATCCAAGAGCCAGTAGCTCGTGCCCCTGCTTGAAGTGTTCCTCGACGTCGGCGTCCCCGTCATCGAGCCGTACCCGGACGGCATGTTCCGATCTGACCGTGACTATGGAGCAGGGGATTTCCTGGGCAACCTTCCTTGCAACCCCTCCCATCAGCATTCGTGCAAGCCAGTTTCTGCTTGACGAACCCATAACGAGCAAATCGGATTGCATCTCGGCAATGACCTGCAAAATTTCCTCATGGGGCTTGTGTTTGCCTTGCCGGACCATTTTTTTCGACTGGACGCCGTGGAGGTCGAAATCCTGGACAAAATGGTCCAGCATAACCGGCTCTTCCTCCACGCCGCGTTGTTTTGCCTCGGCCACCGCATCCCTCATTTTTTCGGACTCGTCCAAGCACGGAGCCACGGTGAGCATGGTCAGCTCTGCTTGGAGGTGGCGTGCCAGATGAATTGCATTGCGCAGGGCTCGGCCGGACGCATCAGAAAAGTCCACCGGGCAGAGGATATTGCGGATCGGAGGTGCGAAGCCGGGTTTCACGATGCAGACCGGTTTGCTTGCCCTGCGGCGGACTTCCGCGGCCGTGGTTCCCAAACCGCGCTGGCCGCCGTTGGTTCCGTCGTTCGCCGCCATGATGACAACATTGACATTTTGTTGATCGGCATGATGAATGATCTGGTCGAACGGAATGCCGAAATCAACGATGGTTTGGACAACCTTGATCCCCTCCTCCCGAATACGGTTAACCGTGTCCTGCAATACTTCCTCAACATCCGTTCGGATCATGCCCTCGGCGCTGGAGTAACGGTTCGAGATTCCCGGCACCACATGGAGCAGTATGATTTCCGAGCGGAAGTGTTTCGCGACGAACACCGCCATTTGCAGGGCGTCGTTAGCCCCGGAAGTGAAGTCCGTGGCCACGAGGATCTTTTCCAGGAGCTTCATGACACTCTCTCTTTCGCGATGGGAGTAGAAAACGCGATCATCCGCTCATCCATGTTGTCTGGATTCCTATTTCTACTGTCCAAGATCAGAAATCAACCGGATCCCTTGGCAATACGGCTGTTGCGCGGTTCTAATCCACCACAAAGGTCACGAAGCACACGAAGAAGCCCAAAGCACCAGAAGCGAAGAAACGCGGCGTTCGGGGCAAATTTGCTTTTTGCTTCGTGATCTTCGC
>JAFGAY010000272.1 GCA_016933425.1 Pirellulales bacterium
GAACTACGAACTACGAACTACGAACTACGAACTACGAACTACGAACTACGAACGTTGATAGAATTCGACCCAAAGCCGTCAGGCAAGGAGGCTATTCGTGAGATTTCCCTTTTCTTTGACCCGGTCGATGACGGGCTATCTGGTTCGCAAGCGGCTTGCCCGGGAAAAACGTTTTCCGCTGGTGTTGATGCTCGAACCGCTCTTTGCGTGCAATCTGCGATGCACGGGATGCGGGCGGGTTCGCGAGTATGCCGATTGGGTCCACCAGCGTTTGTCGGTCGAGGCGTGTCTGGCGGCGCTGGAGGAATGTGGCGCACCGATCGTGAGCATCTGCGGCGGCGAACCGCTCATCTATCCCGAAATCGGGGAATTGGTCGGCCAAATCCTCGCGCGGCGCAAGCATATCTATCTCTGCACCAACGGGGTGGCGCTGGCCGAGAAACTGCCGCTTTTCAGGCCGTGCAGCCGTTTGTTCATCAACGTCCATCTCGACGGCATGGAAGCCACGCACGACGCCATCACCGGCCGGCCGGGTGTTTTCGCGGCGGCCACGGCCGGCATTCGGGCGGCCAAGGCGGCCGGATTTCAGGTCTGCACGAACACGACCGTCTATCGCCAGACCGACGCCCAAGAAATCGCCGTGCTGTTCGAGTATCTCACCCAGTTGGGCGTCGACGGGCTGATGCTTTCGCCCGCCTACGGCTATGAAGCGGTCCGCGAGGACGCGGCCGGCGCGGCCGACGACGTTTTCATGACCCGTCCGGAGATCGAGGAAAAATTCCGCGATCTCCGCCGCCTGGTCGGTGGGCGCCGTCTGGTCACCTCGCCCGTTTATTTCGATTTTCTGTGCGGCCACCGTCCGCTGCAATGCGCCGCCTGGGCCAATCCGACGTACAACGTCTGCGGCTGGAAGGGGCCCTGCTACCTGATCACCGACCGGCACCACGAGACCTATCGTGAATTGCTCGACGCAACCGACTGGGACCGGCTGGGACCCGGCCGGGATCCGCGGTGCGAACATTGCCTGGTCCATTGTGGTTTCGAGCCGGCCGCCGTTTTGTCGGCCAAGGGCCGCGACCTGGCCCGAATGGCTGTCTGGCAAATGACCTAACGCAAGTCGAGGATGGGTGGAACGATGGTCTTCCGCCAAATTATCCAACATTGGCTCAGTTCGCGGGTCCGTCAAACGGTTCATCGCCAAGTGCGCCAAGCGGCCGCCGAAGGAATTGCCCGGCAACGCGAGGCCTTCGAGGACGCCGCCGGCGACCCACCCGCCTGCGACGTGGGCCTCGTTTTTGCCCTGGAGATAGAGGCCGGCGGATTCATCGACTTGCTCGATCGGGCAGTCGTCGTGCGCGGCAACGCGCTAACCGTCCGGCGCGGGACGTTGCACGGCCGTCGGGTGGTCGTCGTTGCGTCGGGGGCGGGTCTGGCCCAGGCGCGGCGCGCAACCGAAGCGCTGATCGACGCCCATCGTCCACGTTGGATTATCTCGGCCGGTTTTGCCGGAGGGCTCGCGCCGGAATTGCGGCGGCACGATCTGGTTCTGGCCAACGTTCTGGTCGGCGGCGATGGTCGGCGGGCAGCGCTGGACATGCGCGTCGACCCGGCCACCTTGGCCCAAGGCGTTCACGTCGGCCCGCTGTTGACGGTCGAACAAATCGTTCGCCGGCCCGAGGAAAAACGTTCGCTCGGCGAGCGTTTTGGGGCGTTGGCCGTCGATACGGAAACGGCAGCCGTCGCCGACGCGTGCCGCGAGCGGCGCGTGCCCATGCTGGCCGTCCGCATTTTGACCGACGCGGTCGATGAAACGCTGCCGGCCGACGTTCAGCATCTGACCGACCAGACCTCGCTGGCCGGCCAGCTTGGCGCCGCGCTGGGCACGGTCTGGCGGCGTCCCAAGAGCGTCAAGGATCTCTGGGCCCTGAAGGAAACGGCACTGATCGGCTCCGACCGGCTCGCCAAATTCCTGGCCGGAATGATCGAGCGACTGGCCCAATCGTAGGCCGGGTCGTGACCCAGCGAGGAAAGCGAATAAACCAGTGCAAAATCCCGTCGGGTCCCGACCCGGCCTACGAACCTTGCGTATCTTGCGCAAACTCCCCCGCAATTGCTCGTCTTGCCCCATCCGGGCTTGCCGTGGTAAACTGCTCGGACGTTCAAGAACCCGCTCCCGCCGTCGGGCCAGGATGTGCCCGAGGACCCACGTTCTTGCTTGCCCCCGAGCGACAAGGAGGTCGCTGTTGCGTGGAAATTGGCCAATTCGGGTCAAGGTGTTCATCTGCCTGGGGTTGCTCTTGCTGTTGGTAACCCTTCTGGCCAGTGCGGCGATCTACGCCAGCAACGCCTTTCGCGATCTGGCCCGGGCGCTGCCGATGCGCATCGAGGAGTTGCCCGACGCGGACAAACTCAGCCGTCAAGTGGGGGATCTTCGGGTGACGCTTGCCCGGCTCCGCGAGCGTCGGGCGTTCAGCTCGCCTTTTGCCGACGATCCGGTTTCCGACGACCTGTCGATGTGCGGCACGGAGTTCAACCTGGGGTTGGACATGGTCACCAATTCATTGAAGGTTTACCGGGAGCGTCTCGAGGAGAAGTTGCGATCCGGTTCTCGCATCGCCGACAATAAAAAAGAATGGGAAACAGTCGCCGAAATCGAAGCGACGCTCAGCAGCATCCGGCAGGCCAAACAGGACGAAGGCTGGGTGTCGAGCCGCGTGGTCATCATCGACCTGGGCACTCAAGTCGACCACCTTCAGGACCTGGCCGCCGAACTGCCAACCCATTTGTACAATCGGGTCCGGCGTTTGCCCGACGAACTTCGCGCGCAGTATCGCGCGCTGATCGTGTCGACGTGGATCACGGGCACGGTCGCCGCGTTGATCCTTGCTTTGCTGGTAAAACTGTTTTTCGATTGGGTTTTTCGACCGTTGCAGGTGCTCGTGGCCGGGTCGCGCCGGGTGGGCGGGGGCGATTTCGACTTCCGCATCCAGCTCGACACGCGCGACGAAATGGCCGAACTGGCCGAAGCGCTCAACGATATGACGGCCCGATTCCAGGCCATCCAGAACGACCTCGAAAACCAGGTCCAGGAACGCACCCGGCAAGTCGTCCGCAGCGAGCAATTGGCCAGCGTCGGCTTTCTGGCGGCCGGCGTGGCCCACGAAATCAATAATCCCCTGGCCTCGATCGCCTTGTGCGCCGAGTCGCTTGAGAATCGCATCCGCGAATCGCTCGACCCGGGCGACGACGGACACGCCGTGATCGACAACTACCTGACGATGATCCAGACCGAGGCCTTTCGCTGCAAGGAAATCACCGAGAAGCTGCTCGACTTCTCCCGGCTGGGCGAAGTCCGGCGGCAGAATACCGACTTGGGCCAACTGGTCCAGGACGTAATCGACATGCTCGGCCACTTGGGCAAATACCAGCGGCGGCACATCGAATTCGCCCGCGACGAAACGGTCGTCGCGCCGGTCAACGCCCAGGAAATCAAGCAGGTCGTGCTCAACCTGCTGGCCAACGCGCTGGACAGCCTTGACGACGGGGGTAGCGTTCAAGTCCGTTTGCGGCGCGAGCGCGGATTCGCCGAGCTGGCCATCCGCGACGACGGCTGTGGAATGGAACCCGACGTCCTGCGACACATCTTCGAGCCATTTTTCACCCGGCGCCGCTCGGGCCAGGGAACCGGCCTGGGATTGTCGATCACCTATCGCATCATCGCCGAGCACGGCGGAGAAATTGAAGCCCATAGCCCGGGCCGCGGAAAGGGTTCTATTTTCCGCGTCCGATTGCCGCTTACCGAAGCGGGAAAGGAGGCCCACGATCGCCACCAAGCCGCCTAAACGCCTGAAACTGTTGTTTGCCGACGACGAGCGATCGCTCCAGGAACTCATGCGGCTCGAGCTGCCGCGGATGGGCCACGAAGTGACCGTCTGTCCCGACGGGACCACCGCCGTGGCCGCGCTGGAACTGAACACCTACGATTGCCTGCTGGTCGATCTCGACATGCCCGGCTACAACGGCATCGACGTGATCGCCAAGGCCAAGGAACTGTCGCCGGGAGCCGAGGCCATCGTGCTCACCGGCAAGTCGTCGCTCGAAACGGCCGTCGCCGCGCTGCGCCATGGCGCGTTCGACTATCTGACCAAACCCTGCCGGCTCGTCGAAATCCAGTCGATTCTCGATCGGGTCGCGGAAAAAATCGAGCTGACCAACAAATACCGCGCATTGAAGCAGCGGCTCGAACGGCTCGAAGGCAAATCGGAACTAATTGGCGACTCGGCTCCCATGGAACAGGTCCGCCGGCTCATCGCCAAGGTCGCCCCGACCAACTCGACGGTCATCATCCTCGGCGAGACGGGCACCGGCAAGGAACTCGTCGCCCGGGCCATTCACGACCAGAGCCTTCGGGCCGACGGGCCGCTGGTGGCCATCAATTGCGGCGCCCTGCCCGAGCATCTGATCGAAAGCGAGTTGTTCGGCCACCGCAAGGGAGCGTTCACCGGAGCCGAGGAACACCGGACGGGCCTGTTCGAGGTGGCCGACGGCGGAACACTTTTTTTGGACGAGATCGGCGAGCTGCCCAAGTCGATGCAAGCCAAGCTGCTACGGTTTCTCGAAAGCGGTGAAATTCGCCGCGTCGGTGAAAACGAGTCGGTTCATTGCGACGTGCGCGTGGTCTGCGCCACCCACCGAGCGCTGGATGAGATGGTGGCCGACGGCGAATTTCGCGAGGACCTCTGGTTTCGGATCAATACGTTCGAGATCCAGTTGCCCCCGCTGCGCGATCGGCTCGACGACGTGCCAGCGCTGACCGCGGCCCTGGCCGGCCGATTCGGCCGTCGCGTCGGGTCGGGAGAACATCTTTTCGCCCCCGAAACGCTCGCTGTGCTCAATTCCCACACCTGGCCGGGCAACGTGCGCGAGCTGGCCAACGTCGTCGAGCACGCCATCATTCTCTGCGGGAGCGGACCGCTGCTGCCGGAGCATCTGCCGAGCCGGTTTTCCATGGCGCCGCGGCGAGGGACCATCCGGCTTGCCGCCGGCGGGCGGACGCTCCGAGAGATCGAAATGCAGGCCATCCACGACGCGCTGGATCACCACCAGGGCAATAAACCCCGCGCGGCCGACGAATTGGGCATCAGCCTCAAGACGCTGTACAACAAGCTCAATCAGTCGCAAGACGGAGCGGTTAGTAAATCGGCGTGAGGCAAGCATGACGTTACTGACCTTCGCATAAGTAGCGACACCCCGGCGTTGGAGGGCCACGCTCCGTCGTGGCCGGGACAAGCCGAATTTCACGGACGCGACGGAGCGCGTCCCTCCAAATCGGCTTGCGTGGCCATGCCGTGCATTCCTCGGTGAAACATGCCCACGGCAAGCGTGGGCATGGCGCCCAAGCGTGTTCTTTTTTCGCCGTTCTTACCGGCCGTTCGTTCCGGGTTCGCTTTCGCATTTTGACAATCGAGACGGTTGTGACGAATTGGCCTGATCATTCCGGTCGCGCGGGGGGTGAATTTCGCGCGAGAGCCGGCCGGAACCTCGTTAAAAAGCTACGGTTTAGCGAGATCGTGTTTCCCGAGAAAAACCCTCCCCCGTGAAAGCCGATGCATGGCTTTCTCCCGCTTGAGGTTCACCCCGGGCAGGCACCTGATTTCCACAGGAGAATAGCGCGCGCCCCATGAGTTCCGACAACACGCGAATAATGATCGTCGACGACGACCCGGCCATGCTGAGGATCCTCTCCGCGTGGCTCGCCAAAGCCGGCTATCGCGTGCAGACTTTCGACGACTCGCGTGAAGCGCTGGCGTCGATCGAGAACGATCCTCCCGATTTTCTCATCACCGATTGGGAAATGCCCTACATGACGGGCTTGGAGTTGTGTCATCGCGTTCGGGAACTGAAGCTGGCCCAATACATCTACACGATTTTTCTCACGGTTCGGTCCACGCCGACGGAGATGATCGAGGGGCTGGAGATCGGCGCCGACGATTTTCTAAGCAAGCCGGTTCACCAGGGCGAACTGCTGGCGCGCGTCCGAGCCGGGGCGCGCATCATCGATCTCGAACGCCAGCTCGGTCTGATGGCCCGGACCGATTATCTCACGGGTCTGGTAACCCAGCGCGTTTTCTACGACGCGCTCGACAAGGAATGGGCCCGCGTCGAGCGGACCAACGCGCCTTTGTCGTGCGTGATGATGGACATCGACTTTTTCAAGAAAGTCAACGACGTCCACGGCCACCCGGCCGGCGACGCCGTGCTGCGCAAGGTGGCCGATCTTCTTCGCTGTACGAGCCGGACGAGCGACACCCCCTGCCGTTACGGCGGCGAGGAGTTTTGCATCCTCCTGCCCGAAACCACCGAGGCAAACGCGGCGGCGTGGGCAGATCGCATGCGCAAGAGGTTGGCC
The DNA here is from genome assembly GCA_016933425.1 of Pirellulales bacterium. Classification (GTDB taxonomy): domain Bacteria; phylum Planctomycetota; class Planctomycetia; order Pirellulales; family Thermoguttaceae; genus UBA11386. The sequence goes on from JAFGAY010000272.1 coordinate 6,410, forward strand.
CAAGCCACGGTCGTGGCCGGCAAAAACAGCATTCAAGTCACCGCCAGCTTCGGCGTCGCCCAACGGCGCGGCGACACCCATCGAGCCGACACGCTTGTCGACCAGGCCGACCAGGCCCTGCTCTACGCGAAGCAATCGGGACGCAACCGCGTGGCGCGTTTTGGGTCGCTGAGCGATTCGGGGGCTCCCGACGAGGAACTCGCCGGCGTGCATGCGTTGTTCGCCGGCGCGGTTGCCCAACAGGTCATGAGCCCCCTGGCGGGCTCATTGCGCGAGGACGAAACGGTCGGCGAGGCGGCCGAGTTCTTTCTCCGTCGGCGCGTCAATTCGGCATGCGTGCTCCGCGCCGACGGCCAGTTGGCGGGAATACTGTCCGAAAAGGACCTTCTCGCGGCCATGGTTTCGCTCGAATGCTGGCGTTTGCCTCTGCGCGACGTGATGAAACCCGACGTCATTTGTTACGACGCCGATACGCCCCTGGAAACCATTTACCAATTTCTCTGCCGCGTTTCGATCCGCAGGGTCGTTATCGTCCGCGACGGACTGCCCGTCGGCACCATCAGCCGTGGAACGTTGCTGCGATGGTTCCGCAACCTGGTCGCGACCCGAGGCGAAACGACCGTAGACTCCGCGAGCGAATCGTCTCCGGCGAACGATTCCGATAATGCCTATCGACGCCTGGTTGAGATAGCCTGCCTTCTTGCCGCCGAAAGCGCCGAGCTGCGCGACCGGTGCCGGAATCCGTCCGAGGACCTTGTGCCTTATTTAGTCGGCCAGGCCGGGCGGATCGAAAACCTGCTTCGAGGCATCGCGACCTACTGCGGTCCCGCGAGCGAAGCCCGGCACCCCGCTTCTTGATCGTCTGTCGTGTCGTGTGGATCAAGCCGGCAATCCACGATATGCTATCCTCCGGCCTACTTGAAACGGTCAATCCGCCTCATTAGGGTTTTGCACCTCATTCGGTCGCTTCCTCGATGCTGAACAACCACCATCGGTTTTTGGGGGTTTTGGCCAGCCGCGCGGTTCGCTCGAAGTAGATCGTCATGGTCGTGCCCGAGTCGGTCGCCACCTCGAACCAATGCTTCCGCGCATATCGTTCGCCGCTCCCGTGGCGGCAAGGGCCCGTCTCACGCCAAGCCCTCAGCACTCGGGCAACCGTCACCACGTCGGACCGCCACCGGAATTGCCGCGCGATCCCCGGCTCGCCGCGGGCCATCCGCCCGGCATCCATCGTGCCGGCCACGGGCTCGATCGGCTCGCCGATGAATTGCTCGGTCATGGCGCGTCACTCGCTTGGGAATTCTTCCAACACGTACTTTGGCTTCCACGTAACAAAGCAATGACTGAGTTCCTTCATGTGTCATTGCCAACCATCATCCCCATGCGTACCATTCATCATATTCAATCCCATGCTACGTGAGCATGGGATGCGGTTTGCCACCCGCTCGCTGCCACAATCAGCGGTACATTTCGTGAAGAGCAGTCGTTGCTGAGATCCTTCCGTATACTCCACGACTTGTTGTTCCACCAGCGTTCGCACCACATCACTATTCTTGCCCAAAACGCGCGCGAGCAATCCCAAGTCAAGTAGATTTAGGATTTGTGCCGTAATGGGTCGCTTTGTATCCCAAAAGATGAAAGCCGACCAGAATTCTCGTGCTGGCTCGGACATGACGAGTTCGTGAAGCACGTTGCATTCGTTCTCGGATTGGCATGGGAAAAAATAGCATGTGTCGTCGAGTACAACCGGGCGATTTTGAAAATGTTGTACTCGAACAAACTCTAGGCGTTTATAAAGACCCGAGATCGCCACCTTCCATGGAGCAAACGAATATGGGCCGACGCCAAAGATCGAGAAAGGGGGACGTTTCTTGTATATCGAACTTTTTCGATTGTCCAGGAACCTTGCATGAGCAGTAAGGTATTCCCACGTCTTGGGAGCATCAATTTCAAGGTGATTTGGATTTTCGCCCATCCTTCGTTGTGGTACAACCAGCCACCGACGTGGTGGAACACGAGCTGCGACGTCGGAACTTTTAAGGAGGGGGAAAAGGGCTTCGGGCTCGACGTCCACGGATTCCCTCAAACCGTTGACAAGTTTGCCATCGTCATGGCGAAGTTCAAAGACCTTGCTGCAATCGTGCTTGATTCCCGATCGCCATCCCTTGTAGCCGGTTCCAACGAGGTCTTTCCATTTCTCATAGCAATGAACGTCGGCCAGAAGCATTCCGTCGCGAAAACCCAGGATGCTACCTGATTGTAAAGAACCAAGGGAATTGTAAACGAGGCACTGTTTTTCCGAGCCTTCCGGAATAAGTCGCACCAGGAGCAGGCAGGCATCGACCGCGGCCTTAAAGTGTTTTTGTGCGTCAATCCGATGAATGGATGCCGATCCTATCGTGAGGTCGTTTTGCCAGGCGTGCAAGAGTATCTTGCGAGCTGTAGCCGTCTTGCAGAGCATGGCAAGCATGCCGTCTTTTTCGTTAAGCCATTCAAGGCTTTTCCTGATCATCCACTCCGAAATGTCAAAATTACTCTTGCCCGTGAGCGCGTCAATACCTCGAAAGTTGTCAAGATTTGATTTTACGGGAACGTTATTGCTGCCCAAGCTACCTAGCTCCGAATTAGTCACCCACGGAGGATTGCCAATAACAAGAATCGGCTTCTTCAGTGAACCGACTATTTCGGACCAATTCGTGAGAAAGAAATTCGATTGACGAATCTCCACTGGCACTGGCGAAGCATGCTCCATGGCAATGTTTTTTGCCTGCGCCACATAAAGCGGATTGATTTCACAACCAAGTATTTGCAACGCGTTCGGGAATACGTCCAGGACAGCGCGAACAAACGCGCCCATGCCACAAGTTGGTTCAATAATCGATGAAGGCCGCCATCCCGTCCGTGCAATAACCGAACATACCTCCCTGGCCAAATCAATGGGTGTCTGAAAATCTCCGTATTCGATTTTTTTGCGTTTATGACGGTCCATTTTTCATCTTAGTCTTTCAATACCAGCGACGGTATCAGCCTTCTCTATCACTCGGCCATATTGAAGTCGCCATTGCAGGGCATTTGAGATGGTGAGATAACCAATCTCTGGAGGATGATCCAGGATTTCCTCAGCGATGGTCAAGGCAGCGATTTCGTCCACTGGTAACCTGCGTTCCTCGAGATAAGCCACTAGGTCATCCTTGTTTCCCTCGTTTTCGAGGATGCGCCGAAGACCGGTTGTGGTTTGGAAATCCGCCGTCCGCTCTTTGTTAATGAAGATGGTATGTACTACGTTCAAATTGCCTGTCTGACTTCGAGGATCGTCCGTTTTTTCGTATACAAACACCATCAGGGAATAACCGAGACCATAGATCTTCTGTCGAGCGGATTTGAAGGGACACGAAGACTGTGGTTGCCTTACACTTGTTACCTTCATATCGACTTCAAGATCGGGAAAGTCTATTCCACTCGCCGAGTTTCCCTCAGCGAAGCCATACTTCTCCTGGAGGTAAAAGCGGAATTTGTGTTCGAAATAGGTGCCAACTGCCTTCCCATCGGTCACGCCATATAGCAATGGCTCGTGATGAGCCGACTCAATTTGGGCGAATCGACAGGATTCAGTTTTAAGCATCTCGACCGTCAACCTTGGTTTCATTATCTTGGCTCCAAATAGTCGCGCATTCTTCTGAAGCAGTGGTTGACGTAGTGATTCACTATTTGGCCGATGGTTTCGTCTTATCAGCCCCCTGCCCTCTCTCCTTCCTCCGTCCCCGGCAGCTTGATTTCCTCTTTCGCCGAGTCGAGCCATTTTGCGCGGAGCAGGTTGCCGTGGGTGTTGGGGCTGGCGGGCGACGTGCGGTAGATCGCGGCCGCTTCTTTGGGTCGCCCCAAGGTTTCCGCGACCCGGCCGAGGTTGTATCGCGCGCCCTGGGTCCACGGTTTCACCAATGACCACATCTGAAAGTAGTTGGCGGCGACTTCCGGTCGGCCTTCGGCAACCTCGACCAGGCCAATCCAGTAGGTGGCGTCGCTCTTGCCGCGCAGCCGCGCGTCGAGGATCATCCGCATCCGCGCGGCCTCTTCGGGATTCGCGGTTTCGGCGATTTGCCGCTTGCCCAGCGCCACGGCCCGCGTCGACGGCCGGGCCTCAAGATAGTAATACATCGCGCCGTGTTCCTCGGCGAATCGTCCCTTCAGATGCAGCACGCGCCCTTTCCACAGCGGCGTGTCGCGCCGTGCCTGAAAGGGAGCCATGGCCATGTCGTAGGCCTCCCTCTGGGGGTCGGTCATGTGGCGGCGCCGGTCCGCGACCTCATAGGGCCACGCCCAGAGTTGCCGGCCGGCCAGGTGGGCAACGTCGTTGAGCCGCTCGGCCTGCTTGCTGGGAGACGACGTCAATA
>JAFGAY010000037.1 GCA_016933425.1 Pirellulales bacterium
AATGAACCGAGGCCGACCAACGGGAGGCCGGTAAATGGGCCAGATACGTTGGCAGAACGGGTCATTATCCAAGCAAAAATCAATAATTCCAAAACACGGCTTCAGTCGTCCGCCGCGTCGCGGGCGACCGGTTCCATGGTCTTCGTGTTGCGCTCGATGGCGACCACGACCATGCGTTGTTCGGCGCCGTCGCCGCTGTCGGCCACGAGCGGGAGAACCTGGCGCCGGTTGGGCATCGCCAAGCGGACCGTGAACGTTCCATCCTCGCGGATGGCGACCGGCTGGCCGCGAACGGTCAGCCGGGCCGCCGGATCGGTCACTCCGAACAACACAACCTCGGCGTCGACCGCCAAGGGAAATCCCAGCGGCTGGCCGTCGGCATCCTCCGCCGGGCGTCCGAACCGGGGAATGAGCGGGGTGACCATCGGCCGGTTCAGCTTCTGCTCGAAAACATCCTTGAGTTCCGAATGGACATCACCCGACCCGTAGCCGCCGCTCATGGCAAAGATGCGTTCGGGCTCCTCGGCCACGCCGATCCAGTTGCCGTCGACGCCCTGGCTTTTCTTGTGGGGCGAGGTCGTCACGATGTTGCTTCGGGCCAGGGCGAGAAACCGGCCGTTGGCCGCCAGATAGCCAATCTCGACCTGGAATCGCCTGGGAGGTTCGGGGACGTCGATGTACCAGTTGTTCACCCCGCCGTGAATGTCAATGTCGCGCAGGGTCGCGCGCACGCCCGCCGAAACCGTTTCCTGCGCAACCTCGGAAAGCCGTAAGACGGGCCTGGCGCCGTGCCAATGCTGGCCCAGCGCCACCTGCGCCCGATCGACGCTCTGGGGCGTTAGTTCCCAGTAGGCGTGCAGCCAATAGGGATCGCGGACCATGACGACCAGGCGGTCAGCTTCGGCCAGCCGGGTATGCTCCGTCGTGCGGCGAGCCAGATCCTTGGCCAGCGCCAGCTTGGCGCGAATCCGCCGCAGTTGGCTCTCGCCGTGGGCCCCGTTGCCATTGTGTTTCGCCTCAAACCGGCCATTCATGCCGCGCGATAGGTCGCTCGTCGAAGCCTTTTTTTGGGCCGCGCCGTTCTTTCGTTGAGCGCCGCGATGACGCATGGCCTCCTGCTTGGCTCGTTTCAGCAGGGCCTTGATCAACTGCTCCTTGCGCATCGAATGCCACCCGGCAACCCCTTCGCGCCGCGCCATGGCGGCCAGTTCCTTGACCGTTTGGGCTTTGAGTCTTGCTGCGGTGATCACGAGACTTACCTCCTCTTTGCCGCCTTGTTCCCCTTGGGCGGCGGACGTGCGGATACACGCCAATCTAAACCGATTGCGGAGTCGTCCGTGACCGAAACGGTGCGCCCATCTTCAAGGCAAGCACACGATGGTTCTCTAAGGCGGGTACCAGACCAACCGGAGGCGATCGCTGACCCCCCAACCTCTTCTCGCGCGGGGCCCCGTGTTTGGCAAGGTCCCATGCGTCACTTCCCCGGTTTCTGGCTGGAATCATCCGACGTGGGTAGGACCCGACTTTTGGGTCGGGCAAGCCGGATAACCTCAGTATTCTGATTGTAACCAGAATCGCTGAAAAATGCAATGATTTCATGGCGAAACGAAGGGTGACCAGCAGCCTTACAATAACTGCAACCTGTTATTCCATAATCATTTACGACACCACAGAACACGATCACAAAGCAGAATTGACTTGACTGAAGAGATCGTCTCCAAAGAGGGGGTGTCTTCACCACCATTCAAAATGCCCAGACAAACAGCAGCTCACATGAGAAGACCTTCCGTTCTGGGAAATTAACCAGTTGCGCGCGGCCACGAAGGAACGTGGCCCTCCACGGCGTGCCGTCATGATCCGGTAGCGCAATCCTTTGCCGCAATCCGGATCGCGGCGCGGTCATCTCATCCCGTTGACCGGGCAAGAAGAAGGGGTTAGACTGGCGCGCTTTGTTGAATACTCGACCGGGTGCCCTTTGCCCCGCGTGGGTGGACGCCTTCGGCCCGCCCTCAGCCCCAAGTGCCCTTTTGGTGACGGATCAACCCGATGATCGTTCGCCCCTGGCCGTGGCCGCGGCGTGGGCCTCGCTGGTGACCACGATCGCCTTGGAAATGGCCCTGCCGGCGCTGTTGGGTCATTGGGTCGACCTGCGGTTGGGCAGCGGCCCTTGGCTGCTCTTGTTGGGCGCCGTTTTTGGGCTCACGGCCGGCATGTGGCACCTTTTGCGGTTGACGGTAAAGAATACTCCGCGCCGGGGAAACTCCGATTCGAGCGGCGACCGGCCCGATTCAACGCTTCGGGAAAGTGAAAACCAGGACTTGCAATGATTCGTTGGTTGTCGAATCTGAGGGAGCGCGGCCTGGGCACGCGGAGCGCGACGCTGCTGGCGGCGATGGCGGCGGCCGGCTTGCTCGCCGCGCCGGTCGCCTGGCATGTGGAGGGGCGGAACGGACTTGCCGCGGCGCTGACGGCGGGACTTGCCTGTCTGACGGGCTCGGGATTCGCGCTGGTCGCGGGCGAACCGTTTCGCGCGGCGGGCCGCGTGTTGCCGGGCATGCTCTTGGGAATGATTTTTCGGATGGGTGTCCCGCTGGCCACGGCAGTGGTGTTTTACGGGCGGAGCGGAGGACTGGCAAGCCCCGGCTTCCCCTGCTATCTCGTGTTTTTCTTTGAAATCGGACTGCTAATCGAGGTGTTTCTTTCGCTCCCGGTCGCGGCACGCCGCCCACGGCGAGCCGAAGGTTCCGACAACATCGTTTCCTCGACAGAGTAGGATGGCGCGCGGATGGCGGATTCGGCCGAACTAATGTCGCACGTGAAGGACGCGCAATCGCTCTCTTTGCCCTTCGGGCTGGAGATTGAACTCCCCTGCCTGGGACCGTGGCGCGTGCCGGGCTGGAGTTTTCTCGGTCTTTTCGACGTGCCAGGGTTCGACGTCCAGCTTCAGTTGACAAGGTTCATGGTCGTCGAGTTGCTCGCGGCCGTGCTCATGCTGGTGATTTTCATCCCGCTGGCGCGGCGCATCGCCCGGGGCGGTCGGCCCAAAGGAATGTTCTGGAACCTGTTCGAGGCGATGCTTATTTTCGTGCGCGACCAGGTGACCCGGCCCGCGATCGGACGCAAGGACGCCGATCGTTTTCTGCCCTACGTCTGGACGGTCTTTTTCTTTATTCTGTTTTGCAATTTGCTGGGTCTGGTTCCTTGGCTGAGCCCGCCGACCGGGGCGCTGAGCTGCACCGGGGCGCTGGCCATTATCGCGTTCGTCCTGTGCGTTGGGGCCGGCATGAAGCGATTCGGACCCGTGGGATACGTCCTGGGCCAGGTGCCCGAGATGAAACTGCCGTTTATCATGGCGGTTTTTCTGAAGCCGATGATTCTTTCGATCGAATTGTTCGGCCTGCTCATCAAGCATTTTGTGTTGGCCATTCGTCTGTTTGCCAATATGTTTGCAGGCCACCTGGTGTTGGCCGTGGTTATCGGTTTCATCGCCCAAACGGCCGGGCTGGCGATTTGGTTCGGCGTGATGCCGGCCAGCGTGTTCGGCGCGGTTGCGTTGAACCTTTTGGAGTTATTCGTGGCCTTTCTTCAGGCATATATTTTCGCGTTTCTTTCGGCGCTGTTCATTGGCATGGCCATTCATCAACATTAGACGGACCGATGGAAACCCGCAAACCATGTTACCCGTTATGGCATAAGGAGAATTCAGACGTGAACCATTTTTGTAAAGCGGCCGTGTTGTGCCTCGTGATGCTGGTGGTCGTTTCGCCCGCCTTCGCTCAAGAGAATCCTCTCGAAAACGAAACCACCCTGGCTCCAGCAGCCCAGAATCCCGACGCCCAGAATCCCGACGCCCACAATACCCCGGAAAATCAGCAGGCGGCGCCGACCGGTCCGGCCAATTCACTGATTTACCTGGGCGCGGCGTTTGGCGCGGGCATGGTTATCCTGGGCGCCGGCTACGGTATCGGAAAAATCGGCTCCACAGCCGTCGAAAGCATGGCCCGGCAACCCGAGGTCGCCGGCAACATTCAGACGGCGATGATCATCGCGGCAGCCTTGATCGAGGGAGCCACGTTCTTCGCTTTGATCGTGTGCATGGGTGCAAAGTGATCCGCGCGACTATTCACGCTTGCCTGGAAAATGACCTGGCCACTCCACTCATCATAGCTCGTTTATCGAGCCTCCCGTTTTTGGTCATTCGTTTAATTCCCTATGCAACGGTCAATATAAATCGTTTGGAATGAGCAACACCATGCTTTGGCGAATTCTGACCATCGCGACGTTGGTTTTTGCGCTCGCCGTCATAGGTTCGGCCGTGCCGGCGCGCGCCGACAACCTGTACGACCTGTCCGTCGACCAAACGGCTGAGGATGTCCAAGAAGACGCGAACGAACTTCGCCAGGACGTCAGGTCGGACCTAGCGCCGGTAAGGCAAGATGAAACCGAGGTTCATCGGGCAATCGTGCGGGAAGGCCATGAAGAAGCCAACACGGATCCTCTTGAATGGAAAACCGATTTGGCTTTATGGACCGGCGTTGTTTTCGTTGTCCTAATGTTGGTCCTTTGGAAATTCGCCTGGGGGCCGATCGCCAATGGGCTTCAGCGGCGCGAACAGGGCATCGCCATGCAAATCAGTGAGGCCGAGCAGGCCAATCAGAACGCCCAGCGACTTCTGGCCGAGCACCAGAAAAAGCTCGACGCGGCGGCCGACGAGGTTCGACAAATTCTTGAACAGGGACGCCTCAATGCCGAGCAGTCGGCGCGGCAAATCGTCGAGGCGGCCCGGGACGACGCCAAGAACGAGCATCGCAAGGCACTGGCTGAAATCGATCAGGCCACGACCGAGGCGCTGTCGGAATTGGCCGAAAAAAGCGCGAGGCTGGCCACGCAACTGGCCGGCCGGATTGTCAAGAACGAGCTCCGGCCGGGCGACCACGCCGAGTTGGTCAAACAAGCCGTCGCCGATTTCACGAAGTCGTCCAGGAATTAGTGCTGCCACATGATTAGATATTGGGATCGGGTGCCATGTCCACGCCTGCGTGGACATGGCACCCGTATATCCTATACAAGAACCTATACAAGAAAAAGTTCTAGGAGCAGTATTAACCGTGTGCCACTGGCTTGGCCAGTATTTTTCCGTACGTTTTTATGTCCCTTTTGGTGCGTGCCGGCACGCGCCCCGCAACCATGGCTGAAGATAAAACCGCACGCGACGCCCAGCAAACGGCCCTAATGGAAGCCGACGTCGGTCGGCGGCACATTGGGGCTGTCTACGCCGAGGCGCTTTTGGATGCGGCCGACCGCGCCGGCGAAGCCGATGGGCTAAAGGACGTGTTCGATGCAGTCGTCGCCGACGCGCTCGATCGGTTTCCCGATTTCGAGCGGCTGCTCGAGTCGGCCTTGATTCCGCACGAGGAGAAGGTGGGGCTGCTGGACCGCGTTTTCGGGTCTCGCGTGCCGCCCGTGTTTCTCAACTTTTTGAAGGTTGTTTCGCGCCACGATCGGATGGATTGTCTTCGGGCGATCCATGCCGAAGTCCAGGTGTTGGACGATCGGCGGCGCGGCCGGGTGCCGGTCGAACTGGTCACGCCCGTCGCCATCGACGACGCGGCGGCCGAGCGGCTGGGCGACGAACTCCGAAGGCTGTTGGGCGGCGAGCCGATTGTCACGCGCCGGGTCGATCCCGAACTGATCGGCGGGGCCGTGGTTCGCGTGGGCGACACGATCTACGACGGATCGGTCGCCACTCAGTTACGAAACTTGTGTCAGCAAATGATCACGAGGAGCGCTGATGAAATTCAAAGCCGACGAAATCGCTTCCGTCATCCGGCACGAGATTGAGCACTATCAATCCCGGATCGACGTTCGCCAGGTCGGACGCGTGCTCGAAGTGGGCGACGGCATCGCGCGCGTCTACGGACTGTCGGACGTGATGTCGGGCGAAATGGTCGAGTTCCCCGGCGGGGTTTGCGGGCTGGCCTTCAACCTCGAGGAAAACTCCGTCGGGGTGATCATCCTGGGCGATTTTCTTGAAATCAGCGAGGGCGACGAGGTACGCAGCACGGGCGAACTCTTGAGCGTGCCGGTCGGCGACGCCGTGCTGGGCCGGGTGATCGACCCGCTGGGCAATCCGCTGGACGGCAAGGGCCCGATCGCCAGTAGCCAACGGCGGCTGGTCGAGGAAATCGCCGTGGGCGTGGCCGACCGCCAGCCGGTCGTCGAACCGCTTCAGACGGGCATCAAGGCCATCGACGCCATGACGCCCATCGGCCGCGGGCAACGCGAATTGATCATCGGCGATCGCAAAACCGGCAAAACGGCCATCTGCATCGACACGATCATCAACCAGAAACGGAGCGACGTGAAGTGCTTCTACGTGGCGATCGGCCAAAAAGAATCGACCGTCTCCGGTCTGATCGACGTGCTCGAAAAACACGGCGCTATGGAATACACCACGGTGATCGTCGCCGGAGCGGCCGACCCGGCGCCGTTGCAGTACGTGGCCCCCTACGCGGGCTGCGCCATGGCCGAATACTTCATGTTCAAGGGTGAGCACGCACTGATCGTCTACGACGACCTGTCGAAACAAGCGGCCGCCTACCGGCAAATCTCGCTCCTGATGCGCCGGCCGCCGGGACGCGAGGCCTACCCGGGCGACGTGTTCTACTGCCACAGCCGGCTGCTGGAGCGGGCCGCCAAACTGAACAATAAGCTGGGCGGCGGGTCGCTGACCGCGCTGCCGATCGTCGAAACGCTCGAAGGCGAGGTCTCGGCCTATATCCCGACGAACGTCATCTCGATTACCGACGGACAAATCTACCTCCAACCCGATCTGTTTTTCGCGGGCCAGCGTCCGGCGATGAACGTGGGCATCTCGGTGTCGCGCGTCGGCGGCAAAGCCCAGGTGCCGGCGATGAAAAAAGTGGCCGGCGGCCTGCGGCTCGACCTGGCCGCGTTCCGCGAGCTCGAGGCGTTCGCCCAATTGGGCACCGACCTGGACGCCGCGACCCAGGCCCGATTGGACCGCGGCTACCGCATGACCGAATTGCTCAAACAGGGGCTTTACCATCCATTGGACGTGACCGACCAGGTCATGGTGATTTTCGCGGGCACGCGCGGCTGGGTCGACCAGATCCCGCGGGACCGCATCGCCGCGTGGGAAAAAGCATTCCTGGCGTTTGTCCACGAGCGCAAGGAGGATTACTGGCGCAGGCTGTCCGAATTGGGCCAGATGACCAACGAGCTAGCCGCCGAGCTGGAAACATTGCTGCGGGAGTTCAATAAGGAGTTTGCGCCGGAAAAATCGAAAGAGAAAACCGTGACGGCGTGACTCGCGGCGCGCGGGCTTCCGCCCGCGACTATGAATGAGGTTGTTTTGTCAATTATTTGCATTTATTTGCCTTTGGTTGTCTTTAGTTCGTACTATTTCCTTTCGTCCTCGTAGTTTATCATGGCTAAGGCACGAGCACTTGATCGGCGGCGCAAGTCGATCCGCGGGATTCGCAAGATTACGCGGACCATGGAGCTGATTGCGACGGCCCATTTTCGCCGCGCGATGAATCGGGCGACCGCCGCGGCCGCGTACACGCGGCGGATCACCAAGCTGGTCGACGACCTGGCCCGCGGCGGACTGGAAATCGCCCATCCCCTGCTCGACGAGCGGCCCGAAACCCGGCGGGCCACGCTGCTGGTCCTGACGGGAAACCGAGGCATGTGCGCCGGCTACAACGTCAACGTGTTCCGACTGGGCCAGGCCCGCCTCGCGTCGCTTCGCAAGGACCTCGCCGAGGTGAGCCTCGATGTGTCGGGCAAGCGAGGCATTTCGGCCTTTCGGTTTCGCAAGATTCCGCCGGACGAAACCTACACGCATTTCGACGACCGGCCTCGTTTCGACGAAGTCGAACTGCTGGCCAACCGCTACCTGGACGAATTCCGCGAAGGTCGGTTGGACCGGCTCGACGTGGCCTACACAAAGTTCGAGAATTTTTCACGCCAGGAGGCCGTGGTCGAAACGCTGCTCCCCCTGGCTCGGCCCGACGAGGTTTCCGCGAACCATCGCACCAGCGCGGCCGAGTCGCTGTACGAGTTTCTGCCGTCGGCCGAGCGAATCCTCGAGGAACTCATCCCGATGAGCTTCAAGGTCCGTTTGTTCCAGTGTTTTCTCGACGCGGCCGTGAGCGAACAAATCGCCCGAATGGTCGCCATGAAAGCGGCCACCGAAAACGCCGACGCAATGATCGAACACCTTTCGATGGCGTACAATCGGGCACGCCAGGGACAAATCACGGGCGATCTGCTCGAAGTGATCAGCGGGGCGGAGGCGTTGAGCTAGCAGATGGTAAACATTAGACGATAGGCGGAATTGATAGCCGAGGGCGGAAGCCCGCGGAAACCACACGCAACGAAAATCCACGCGTAAAAAACCATGTCCAGCAACACTACCAAGGCCAAGCCGGCCGGCGGCCAGAAAAACCTCGGCCACGTAACCCAGGTAATCGGCTCGACGTTCGACGCCGAGTTTCCCGAACACCATCTGCCGGCCATTTACAACGCGGTGAAGATCGAGTCCGAACACAAGGGCGTGCGGCTGAACCTCGTCGGCGAGGTGCAGCAACACCTGGGCGGCGGCCGGGTCCGCTGCGTCGCCCTGGGAAGCACCGACGGCATGGTCCGCGGCATGGATTGCCTCGATACGGGCTCGCCGGTCAAGGTGCCGGTGGGCAAGGCCACCTTGGGACGCGTATTCAACCTGGTCGGCGAAACGGTCGACGGGCGCGGGCCGGTGGCGGCCGAAGAGCATTGGCCCATCCACCGCGAGCCGCCCCCGGTCACCGAACTGTCGACGCAAACCGAAATCTTCGAGACGGGCATCAAGGTGATCGACCTGTTGACGCCGTTTGTGCGCGGCGGCAAGGCGGGGCTGTTCGGCGGAGCTGGACTGGGCAAAACGGTCATCCTCACCGAACTGATCGCACGAATCGCCAGCGGACACGGCGGCTACAGCGTTTTCGCCGGCGTCGGCGAACGGACACGCGAGGGAAACGACCTCTGGCTCGAAATGCAGGAAGCCAAAATCGGCCAAACCAACCGCACGGTGCTCGACCAGACGTGCATGGTCTTCGGCCAGATGAACGAGCCGCCCGGCGCGCGGTTGCGCGTGGCCTTGTCAGCGCTGACCATGGCCGAGTATTTCCGCGATTCGCTGGGAGCCGACGTGCTGCTGTTCATCGACAACATCTTCCGGTTCTCGCAAGCCGGCAGCGAGGTGTCGGCCCTGCTGGGGCGAATGCCGTCGGCCGTGGGCTATCAGCCGACGCTGGCCACCGAGATGGGCGCGCTCCAGGAACGAATCACGTCGACCAACAAGGGGGCCATCACGTCGGTCCAGGCGGTCTACGTGCCGGCCGACGACCCAACCGATCCCGCCCCGGCCGCCGCGTTCAGCCAGCTCGACGCGTTTATCTATCTCGAAAGGGCCATTTCGGAAAAAGGCATCTATCCGGCGGTCGATCCGCTGGCTTCGTCGAGCCGCGTGCTCGATCCGCAGTACGTCGGCGAGCGCCACTACGCAATCGCCCGGCGGGTGCAGATGGCGCTGCAACGCTATCGTGAATTGCAAGACATCATCGCCATTTTGGGGCCCGACGAACTAAGCGAGGAAGACAAGCTCGTGGTGCACCGCGCGCGGCGAATCGAGCGGTTCCTCTCGCAGCCGTTTTTGGTGGCCGAGGCGTTCACCGGCAAGGCGGGCGAAGTAACGCCGCTGGCCGACACGATCCGCAGCTTCGAGGAAATCGTCGACGGCAAATGGGACCACCTTCCCGAGCAGGCCTTCATGTACGTCGGCCCCATCGAACAAGCGGCCGAACAGGCGAAGAAAATGGAAAAGCAGTAGGCCGTGGACCGTGGGCTTCCGCCCACGGCTATGGACAACTCTTGGCTTTAAATTTTAGCTGACAAACTGATTGACCGCCGACTCTAAACTTTCGACTCCTCCATGTTTCGATTACTTCAGTGCATTGTCGTCACGCCCGAGAAAACCGTCCGCGACGGGCCGGCCGAATTCGTCGCGCTGACTTTGGACGACGGCGAGATCGGGATCGCGCCGGGCCATAGCCCCATGCTCGGCCGCTTGGGATGCGGCGAAATGCGCGTCACCCAGTCGAACCAGACCGACCGCTATTATGTCGACGGCGGTTTCGTCGAGGTGCTCGACAACGTCGTGTCGGTGTTGACGCCCCGGGCCATTCCGGCCGAGCAAATCGACGAGACGGTCGTCATGGAGCAGTTGGACGCCGCGCGAAAGCGGCCGGCCAACACGCCCGAACTGGCCGCCGCCCGCGATCAGGCCGTTCAACAAAGCCGAGCGGCACTGCGCGTCGCGCGGCGCGGCGTGTTGTAAGCAGCACGTGTGAAAATGACCCTGACACCCAAACCTTGGGTATCGGGGGCCAACTTCCGGCCTCTGGCCCGGGCAATCTCCGCCCAGGCCGCGCCGTTGTCCTCGGTGCGTCCTCTTCTCGCCGAATTCTCGGCACATTATGCGCCCGGGATGGGCCATGGCGGGCCGAAAGGTGCTATATAGTTTCTGTTGCGGAAAGGGCCGGTCGGCGGGATTGTCGCCTTTCGCTCCGCGAAAGTAGCGTGGAATAGTCGCTGCTTTCGCGG
>JAFGAY010000273.1 GCA_016933425.1 Pirellulales bacterium
ACCAAACGCCGCCGCCCCGCGCGACCGCGGTTAAATCGGCCGATGGCTCGAAAATCGTCGTCGAACTCGATGGAAAACCGTTCGCCGAGTATTTGACCCGGTCGGGCACAAAACCGATCGTCTGGCCGATTATCGGTCCGTCGGGCGTGCCGATGACGCGCCAATGGCCCATGGCCGACAAACGGCCCGGCGAACCAACCGATCACCTTTGGCATCGGTCGCTCTGGTTCACCCACGGAATGGTCAACGGCCACGATTTCTGGAGCGAACCGCGACGGCGGACCGGCAAAGCGGGACGCAAAGGCTGCGTCATCGCGCACCGCGAATTCGTGAAAATCGAAAGCGGCCCGGCGGCGACCCTCACGACCCGCAATGATTGGCTCGATCCAAAGGGAAAGAAGATTCTCGAAGACCAACGGACGCTTCGTTTTGGCGGCGACGCGTCGGGGCGCTGGATCGATTTCGACGTTACTCTGAAAGCCACCGAGGGCCCGGTGACCTTCGGCGACACGAAAGAAGGATCGATGGGCATTCGCATGGCCGCGCCGCTCGCGCCCGATGCAAAACAGGGGGGCCGGCTCGTCAACGACAAGGGCCAAGAAAATGCCGAGGCATGGGGGAAACGAGCGTCTTGGGTCGACTACTCGGGCCCGCTCGAAGGACAAACCGTGGGCATCTGCATGATGAATCACCCGAGCAGCTTCCGTTATCCAACCCATTGGCACGCGCGGACCTACGGGCTGTGCTCGGCCAATCCGTTTGGATGGCGCGATTTCGAGGGCGGCGAATCGGTCGACGGTTCATGCACGATTGCCCAGGGCGAATCGATCACCCTTCGCTATCGTATTCTCTTCCACCAAGGCGACGCAAAATCGGCCAACCTCGCCGCGGCCTTCGAACGATACGCCGGCGAGAACCACAAGAATCAATAGTCGCCAAGAAGACCCGATCGGTGGGGCCCGCCGAATCAACGATTGGGGCAATCAAGGCCAAACCGTCAAATTCTCGCGGCCTTTTCCAGGATATGCGTTCGTTTTAATTGTGCAACTTTGCGCGGAGGTCGCTGGTGCGCCAACTTGAATGAATATGGCGTAAAAAATCCTTCCTAAACTGCCGATAGCATCTTTTGTTGGCACTCACCCCATCCTCTCTTACCAGTGTGTAATGCCCCTCTGTTGCATTTTCACACATAGCTAGGAGAACCCACCCCACATGGTTACGAGCGTTCTGCAATTTGGCAATCTGAACGACGTCCGAGATTATGTGAACGAAACTTTCTGTAACTACTATCAGCTCCAGCTTGGGGCATTTGAAATGACGGAGCGGCTCCTCCTGCGAGGGGGCAAACCTTGCGGCATCCATTTTTGCCTGCACGGTCCACGCGCCGTGAAATTCACGGCAATTTGGGAAACCGAACGGAATCGCATTCTCTTTTACGATTCCTCGGGCGAACGATTTCTCAAAACTCAAGTTGTCGACGCGCCTGCGCTCGATCGGATTGCCGCGTGAGCGACGAGCAGTTGTCGGGGGCAAATCGGAACAAAACGTTCCGCGTTGCGTGAGTGACGCGGCAAGCGACGCCGTGCGTTTATCGTGGCGTAAAAAAACACCATCGTATCTTCATGATGTCAATCCGCCTTTTATCATATTCGAAATGGAGACTCCCAATGCTAGTGCTGTCCCGGCGCGAGAGCGAGCGCATCAAATTAGGCGATTCCATTGTCGTGACAGTAGTGCGCGTCTCGGGCGACCGAGTACGGCTGGGCATCGAGGCTCCCTCGGACGTCGTGGTCTTGCGCGAGGAAATAGCGGAAACGCCCACGCCAGCCCCGTCCCTGCTGCCGGCCCAAGGCTGAAGAGCGATTTGAATAAACAAACAAGAAGCTTTCGGTTTCGCTACCGCCGCGCGGTGAACTAAGACGACGCCGCGGGCGACGGGGTGGGCTCCCGGTCGTCTTCGACCGAAGGAACGACCCAAACCTTCAACTCGCCTTCGACTTCCTGGGCGAGATGGATCTTGATCGTGTACAGTCCCAACTCCTTGATGGGACCGTCGAGACGAACCTGATCGTTGGTGATGGTGATGTTGGCGCGTTTCAGACCGGCGACGATTTCCGGGGCGCCGACCGAACCGTAAAGATGGCCGTCATCGTTGGCGTTGGCCTCGATCGTGATGCTCTGCTGACCCAGCATGTCGGCCAATTCGCGGAAACTGGCCATCCGGGCCTTCTGAATCTCAGCCAGCCGGGCACGGTGCTTTTCAATCATCCGCTTGTGGTGTTCGCTGGCAAAAGTGGCCAAACCCTGGGGAAGGAGATAATTGTTGGCATAGCCCGGGCGAACCTCGACGACCTCGCCTTGCTTGCCCAGGTGCTCGACCGGCTGGATCAACAGCAGCTCGACGCCGCCGTGGGGGCCCGTGGGCAAACGCTTAGCGCATCGGCGGGCATTTCGCTTTCTCTTGATACTCGATCCTGTCTTGGGCATGAGCGTCTTGAACCTCGTTATAGTCGATCAAAAGGGAATTTCGTTGTCGGGAACATCCGGCGCGTCGTAGGACGGCTCCTCGTCGGGCTGGCTATAGGCGGAGTTAGACCGCTGGCTCGCCGGACGGCTGCCACCGCCGCCGCCCCCCCCGCTCCCGCGGGTACCCAGCATCTGCATCCGTTCGCCGACGACCCGAAGCTTGGAAAACTTCTGGCCGTCTTTTTCCCAGGAATCGAGCTTCAGCCGTCCTTCGATGAGCACAGGCGAACCTTTGCTCAAATATTCGGTGGCAATCTCCGCTTGCCGCGCCCAAAGGGTCACGTCGACAAAAGTGGTTTCATCGACCCACTCGCCGCTGCTGTTCTTGCGGCGATCGTTGACGGCCAAGCCAAGGTCCGTGACGGCCGTTCCGCTGGGGATGTAGCGCAGCTCGGGATCGCGAGTGACATTACCGACCAGGATGACGCGATTGTAGCTTGCCATGGTGGTTTACTCCTTGATGGACGTGCCCTGCGTGGACTTGCATGACCGGATCGCGCGAAAAATCAAATTAGCCGCCGCACCCGTGCGGCGTCGAGTGGACCTCCGCGAGAAGACATCGAGTATGCTCGACGGCCGGCGGGCGTTTTCTCGATTGCGTTACGCGTCCGTCAGTCGTCGACCTCCTCGTCGTCCAAAACCTCAACTTCAACCTCGTCGTCGATTTCCTCGACGTCATCGTGGTGTTTTTTTTCCTTCTCCGCCGGCGGCGCGCTGGAAGTCGGGCCGGCTTGGGCGTGGGCAATGAGCGTGTCGACGATCCGGGAGTCGACCTTCAGAAACAATACCCGAAGTATCGTCTCGCTCAGTTGGCACTTGCGCTCCAATCCGGCCACCTCGCCGCCGGGCGCACGGAAATAAGTCAACCAATAGGTCCCCTTCCGGTGTCCCTGGATGGGATAAGCCAATCGGCGCTCTTCCCAAAGCCGGCTTACCAGTAATTCCCCGCCGATCTCTTCGATCATCTTGGGTATCTGGCCGACGACGGATTCCGGATTTCGCCCGTAGCGATTGGAATCCAGAATAAACATGCCTTCATATACGTTCGTAGCCAACCGTTTGCTCCTTGTGGAATCAGTTGTATCGATTCATGCAGTCGTCGATGCCGCTGGCGACCCAATATACCGCCGCCTCGGCCGCCCGGGCCACGGCGACGTCGATTTCGTCTTTTTCTTCTTTCGTAAAACGGCTCAATACGTAGTCGGCCGAATCCTGACCGCCGGCGGGCGACCCAATTCCAATCCGCAATCGGGCGAACTGGTCCGATCCCAACCGGTCGATTATGTCGGCCAGTCCTTTCTGGCCCCCCGACGAACCATTGGCCCGAAAACGCAGCTTAGCCAACGGCAAGTTAATATCGTCGCACACGATCAACAAATCGTCCATCGACAACTTGTGAAAATCGCGGGCCTCGTGAACGCTGATTCCGCTCCGATTCATGTAGGTCAAGGGACTCAGCAACAGGGTTTTCTCTCCCGCAATCGTCGCCTCGAACACCTCGCCGTGATATTTCGTCTTGGGCCTTCCCGAGGCGGCTTTCGCCGCCAACTCGGCGAGCACCATGAATCCGACGTTGTGACGCGTTCCCTGGTACTGGCGCGATGGATTGCCCAGGCCGACGATCAGCTTCATCGGTGGTTCTCCACGCCCCGGTCCTCCAGGGCAGGACCTTTCTTATTCGCTCGACTCCTCTTCTTCCTTGCGTCCGCCAATCACCTCGGGTTCCGCCTCGCCCGCTTCGCCCTCGGCTTCCTCCTCGGGAGCTTCGACGGGCACGACGCACTGAACGACCACGTCCTTCGGATTCCCCAGGCAATGCCCGCCCTCGGGCAATGCCAGATCGGCGACCGTGACGCTTTGGCCAACTTGCAACTGGTTGATCTTGACCGTGATCTTCTCGGGCACGTCGGTCGCCTTGCACTCGATGTCGATCTCGTGGAGCAAGTGTTCGAGGACGCCTCCATCCTTCAGGCCCGGGGCTTCGCCGCGAAGTTCGATCGGCACGGTGACCTCGATGGTTTCGTCGGCGCTGACCCGGGCAAAATCGACGTGGAGAACCTCAGTGCCCCAGGTATTCCATTGCAGTTCGCGCATCAGGGCGCTCTGCTTGACGGCGCCGGTGAGTTCGACGACGTGGCCGCCGTGGCGAATAACAGCTTCCAAGGCGTCGGTGGCGACCGTCAGACTGACACACTCTTGACCGTGGCCGTAAAGAATGGCGGGGATCTTACCGTCTTTGCGCATGCGTCGCGCGTCGTGCTTGCCGCGGCTCTCGCGGATTTCGACCTGGAGTAATTCCGGCATGGATAACCTCGATGACAATCGGCTCAAACGCCGCGATAAATCGCGACCGGGAGCGCGGCGGCAACCTCACCCGGGAAGCTGCCGTAGCGCGAATCTAGTTATTTTGCCTGATTCCGCGTCCATTTCAACCCCATGTCTCCCGATTTTTGCTCTCCGACCGTCGTTTGACCGAAGAGTTTGCCTGCTTTGACCAGAATTGCACAATCCATGCTGAAAAAACCCCCCAAGACTATCAACAGGCATCAAAAGCTCCAAATCGAGAGCCTGCCCAGATCGAACTTAAAAGAAAAAAATACCAACCAACTACTCCTCAGGGGGGTATTTCAGAAAATAGTATCACACACCTCCATGGAAGGGGAAACGCTACATTGGTCGATGTGTTTTTTGCCCAAGCTGCGAATTTCCCTGGCCAACCAGACAGCCGTTAGCAGTGAGGAGCCAAAATCGGACACCGGCAGGGCCAACCACACGCCATCCAGGCCGAACCAAAGGGGCCAGAGAATCAAGCCCGGCAAAAGGAGAATGACTTGCCGCGACAGGCTCAGAAACATGGCTTGCCGGGGCTTTCCCACGGCCTGAAAATAATTCGCCCCAACAATCTGAAAACCAATCAACGGCAGCAAGAAAAAACAGTAACGCATGGCGTGGGCGCCCAAGGCAATGAGTTCCTCGTCGGTTTCGTCGAACAAACGCACAATTTCCGACGGAGCAACCATGGCAATCGCGAATCCAAACGTGGTGACGGCCGAGGCGGCCATGGCGGCCAACAGAAGGGTTTTCTTGACCCGATCGTAGTTCTCCGCGCCGTAGTTGAATCCGATGATCGGCTGTGCGCCTTGGCTGATTCCGAGGACGGGCATCATGGTCATCATCGCCATGCTGTGGACGATGCCAAAGACGGAAATGGCCAGGTCGCCGCCATAAGCGGCCAATTGAGTGTTGAATACGGCGATGATCACGCTGGCGGCCAGTTGCATGGCGAACGGAGCCGAGCCGATCGTGAAAATCGACCAGGTCCGCGACCAGGTTGGCCGCAGATTGGACAGCCGCAGCTTGAGAAACGACGCTCGGCTCGCGAAATAGCCCAATACCCAAATGGTCGTCGTCAACTGCGACAGAATCGTCGCCAGCGCCGCCCCCCGAACGCCTAGGCCAAATCCAAAAATGAACAAGGCATCCAACGCAATGTTCAACAACGCGCCGATCAGCATGGTGGCCATGGCGATTCGCGGGCTGCCTTCACCGCGAATGACGGCGTTCAGTCCGAAGCCGATTCCCTGAAACACGGCCCCAAGGAGAATGATTTGTGCATACTGCTCGGCCATGGGAAGGGCGTCGGGGCTCGCACCGGCGAGTTCCAGCAGCGGCCGTAGCGCCATCAGCCCGGCGACGGCCAACACGCCGTTGATGACCACCAGCAAGACCAGGGCATTGCCGAGCACGCATTCGGCCTCGTCGACTTGCCGCTGGCCCATCCGGATGGAGACCAAGGCCGCCGCGCCCAGACCGACCAACATGCCGAACGCCATGAGGACGAGCATGATGGGAAACGTGAGCGTGATGGCCGAAATCCCGAGCGAGCCGACCGATTGGCCGATAAAAATGCGGTCGACGACGTTGTACGTCGCCTGGACCAACATGCCGATGATGGCCGGAATCGAAAAGTCGACCAGGAGACTCCGAACGTCCTGGTTGGCGAGCTTGTGGGAACGCGAGGCGGGCATGATCGTCAGTCGAACAGCCGGCTCACCGACTCGTTGCGGTGAATCCGCTTGATGGCTTCGCCCAACAAGGGAGCTACCGAGAGAACATGGATTTTCGGGCTTTTACGCTCGGCCACCAAGGGAATCGTGTCGGTAATCACCAACTGCTCGATCGGCGCCTGATTGATTCGGTCGACTGCGCCGGCGCAGAGCACGCCATGGGTGGCGGCCAGATAGATTTTTCGCGCTCCCGCCCGATGAACCATGTCGGCCGCGCCGCAAATCGATCCGGCGGTGGTGATCATGTCGTCAAATATAAATGCCACCTTGCCGTCGATCGGCCCGCCAATCAGGTTGGCTTGTTTGGTTTCCTCGGCCCCCTTGCGCCGTTTGTCAACGATGGCAAGCTGGGCGTCTAACGCGGCGACGTGGGTCAGCGCCCGTTTGATGCTCCCCTCGTCGGGACTGACGACGACAATCTCTTCCTTCGGCAGCTTCATCGCCCGAAAATATTCGTCAATCACCGGGGCGCCAAACAAATGATCGACCGGAATGTCAAAAAAACCCTGGATCTGAGGAGCGTGCAAATCCATGGCCAAAACGCGGTCGGCGCCCGCGCGGGTAATAATGTTGGCGACCAGCTTGGCGGTGATTGGCACGCGCCCTTCGTCCTTGCGGTCCTGACGCGCGTAGCCAAAATAGGGCATCACTGCCGTAACCCGATCCGCGCTGGCCCTTTTGAAACTCTCGATCATGACCAAGAGTTCCATCAGGGTTTCGTTGACCGGAGGACAGGTTGGTTGGATCAAAAACACGTCGCGCCCGCGGACGTCCTGCTCGATTTTGCACGAGATTTCGCCGTCGGGAAAATTTCCCAGCTTGATTTTGCCCAGCGGAATCGCCAGGTAGTCGGCAACCGCGGCAGCCAGATCGGGATTGGCCCGGCCGCTAAATATCTTGAGATCGTTCATGAGTCGACTTCCATCCTTTTCGAGCTACCCGCTCGATTGACCCGATAGAGGGGTTGAGTCCATGCATTATCGTTTTTCCACGGCCCAGGCGGATAAAAAAACCCAGATGCCGTCAATCAATAGAGTTTATCGGGATGGTTAGCGTTTGAAAAGCTGCGCGAGCACGTCCTTGCAGCACACTCTTGTTACTACGCCCCACCCCACCACCCCGCCTCGCTTGACGCCCTGCCCGGCAAACCTAAAATGAGGGGTTTCCTGTTGCCGCGCCGCTGCCCAACCAGGCAGTAGATGGGTGCGGCATGTCTTTTTTCGGGAAGTGCGCATGGTGCAACACGCCATCGAGAAGGCCGACGTACTGATCGAGGCCCTCCACTGGATTCGCGAATTTCGCGACAAAATCACCGTAATCAAGCTCGGCGGGAGCGTGATGGAGGATGACCGCGCGCTCGACCACCTCTTGCTCGACGTGGTTTTCATGGAAACGGTCGGGCTCCACCCGGTGCTGGTCCACGGCGGCGGGGCGGCCATTAGCCGGGCCATGACCCAATCGGGCCTCGAACCGCGATTCGTCCAAGGACGCCGCTACACCGATGCCGCCGCCCTCGAGGTCGTCCAACGAGTCCTCGGACGCGAGGTCAACGAGCGTCTGGCGTCGCGCATCGAGCAGTTGGACGGTTCGGCCAAGCCCCTGAACCTCGGCACGACCAACGTCCTCTTTGGAAATAGAATACAACTCGCCGGCGAGGATGGGCGGCCCGTCGATCTGGGTTTCGTCGGCGAGGTGACGCGCGTCGACACCGAGACAATCCGCGAACTATGCAGAAAAAACGTCGTGCCGGTCATTCCGTCGCTCTGCCAAGGCGAGGACGGCCGAATGCTCAACGTCAACGCCGACACGGCGGCCATGGCCGTTGCCCGATTGCTCGGCGCCGAAAAACTGGTTTTCCTCAGCGA
>JAFGAY010000274.1 GCA_016933425.1 Pirellulales bacterium
CACTAGGCCCTCAACCTAGCGCGTCTGCCAATTCCGCCATTCCCGCTGGTGGATCATTTTGGCCGGCCCCGTCCGACCGACGGAGCGGGGGCCGAACCATTTAGTTTAGCGGGCAAGTTCCCATGGTCAAGTGGGGGTCCGTTTGACAACGAGAACGGCCCGATCCATTTTTTCCGGGGCGGCGGCGTGGGTGGCGAGGCGATTTTGGGCGATTCGTACCAACTGCTCGGCGGTTGCGCCGGCGTGGTCCACGAGGGCTTCGGCCAGTCCGGCTTCGCCCAAGGGGCGGCCCTGGCGGTCGATCGCTTCGCGGAACCCGTCGCTGAACACGACGAGCGACTCACCCGGCTGCAACTCGTAGGTTTGGCCCTGGTATTGGCTCTCGGGACTGACGCCCAGCGCCGGCGAGGGCTGGCTGAGCGATTCCCAGCCGCCGGGTCGAACGACCATCACGCCAAGCTGGCCGGCCGAACCGAAATGGACCTCGCCCGAGGCCGTATCGACCAGGCCCGCGAACAGGTTGGCCGATTGGTCGCCGGACGAGCCGGTCCAGAGGGTCAGGTTGACCTGGCCGAGCAACTGCTCGGCTCGGCGTTGATATTGGGCGTGGCTGCGAAAGGAGGCCTTGACGGCGCCGGCCGACAAAGCTCCCTCGACGCCCCGCGCGGCCGCGTCGCCCAGGGCAATGGCCATGCGGCTCTCGGGCAGGCAAAACCAATCGAAGAAATCGCCGCCAAGCTGATCGGCTTGGGCAACCCAGCCGGCCGTCTGCCAATCGTCCAACAAGGGCGCCATCGTGGGCAACGAGCCGCGTTGGGCCCGTTCGGCGGCGGCCAGTTGGTGCCGCCAATAGGTCCCGCCGGCGCCTTGGCCCAGGAGGGTCTCGCGTTCGAGATCGGCCGCGAGCCGGCCGGCTGTCACCTCGATGACGTTGGTTTGCCGTTCGTTGAAATCGCGTTTGTCGCGGCTGAATATCCAGAGCGTTCCCAGGATGGTCGTCGGCGACGAGACGGGCACGCAAACCGCCGAGGCGAAATCCTCGGGCACTTTCCAACGCTGCATGATCCGCGCGTCTTCGAGAACCACCGCATGGCCGAGCATGGCTTCCAGATCGGCCAGGGCGCCGGCCAGGGGTCGGGCCGGTTTTCGCAGGCGGCTTCGGGGCAAGCCCCAGACGGACCGCAGTTTTAGTTCGCTGGTAATCTCGTCGAGCAGATAGAGCGCGGCCGCATGGGCGCCGACGGCTTCGGCGCCGCCCTTGAGAACCGCTTCGAGCCGCTCGGCCAGCGAACCTTCGCCGCTGTCGGTCGGCAACGGGGTCACGCCGGCGGCCAGCTCGGCCTCGCGATCGCGCAAGGCCAGCTCGGTTTCGGACAGCTCCTGAAGCAGGGCATCCAAAGCCTCGGCCAAGTGCTCGGCCGTGGGCTGGTCGATCGGGGTTGCCGGGGGAGCGTCCGAAGTCGAACCACGCCGCCCAAGGCTGAGGTGTCCAAGCGTTGGGCCGACGCCCGGGCTAACCGGGGTGGACCACGTCAGGCTATGGCGGGAGTTCGACTTCGGACCGGGGACATGTTCCAACGGCCATCCGGTGGCTTGCTCGAATGCGGCAATCACCTTCGGAAGACTTTCGACGGCCAGGGGTTCGGGCCGCGGCGTCTCCGAGGGCTGTTCGGAATAGACTCTCAGGTATTCAACACGTGTTTCCACCACGAGATCACACTCTTCACGCTGGGTAGTCGATGGTTTGTGGAACCGGCAGAATCGCTACGACCGATATAAAGCCGTGTCCTTCCGGGAACGTTTGTTTCCTATGTATGCTGCCCAGCTTCCGTAAGCGGCAGTCTTTAACATCGGTCGATTCGCTCCAGCGCGTGAATTGCTTGCCAAGAGGACCGCTCGGCGCGATTGAAACGGTCCGAAGGAGGCGCAGGCCGGGTCGTGACCCAGCGTTGATGGGGTGTAATTGCCTGATTTCGATCCGGCCGGCGGATTTCGGGCGGCCGTCGCGGGGTATCGATCGGGCCTACTCTGCCGCGTCGCGTTGGACGATCCGCACGTACTCGGCGGCGAAAAAGAAGACGCAACTGGCGATGTAAATCCAGAGCATGACGGCCATTACCGATCCGACAACGCCGTAGGCCGTGTATTTCTTGCCCAGGAGCATCAGGCCGAGCACCTGCCGGCTGATAACCCAAAGAATGGACGCCAGAGCGCCGCCGCGGACCGCGGCCCTCCATTGGACGTGGGTTCGGGGCAGGAGTTTATAGATGAGCATCAGGAGCAGACCGTTGACGACGAGGCTTGCGGCGAGCCGGCCGGCGGACCAGAGCCAGGGGGCGCCATGGAAAACGGCGACTTGAGAACGCAAGGCCCCGGCCACCGTGTCGGCCACGAAAGCCGCCAAAAGCAACAACGCCAACGCAAGGAGAATAAGGAACGCACGAAGCCGATGGAGCAGGGTTTCGCGGACCGAGCGTAGGAACGACCGGCCGCGTCGCGGCGACGTGTCCCAGGTGCGGTTCATCGCGATGTCCAACTGAGTGAAAATGCCAATCGCCGCGATCACCACGGCGGCCAATCCGAGGGGACCGCCGACACTGGCCTTGGCCTGGATCCCGGCCAATACTTCGCGGACGTGATCGACCAACAGGGGCGACGTGTTGTCGGCCAGCACGCAGAGCAGTTGATCCTGGGCATCGCGGGCGCCCACCGAGTACTGCAACGCGAAGCCCAGCACGGCGATCAACAGCAACAACAACGGAAAGAAGGATAGAACGGCGTAATAGGCCATCGAGGCGGCCGTCAGATTGCCGTCGTTATGGCGCCATGCAAGCCACGTGCGGCGGAGTTGGTCGACGCGCGTCTTAAACCACTTGGGCACGGCCGGAATTCCTGGTTGGATGGAGCCGTGGTTTTCTTGGAACGTATTTTCAGTGGAATGCCGCGCCGGCTTTAACACACGAACACAACGTCAATGTCTGAAGTGCCGTCGGCCGGTGAAGATCATGGGCAAGCCGTGCCGGTTGCAGGCGTCGATCACTTCCTGGTCCTTGCGCGAGCCGCCGGGCTGGATCACGGCGGCAATGCCCGCCGCGGCCGCGCGCTCGATCGAGTCGGGAAACGGAAAGAACGCATCGGAGCCCAACACGGCGCCGCCGACCCGATCGCCGGCCTTGGCGATGGCGATTTCGACCGAGTCGACGCGGCTCATCTGGCCGGCGCCGGCGCCGAGCAACATCCGGTCCTTGGCGACCGTGATCGCGTTCGATTTGACAAACCGGACCATGGTCCAGGTAAAACGGAGGTCAACCATCTGGGCATCGGTCGGAGCCGACTCGGTGACGACTTTCCACTCGTTTTCCTCGTCCGGCAGCACGTCGGCTTGCTGCATGAGCATCCCGCCGGCAATCGGCCGATAGGCCCATTGGGCCGCCAGCGGCGGCAACGGGCCCGTGGCCATGAGCCGGACGTTGGCTTTCCACTTGGGCCGGGTGGTAAGAATCTCCAGGGCGGCAGCGTCGAACGCAGGCGCGACAATCGCCTCGACAAACAGGCCCGGCTCGGCGAGCGCTTCGGCCGACGCGGCGTCGACCGGGCGATTCATGCCCAGCACCGAGCCGAACGCGCTTTGCGGGTCGCCGGCCATGGCGCGGCGCGTGGCCTCGGCCAGATCGTCCGCCACGGCGGCGCCGCACGGGTTGTTGTGTTTGAGCACGGCCACGGCCGGGCCATCGAACTGGCGCACGATCGCCAGCGCGGCG
>JAFGAY010000275.1 GCA_016933425.1 Pirellulales bacterium
CCCCTGGGAAACGGGACAAAGATGAGCGCGACGACGACGAAGGGTATGATAAAGGCCGACAGGGCGAAGGGGTGGATCTTGGAGTCGCCGGTTGTCGAGCCGGCGGTGGACGAACCGTCGGCCGGCTCGCCGGACGCGCGGTAGGCTTCGGGATCGTCCAACTCGGCCAGCACGGCCGCCATGTCTTGGGCGGTCGGTTGATCGGCGGCTCGGGCAAACGCCATTTCGCGGGCCTGGGCTTCGATTTCGTCACAGACGGCGCGGCGTTCGGTTCGGGACGTGCCGCTTTCGACCAGTGCCTGTTCGACGGCGTCGAGATATTCGTCGAGGCGCTGTTGGGCGGCTGTGTCGAGCGACCGGTCAGGCGGGTTTTTGTCCATCGGGACTCTCCTTGAGAAGGTGGTCGACGGCCGTGGCCACGGTTTGCCACTGGCCGAGCATTTCGTCGAACCGCCGGCGGCCGGCGGCAGTGAGCGTGTAATAACGGCGAGGTGGTCCGGCGGGCGAAGCGGCCGCGCGGACGCTGACCAACTGCTCGCGTTTGAGCCGAGCCAGAAGGGGATAGACCGTCGATTCGGTCAAGGCCAGCCCGTCGATGCGGTTGATCCGCTGGAGGAGCTGGTAGCCGTAGGCCTCGCCCTGCCCGAGCGCGCCGAGCACGACAAGTTCGGTCAGGCCTTTTCGGAGTTGACTTACCCAGGCGGACATAAAAAGGCTCCTTGAACGTTCGCTCCATCGCAATACGCTATATTCTAATACGATGTAGTGATTTGTCAAGAGCCAAAAGGAAAAAAACTGAACCAGAGCATGGGCAAAGCCAATCCCCGCATCGAGGAGTGTTTACTTTTTGCAGATAGGCATCCACCGATCGGGGGCCCAAATAGCACAAACCAGAAACAAGCAAGGCCGCCGTCCGCTGGTGGTGAAGCGGAGCGGCGGCCTTTTGGTCATCGGGCGTGTTGGAAGAAACACCGCGATGCATGACTGCGAGTCGATCGAATACCGTTATGGGCGGGGCTCGGAATTCACTTCCGATTCGGTCGCGGGCGGTTCGACCGGGGGAAGGTCGTTCTTGGCCATTTTTTTGATGCTCAGGTCGGCGTGGAGCACTTCATATTGGCTGTCGCCGGTCGGCTTGTACCAGAAGATGGGCCGATTGGGCGTGTCGAGTTTTACGCCGCCGCCGGCATAATGCGAATCGTTCGCGGGCGTCAAAGTAGCGGCGAACGTGATGCCCCGACTGATCGGCATCATCTTATCAATCATTTTTTGCATCTTATTGAACTTTGCCAACTCGGCCACGATTTTGCCGGGATTCTTTTCAGCAACATCCTCCTTTTTCAGAGTGCCGGTTATGTCCTTCATGAGATTTTTGGTATAGTCCTTGGAGAATTGCTGTTGCAATTTGAAAAGATCGTTGGGGCCGGGCAGTTTGTCGGGAAAGACGCCCTTGTTCCGCTCAGCCAGGATTCGCAGCATCTTGGCCAGATCCTCGATCGTGGGCGTGGAGGCGTCCAGGTTCAAGTTTTGGACCGCGTAACCCTCGGGCACTTTGGTGCTGAAAAGGGCTTCGTCCAAGTGCATGCCGGTCTGGAAGTCGGTCATGATCATGGTCATGACCACGGGGCCCTGACCCAAGGTGATTTCGACTCGAACGGGGAGTTCGGTTTTTGAATCGGCCCAATATTTGGTGTCGGTGAAGCCTTGGAGCCCTTCGACCGCGAAGCCGATGGCCGGCCGGCCGTTGATGTTCTTTTCGCCCAACGGAGTGACTTTTGCGTCGTGTTCTCGCGCGGCGGAGAGGAACTGTTGCACGGCCAGAAAGGGGCTGTTCTGCCGCTTTTGCTCCTCGGACAGGTTTTCCATTTTCGTCAGGACCGCCATGTTGCATTGAGGCGTGAGCATCAACATTTGTCCCTTGTCGCCGTCGAAGATCTGGACGGTCGACATTTTCATCGTCCGTGGCTTCTTGGTGCTTGGAGTGGTGAACGTCGATTCGGTTTCCATCTCTATCCGCGTTTGAGCCGGAGCATGGAACATGAGCATGCCCTTGCCCTTGCTCGTGCCCATGACTTCCATTTTGCCCGTGGGCAGTGCTTCTGTTTTTGAAGATCCCCTGGGGAGCTTGGGCATTTCGATGGTTTGGGACGTGTCGATGGTCACCGTGCAGGTCGCCGTCTGAATGCCCAGGAAACGATCGGCCACGTCGGCAAACGCCAAATTCGGGCCGCCCGGCGAGAGAATCCAGAAGAGTCCTAGTCCCAAGGCCAGCAGGACGCTAGCCGCCGCAAAGGTTCTTGTGATCGATTTCATCGTGATTATCCTTCGTTTGACGGTTGATGGTTTGGAATAATCCGTTGCCGTGCTCATGGCTGCCAGCAGCGATTGGACGACTGCCGCCGGCGGGCCATCGGGCACGGGGGTTTCGGCCAAGGCGCGAATCGCTCGTTCGAGCTGATCGTCATGATTGAAATTGTTCGGTTCGTTCATGATTCACCTCGCGTTTCAACGTCGCCGTCGGGCCACAACACGGCCAGACGCCGGCGCAGTTGTTTTCGGGCCCGGTGCAGCAGCGCCCCGACGCCGCCGGCGTCGAGTCGCAGCCGCCGGCCCGCCTCGGCATAGCTCAGTCCGTCGAGCAAACAGAGACAAAACACCTCGGCCTGGCGTTCGGGCAACTCGGCCAGGGCCTCGCGGAGCCGTTCGGCCAATTCGGCCGCCTCGGCTTGTTCGTTCGGCCCGGGATTCGAGCTTGTCAACTCGGCCACATTGACGGCCGGCTCGGACCGACCGCGGCAACGGTATCGCGTCCGCAGGAGGTCCAACGCCCGAGTCGTGGCCAGCCGCTGCAGCAGGGCGGGCCAGTCGCGGACGGTCTCGCGCCGGGCCAATTGGAACGCCGCGAGAAACGTTTTCTGGAAACAATCCGACGCGTCGTCGTGACAACCCAACAACCGATAGCCCGTGCGCCACACGAGCGGGCCGTGTTGCCGAACAAGTTCGGACCAATCGGTCATGGGTGGTTTCCTGGTGAGAACCGCGGTTTCAATAGGGTAGTCGCCGGGGGCGGCCGGTTTATGACGTGGAATATGATAAAAAGTTGAAACGCGATCGTCCGGTAGGGGTGGTGCCATGCCCTCTTGGTGTTCCGCACCAGCCTCAGACACCCGATTAGAATCGTGTAGAAGTACGGCCGCTCCCTGACGGTCGCGGTTCGGTTTGACAAGGGGTACGCGCGGGCTTCCGCCCGCGGCTATTATCACACGGCTCACGGCCCACGGCTCACGGTTCACGGCTCACCACCCACGGCTCACGGCTCACGGACCACGCATCGCTTGGCCGGCCGCTTTCTGACGGTCGCGGTTCGGTTTTGGGGGGTCAGGCCACGTGGCGGTTTTGGGGCTGTTGGTCGTCGTCTTCGTCGCGGACCAGTTCGGGGCGTCGGAGGGGGCCGGCGGCCGCGTCGATCGATTCGAGGTTGGCGTGGATCGAGCGGATGTGGATGTCCTGCTGGGGAAAAGCGATTTCGATGCCCGCCTCGCGGAAGGCCAGATCGATGCTTGTGTGGAGGTCATGGATGACGGCGAGGCGGTTTTCCATGTCGGGCAGATAGCAGCGCACCACGTAGTTCAGCGCGCTTTCGCCAAACTCCTCGAACGTGACCCGAGGCGTCGGTTCGCCGAGGATCAACGGGTGTTCTCGGACGATTTTGGTCAAGATTTCCGTCGCCAGTTGGGTGTTCGAGCCGTAGGCGATGCCCAGTTTGAGGACGATTCGGTTGATTGGGTCGCTCAGGGTCCAATTCAAGAGGCGTCCGGTGATGAATTCCCGGTTGGGGACGATGAATTCCTGGCGGTCCCAGTTGGTGATCGTGGTGGCCCTCATGCGGATGCGGGAAACCACGCCCGTGGTTTCGCCGATTGTGACCACGTCGCCGACGCGGACCGGTCGTTCAAAGAGAATGATGATGCCGGAGACGAAATTGGCGAAGATTTCCTGCAAACCGAAGCCCAGTCCGACGCTTACCGCGGCGACGAGCCATTGGACGGTTCCCCAGGTGAGTCCCAGCACGTGGCATCCGACCAGAATGCCGACCACCACGATGACATAGCGCGAGACGGCGCCGACCGTGTAGCGGAAGCTGGCATCGAGCTTCGACCCTTGCAACAAGGCTAGTTCGAGCAGGCCCGGCGCGTTTCGGGCGGCGACGGCAGTCGTGGCGAACGTGAGCACGGCCAGAAACAAGTCGGCCAGGCTGGTGGGGTCGCTTTGGGTGGCGCCGTTCCAGAGGACAATGCCGTCGAGAATGCGCAAGGCGGGAAGCACGTCGACCCAAACCACCCAAATACCAAGTAAACCGGCGATAGCCAGCGAGTATTTTACTAGATAGCGGGTTTGGACGTTGATCGCGGCCAGGTCGAGCGTCGGCTCAGGCGGGGTGGGCATTTCGGACAATCCGGCGGCTTCGTCGGCCTGTTTGGCCTCGGCGCCGGCGGCCGCGCGTCGGGCCCGGGCCTGTTGGATAGCCAGCCGGCGGCGGTTGACCAGGATCCATCGCAGCAGGAAGCTTCGCAGAAAAACGAGTCCGAAGAGGATGCAGACGGTGGCCACCATGCGGCCGGCCAATTGTTGGGCCGTGTAGTAATAGCCGACGGCAGCCAGCGCGGCCAGCGCCAGCGGAACGAACACGGCCAGCGGATACCAGAGCAGCCGCAGGCGATCGACCGGGCTGTCGTGGTGGGCAGCGAGCGTTGCCTGATAAATGGCTCCCGAATGGCGGAGCGCTTGTTGGACGAGCACGCCGCAGGCGACCATGGCCACGACAAACCCGAAACGGCCGAGCGAATCGGACCATTGGCTCGTAGGCTGCGAGGCCATGGTCGCCGAGACGAAAGCGCACGGCAGGATCACGAGTTTGGCCATGCGGGCGTAGTTGCGGACGGGTTTCAGGGCCGAGGCCGGCCAGTCGAAATGGGCCTCGGACAGTCCGCCGGGCCGGCACATCTGTTGCATCAGTTCGAGCATCAGATAAATGCCGGCCGTATAAGCCAGTCCCATCGCGACCGGTTCGGCCAGTTCGACCGCCGCGCCCAGCGCGGAGAGCCGCCAGGCGACATACCAGAGGATGCCCGGCACGACCGCCGCGAGCATCATGGTTACCAGGGTGGCCTCGATCGTCGGCACGATGCTGCAACAGTTGGCCCGGCCGGCCGCATCGCCGATGTCCGACGTTTTGCGGCGGAGCCGGCGTTGGTTCCAGACCAACGGAGCGAACACGAGCAAGGCGATGATGCCCGGCAAGGGCCAACCGGCCGCGTCGCCGAGGAGCCCGGCGCCGAGCCGGAGCCATGACTCGGGCCGGGTCAGCCAGGCGGTTGCCCTGGTGATAGGTTCGACGCTCGAGACGTTCAGCGGCGACGTGCTATGGATCCAGAGTACACGTTCGTCGATGTATTTAACGTAATTGGCCGCCTCGCGGGTCAGGAGTTCCTCGGCCATGCCCAGGTCGAAAAGTTGGTCGACGTAGCGATTGAGATCGTTGGCGAGGACGCCGACGTATTCTTTTTCGGTTTGGAGCGATTGGCGTGCGGCGGCTTCGAGTTCTCGAGGGGATCCGTCGTAATCGGCCCTTGGCGCGGTTTTGAGATGGTCGCGGATTTCGGCGTCGAGATTGGACAGTTGGGATCGCCGGTCCTCAAGATCGAGCAATTCGAGTTGGCATTGGGCGATTATTGGTTGACGAGTCTTGACGTTGTTTCGATAGGCGCGAAAGTCGGGGATTGCTTCGCGTTCCTTGCGAAGCAATTGGCCGATTGTGCTCGTCTGGCCCACGATGTCGACCTTTTCCTTGATCCGTTTGACCCTTTCCTGGAGCGTCGCGAGCGACTGCCGGGCCGCTTCGAGCTGTCCGGCGGTTTGGGCGATGAGCGGAGCGAGTTCCTGACGGCGATTGGCCCATTTGGCGTTTTGTTCGGTCAGGCTTTTGATCGCTGGATGGGCTTGGGCGGCGGCGGCCTGGGCTGCGGCGGCTTGGGCGTCCGCTTCGAGGCGGCGTTGGCGGTCGACGGCCTCGCGCCACGCGGTGAGTTCGCGTTCGGCGAGCGCGACGCGGCCGGCCACCAGATCGCGGCGCAAGGGGAGCAATTCGCTCCGTTTTTCGTAGTTGTCGAGCTCTTTTTCGTTGGAAAGAAGTTCGTTTTCGATAGCCTGGCGCCGGGCCAGGAGCGACCATCGCCGGGCGACGTCGATCTCCGCGGGATTCTCAACGGCGGCGGCCGCTTGAAGCTGGGTATTAACCTCGGCAAGCTGTTCGCGCAGGGCGATGGCCAGCTTGGGCAGTTTCGCTCGGCGGTCGGCGCGGCGTTTGGGTTCCGCTTCGAGTTCAGTCAGTTCGGTTTTCTCGGCCTTGAATCGGGCGGTTTTTTCCGATAATTTCTGTTCGAGCTGAGTCAGACTCGCCTCGGGCACGGAGACCGCTTGTTGTCGGGGCAGCGCGTCGAGCTCGTTCTTCGTATTTTGAAGCTCGCCGGCGGCCGAGGCGGCTTTTTCCTCGTATTGATTGGCCGAAGCCGCCAAGGAGGCGGCCGATTCCAGGTCCTTGAGCGTCTTCTGTAGAAGTTCCCGAACTTGGGCCTTTGTTGGGTCGTCGAGGTTGGTTGCCTCGTCAATATGTTTGAGTCGCTGTTGGACGGCCTCGACGGTCGGCGACTCGGACGGGGGGGCGGCCTCGTTGGTCTGGGCGGCGACGTTGCCCGACCAAGCGAACAATAGGCCGGCGCTCGCCGCGCCAAGCAAGAAGACGCAATAGAAACGGCAGCCCCGGGAAAATCGCCCGGCCGCCCGGAAAGAGTGGGCCGACATTCGCATCCTCCTGACACGCTTGCGCTTGGAAAGCGCGCAATCCCATCCGTGGGCGTCTGGTTAGACGGCTGTTCGTTATAGTCGGCCCGCGAATTCCCGGCAAGCTCAAAAAGCCGATTCCCAGGGCGTCTGGCCGCTTGCCCAGCGCTGAAAAAACCGTGGAGTCTTGGTTTAAAGATCAGATCGTCGCTATGCTTTGAAGATTTTCTCGCGTCCGTCGGCAACCCGGTGCGTCGCGTTTCGGGTATCGACGACCAGGGGGGCGTGGCGGACGACGAAATCGTAGTCGACCGACGAATGGTCGGTCGAGATCAGCACGCCGTCGAGGTCGGCGAGAAACTCGGCCGAGAGTTTCTGGCTTTCGAGGCCGGCGAAATCGTGTTGGCGCGACTTTTTCAGGACGGGGATATGCGGGTCGTGATAGGTGACGATCGCGCCGGCCTTGCGGAGCATTTCCATCAGGGCGAACGAAGGGCTCTCGCGGTCGTCGTCGACGTCCTTCTTATAGGCCACGCCCAGCACGCAGATTTTACTGCCGCGCAGCGGCTTGCACTGTTCGTTCAGCGCGTCGGCGACCCGATGAATCACATATTGCGGCATGCTTGTGTTGATTTCGCCGGCCAGTTCGATGAATCGGGTGATCATGCCGTATTTTCGCGCGACCCAGCTGAGGTAGAACGGATCGATGGGGATGCAGTGGCCGCCGAGGCCCGGTCCGGGGTAGAACGCTTGATAGCCGAAGGGTTTGGTTTTGGCCGCGTCGATCACCTCCCAGACGTCGATACCCAGCCGGTCGAAGAGCATTTTCAGTTCGTTGACCATGGCGATGTTGACCGAGCGATAGGTATTTTCGACGATTTTGCAGGCTTCGGCTACCTCGCAGCTCGACACGGGAATTACGCGGACCACGGCTTGCTTGTAGACCATCTCGGCCAGTCGCAGGCTCATCGGATCAATGCCGCCGACCACCTTCGGAATTCCTTCGGCCGAATAGTCGGGATTGCCTGGATCCTCGCGTTCGGGGCTGAACGCCAGGAAGAAGTCCTTGCCGACCGCGAGGCCGCCGGCGGCGAGGATTGGCAGCATGACGTCGCGGGTCGTTCCGGGATAGGTGGTGCTTTCCAAGACGACCAACTGGCCCGGCCGGAGCGTTTTGGCGATGTAGTGCGTCGTTGATTCGACGTAGCACAGGTCGGGATCGCGGCTTTCGCTCAGGGGCGTGGGAACGCAGATCAGCAGCACGTCGGCCTCGGCCAGCCGGCGCATGTCGGCGGTGGGTTCGAATTTATTTTGGCCGACGCACTCGGCGATCCACTCTGAAGCGATGTGTTCGATGTAGCTGCGGCCGGCCAGCAGTTTGTCGACCTTGGCCGCGTCGACGTCGAAACCCATCGTTTTGAATCCGGCGGCGACGAACGCGCGGACCAGGGGCAATCCAACGTAGCCCAACCCGATAACGCCGATCACGGCCGAGCGGTCGTTGATTTTTTGTTCGAGAGTCTTGGTCATGGGATTTGGTTCCGGAATCGGACTATTCTATTAGACTTTCTATTTCTACTGTCCAAGATCAGAAATCAACCGGATCCCTTGGCAATACGGCTGTTACGCAGTTCTAATCCACCACGAAGGTCACGAAGCACACGAAGAAGCCCAAAGCACCAGAAGCGAAGAAACGCGGTGTTCGGGACAAATTTGTTTTTTGCTTCGTGATCTTCGCGACCTTCGTGGTATGAGAAACGTTTTTGCCGAACTCCTTGCACAAAAGAGGGTTATGTTGACTATCATCTTTGGGCAGTAGAACTATTAGACGGGCGGCAACCAACTTATAGGATAATCATAGCTTGCGGCGCGTGGAACAGGGGGGTGAACGTCGCGAGAGGAAGGCTGCCGTTTTTTCCCGGTTTATTCCAGCTCGACCGTTTGCTGGTAGTGGGGCACGAGGGTTTCCCAGCCTTTTTCGTCCTTGATTTTTCTGGATAATCCCAGGGCTGATTCCTCTTCGCCGTGGGTCAAAAAAAGCATGCGCGGGGGTTCTTTGAGGGAGCCGAGCCACCGCATCAGGCCCGGGCAATCGGCGTGACCCGAAAAACCGTCGAGGTGTTCGACCCGGGCGCGAAGGGGCCAGAGACGTCCAAAAATGCGAACCTCGGGTGGTTTTCCGAGGATTTGCCGTCCGAGGGTGCCGGTGGCCTGATAGCCGACGAACAAGAGCGTGCTCTCGGGCCGTGTGATGTTATGGGTCAGATGGTGCTTGATGCGGCCCGCCGTGCACATGCCCGAGGTAGCCATGATCACGGCCGGCGTGTCGAGGCGGTTGATCGCCTTTGACTCCTCGGTCGATTGGACCATGCGGAGGCCCGGGAATCGCAGCGGGGCGTCGCCCTCGGAGATTCGCCGCCATGCCTCCTCGTCGAAGCAGTCCTTATGACGGAGGAAGACCCCGGTCACCTCGCTGGCCATGGGGCTGTCGAGATAGACGGGGACGTCGGGAACGCGCCGCTGGTTGATCAGGTTGCCCAAGTGATAAATCAATTCCTGGGCCCGTTCGATGGCGAACGTGGGAATGACGACGTTGCCGCCGGCGACGACCGTCTCTTCGACGATTTGGGCGAGCCGCGACTCGACGTTGGTGAAATTTTCGTGAACGCGAATGCCATAGGTTGATTCCATGACGACGTAATCGGCCTGGGTGAAGACCGCGGGATCGCGGATGATGGGTTTATCCCACTGGCCGACGTCGCCCGAGAAAACGATGCGTCGCGACGCGCCGTTTTCGCGCACGTTCAACTCGATCATGGCCGAGCCGAGGATGTGGCCGGCGTCATGGAACGAGGCGGTGAGTCCTTCGGCGATTTCGAACGGGCGTCGGTAGTCGACGGAGCGAAACAGCGGGAGCGTGCGTTGGACTTCGCGGTCGGTGAAAAGCGGTTTGACTGGATGGCGTCCGCGGCGGCCTTCCTTGCGGTGGCGTTTCTGTTTGAACGCGGCGTCTTCTTCCTGAATCTTTGCCGCGTCGCGCAGTACAATGTCGGCCAGATCGGTCGTGGCCGGGGTGGTGAAGATTTTTCCCCGAAAGCCCTCGGCCACCAGCTTGGGCAACAGTCCGCAATGGTCGACGTGGGCATGGGTCAGCAACACCGCGTCGATGCGGTCGGGGCGGACGGGGCTTGGTTCCCAATTGCGATCCAACGAATCGCGTTCCTGAAACATGCCGCAATCGACCATCAGCCGGGCGCCGTTGACCTGAAGATAGTAACGCGAGCCGGTCACTTGCCGGGCGGCCCCCAGGAACTGCAATTTCATGGCGTGATTTCTCGGTGAGGGGAAGACGGGTGGAAATAGGTGTCTTTCGTATGAAGCGATTGAACGGCCCTTTCGGGCAGAAAAGCCGGGTTCCCTTTTCCCCGTCGGGGCTTGCCGCCTTACTATAGTTTGTTTCAAGTGGGTCGGAGCGTCAATATCTGTCCACCGACCAACGTTGTCCGCGGGGCCAAACCAGACTACAATGGCGGGACAAGTTCATGTCTGGGATCGCACCACTCTATCATTTTACCGAAATGCGACCTTCATCACTGGGCAGATCCGCCACATGCCCTATTTGGACCATGGCGGCAACGAATCAGGAGACGCGTCGTGGGCTTTTGGAAAATCATCCGTGAACCACCGGCCAAGTCTTTTCCGGTTAGACTGACCGCGGACGTTCCGCCGGAAGGCGGCGACGCGCGGTGGCGAGCGCGGTGGTGGTTCTGGGCGGGGTTATTGTTGATCGCATTGCTTCCCCGGCTTTTGGCCGCCTGGCAGTGGAACATACTCTGGTCCGACACGGTCTCCTATCTGGCGGAAGCGAAAGCATTGGCGGCGGGTGATTTTCAACGCGCCTTTGCCCCCCGGGGGCTGAACGTCTTTCCACTCATATTGGTTTGGCTACAGAAAACGGGTTGGGACATTTGCATTACGGGAGAATGGTGGAGCGTGGCGATGGGAACGCTCGCCATCCTTCCGTTGTTTGGTTGGATTCGGCGGCAATTCAACGTTCAGGTAGCGATGCTGGCGGTTATCTTGTATGCGTTCCATCCCAAGCTTGTGATCTTCTGCCCGTTGATCATGCGCGATCCCACGTTCTGGTTCTTTTTTAATCTGTCGATTTACCTATTCTGGCGCGCGATTACAGAGAGTCGATGGTGGCTCTATCTCACGGCGGGGCTTGCCCTGACGCTCTGCGTCCACACGCGAACGGAAGGTTGGTTTTTGCTTCCTTCGTTTTTATTGTGGAGTGGAATTCGCGTGATTGCCTCGCGGGCGACTTGGGCACGCACCGTTCTTGGAACGGGCGTCTGCCTGGCCGTGATTCCCGTTTCCATTGCGTTGGTAAACTTAACGTGGCTGCGTGATTGCCCCCATTGGGGAATCATCCCGTCCGCGTCTTCCCGGCAGCTTGCCCATTGGTTAGGGTCGTTTCGGCCGTCGGTTGCCGAGGAGGCGAAGCCGGCGAAGTCGCCGGGACAAGGCGTTGCGGGAACGTCACCCGCGTCGAAGGCGTCAAAGCGGCCCCCAGCCCGGCCCGCTCGAGCGGACGGTTCAGAGCGTTTTCGCCCGGTTGATTTCCGGTTGGTTCGGAAAACGGGGTTGCGATTTGTGAAGGCGTACACGTACGCTTATGGGTTTTTGGCCCTGGTGGGTTTGTGGATATGGCGGCGGGTGTGGATCCGGCCGGAGCATCAAGCCTTGGTCTTGATGGGGATAATCTTGGTGGTGGCCGTTTATGTGAATTTCATGCCGGATGACGCCGTGGACATTCGGTATTGTCTGCCGTTGGTGTTGGTGTCGTTTCCCTGGATGGCCTTGGGCCTGCTCTCGATTGCAAACGGATTGATGGCCGTCACCGGTCGCCGGGTTGTTTGGAACGACAGCCGGCGAGGCGTGCTTGTCGTCGCGTTGCTCGCCGTTGTGGTTGCCTTGGGAACTTTCGACACGAGGGCCGTCTCTGGCACGTTCATGCACCGGCAAGCGGCGTTGGGCAAATGGATCGCCGAACATTATGGCGCCGGCGAGACCTTGGCGGCATGCGTCGAGGACGATCGGCTTTTGCTCTATTATTCCCAGGGTCTCAAGTGCCACAGGATTTTATATCCCCAATTTACCAAGGGATGGGCGGTGCGCGTTCTGAAAGTCGACCCACCCCGCGTTTTCGTGATTGACTGCGGCCCTGAGCTGAACGACGAGGATTCCACAATCCGGGATTTCCTGCGCGAGGCGTTGAAGCTGGGCTACCGGCGTGTTTCCGCGGATCAATTGCCGCCGGAATGCGGGAGAATGATCGTTCTTGTTTTGGGCGACGATGGCTCGAAGAACGGCACGTCACTTGACGGCAAGCGGCGGTGCAATGGTCCTAAGAAATCGGCCGCCGCTCTCATACCATCCTTGTTTGGTGAAGCGGCACCAGGTCAGGTTGGTCAGGAAGCTCATCCACGAGCCGTCGCCCGCCTCGAACGACACGAAGATTCGGCGATGGGGCAAGGGCTGCGTGTGGTAGAATCCTATTCCATGTTCCGAGATGTGTTTGCCGACGACCACGACCGTGTCATTTAGTGCCGGCGCGCCCTCGGGGCCGACCGGCGTTAAATAGAGAAGGTACGGAAATGGATACCGTTGATCGGAGCGGCGTTCCACGCGCGTCGGCCGCGGCTGGAATTGCGACAGCAATTCGCAGATGCGCGCCCGAACGTGTTCGTCGGGCGATGCCCAATCGGATTGATCCAGTTCGAAGCCTTCGTACGATTCCCTGAGGGTCGTGTTCATGGGCAAAATCTCCGGTCGAACGTATTTCGCGGCGCCGCGTTCTCGATGTGCGGGGGCTGCGTTGAATCGACCTATCGGAACAGGGGCCGAGCCAACTTCCCTTCGGTCGCGTCCGGGCAGCGCATCAAGCAAGCGCGCAACCCGAATGGGGCCGATCTCAATAATTTCGCGGACAAGTAAACCGGATTAACTCCGGCGGGGGAAGACGAGGGCACTGCCCCTCTGTGTGGCTGGCCAACCAGCCGGCCAATCAAACCTTAGGTCATGAAAAGCAGGCTGTCAAATGGCGGGATTTGCCGATTGGGTTAGGCGCAGTCTGCACAGTAAGATGGCCTGCGCGGGCAAATGCCCTTCGAAGTCGCGTGTTTACCGGCCAAGGGTTTCTTTGGCGGCGGCGACAATGGCGTCGACGGTGATGCCGAAGTGTTGGTAGAGTTGTTGATAGGGGCCCGAGGCGCCGAATCCATTCATGCCGACGAATCGTCCGGACGCGCCGGCGTATTTCGACCAGCCCAATTCGACGCCTGCCTCGACCGCGACCCGAGCCGAAATCGACGGCGGCAAGACCCAATCGCGATATTCGGGCGGTTGTTCGTCGAAGAGTTCCCAGCTTGGCATGCTGACCACGCGAGCGGCGACGCCTTCGGCGTCCAGCCGTTGTTGGGCGGTCAGACAGAGACTTATTTCACTGCCGGAGCCGATGAGGATCACTTGCACGTCGCCCGGCGGATCGGCGAGGACGTAAGCACCCCGCGCCACGCCGGAGGCCGGGGCATATTTCGTCCGATCGAGCGTCGGCAGATTTTGTCGGGTCAAGGCAAGCGCGACCGGCCGTTTTTTCAGCGTTAAGGCCGTCCGATAGGCTTCCGCCACTTCGTTGGCGTCGGCCGGGCGCAGCACGACCACATTTGGTATGGCGCGCAATGACGCGAGCTGCTCGACCGGCTGGTGCGTGGGGCCGTCCTCGCCCACGCCGATCGAGTCGTGCGTGAAGATATACAGCACGGGCAGTTCCATGATGGCCGCCATGCGCAGGGCCGGTCGAAGGTAGTCGACAAAAACAAAGAAGGTGGCCGCATAGGCCCTCAGGCCGCACAGCACCATTCCGTTGGTCGTCGCGGCCATGACGTGCTCGCGCACGCCGAAGTGGAAATTGCGTCCGCCGGGCGTTCCTGCCTGGAAGTCGCCCGCCGCGTCGAACGTCAGGTCCGATTTGTTGGACGGAGCCAGGTCGGCCGAGCCGCCGAGCATCCACGGAATGTTTTGGGCCACCTGGTTGAGCACCTTGCCCGAGGATACTCGGGTAGCCATGCCTTTTGGATCGGGGTCGAAATTGGCCATGGCCGCGTCCCAGCCTTCGGGCAGATCGCCGGCCAAAAGGGTTTCGACCTGTTTTGCCAGGACGGGATACTTTTCCTTGTACTCGGCGTATTTCGCGTTCCACTGCTCGCGCAGGTTGGCTCCGCGGGCCCCGATTCCCGCGGCGAAATGCTCGCGTACGGCGTCGGGCACGTGGAACGGTTCGGCGACAGGCCAACCGTAGGCCTGTTTGGCGCCTTGGACCTCGTCGGCGCCCAAGGGGGCGCCGTGGGCAGCGGCCGTGCCTGCTTTGTTCGGCGCGCCGAAGGCGATCTGGCTTTTCACGATGACCAACGTCGGCCGGTCGTTCGCTTCCTGGAAAAATCCGATCGCGCCGCGCAGAGCGTCGAGGTTGTTGACGTTTTCGACTTCGACAACGTTCCAGCCGTAGCCTGTGAATCGGGCCGCCACGTCCTCGCTGAAACTCAGTTCGGTCTTGCCTTCGATGGTGATACCGTTGTCGTCGTAAATCCAGCAGAGGTTTGAGAGTTTGAGGTGTCCGGCCAGGGAGGCCGCCTCGCCGCCGATGCCCTCCATCAAGTCGCCGTCGCTGCAAAGACAATAGACGTCGAAGTTGAACAAATCGTAGCCGGGCCGGTTGTAGTGTTTGGCCAGCCAGCGTGAGGCAATCGCCATGCCCACGCCATTGGCGATGCCCTGGCCCAGCGGGCCGGTGCTCGTTTCGACGCCCGAGGTAAGGCCGTGCTCGGGATGGCCCGGCGACCGGCTTCCCAACTGCCGGAATCGGCGCAAGTCGTCGAGCGACACGGCCGGCTCGTCGGTCCCCGTCTGGCGAACCCCGGCCAGATGCAGCATTGCATAAAGCAACATGGACGCATGACCACACGAAAGGATGAACCGGTCGCGGCCCGGCCAGTCGGGCGCCGCCGGATCGTATCGAAGCACCTCTTCATAGAGAAGGTAGGTGACGGGGGCCAAAGCCATGGGCGTACCGGGATGTCCGCTATTGGCCGCTTCGACGCCGTCCATTGCGAGCGTGCGAATCGTGTTGATGGCCAGTTGTTCGATATTGGTCATGGAAGTAGTCATCTTAAGAAAACAGGGGTTGTGAATGAGAAATTGGGTCGGGGTCCTGAAGGAAGTCAAACCCGTGATCTTACCACCCTAGACGGGGTTGGTCAATTGGCACGGCCGACACGAAAATCCTTGGAAAAACGGAATCGCGACCGTCAGGGAGCGGCCCGAAAGTGTGGTTGGAAATGCACGAGACGCTTTGGCGAACCAGCACGAGATTGGGGGCGGTTCGGTCGGGTTGTTGCCAAACCTTGTTCCACCGGGACAAGCCAGGTGGGGATTATGGTCGCCAAAACGAATTTCAAAACACGTTTCGAGAATGGCAGGGCAACATGCCGCTCCCTGACGGTCGCGGTTCGGTTTGGGAGTGTGGGCATGTTGGGGCGCCGCGGCTCTTGTTATCGGTAAAAACGAAACGTCCTGAATTTCTTCCGAGGATTGCCCGCACGTTGTCTTTTTGCATCGTATACTTGTGGCACCCATTCCATCTTGCGGTGGTTTCGCCACTTGTGCAATTCATACGACTGCTACAACGCGATGATTATGCCATTCTCTCTGCGTATTCGGGCGATCGGCGGCACGACGAAACGGCGAACTTCGCACGGCAGGGCGGCCGGCGTTGTTTTGAAAATTGCGTGTTGGGTGTTGGTTCTGACCGTCTGGGCCGGCGGTTCGGCGGTTTGGGCCGGCGCGGTGTCGGTGGCTCCGCTTCCCGCGATTGCCGCCCGAGCGACGACGGGTCCCGTGTTGCCGGTGGCGCTTTCGCCGCTGGAGCAACGGTTGTTTGACGATGCGGCGGACGGGCGGCTCGACGAGCATTCGTTGCTGGCGGCGGCGATGGTGGCCGGCGGCGAAACCGACCCGGCGAGAATCAATCGCGACGAACGGCGCGTCGAAGGGTTGGTCGAGCAATGGCGGGCGACGACCGTCGTTTCCGGAACGCCCAGGCAACAGGCCGCGGCCGTTTTTGAATTCATGCACGGCCGAATTCTCCGCGGCGGCTACGATCTCGACGCCACGCTTCTGACAACGGCCGTCGAGCAAGGACGGTTCAACTGCGTTAGCGCGTCGGTGTTGTTTTGCCACCTGGCGACGCGATTTGGATTCGACGCCCGGGGTCTGGAGTTGCCAGGCCACGCCATGAGCCGGCTCCATTTTGGCGAGGAAACGCTTGACGTTGAAAGCACGTGCCCCCGATGGTTTCGCCTGATCACCGACGCCCAGCGCCAGGCCGAACTCGTCGCCCGGGCAACCGGCGCGCCGCATGGGCCGGGCTCCGCCGCGGTCGACTGCCGCGAGGTGTCGGGCGTGGCGTTGGTCGCAACGATCTACTACAACCGGGGCGTCGACCTGCTTCGCGAAAAACGGTTTGCCGAGGCCGTCGAAGCCAACACGAAAGCCTTGTGGCTCGACCCTTCCAGCGCCACGGCCCGCGGCAATTTGCTGGCCACGCTGAATAATTGGGCAATAGAGGAAGGGGCGTCGGGCCGGTATCGGGAGGCGGTTGGGTTGCTTCGGACGGGCATGGCGTTGCAGTCCGATTTTCACCCCTTCCACGTGAACTTCATCCACGTCCACAACCAGTGGAGCGATGAACTCTGCCGGCAGGGACGATTCGAGGAATCGTGCGCGATCCTCCGGGCAGGGGAGCAGGATCTGGCCGATGAACCCTGGTTTGCCCAGGCGCGGCTGGGCGTCACGCG
Organism: Pirellulales bacterium; assembly: GCA_016933425.1. Classification (GTDB taxonomy): domain Bacteria; phylum Planctomycetota; class Planctomycetia; order Pirellulales; family Thermoguttaceae; genus UBA11386. Next base: position 16,758 of record JAFGAY010000275.1, read on the forward strand.
CCGCTGGGCCGAGGCGTCGCGGACCGACTCGCCGCTCGACCCGGCGACGATTGCCACCCCCTGGTCCGGGGAGCATTTCATCTCCGACCGCTCGGACGAAGCAGCATTGCACAGTCTGTAAGCACTGTAAGCAATTACCATTTTTTGGTGTTTGCCGAGTCGGCGCCGTTTCCGGGTTGCCTGGCGCTGATTGTCGATGGCCGTGGGCCCTCTTGCAGCATCACGGCCCATCTGCCATGATAGGTGTTCGGCGTGGCCCAATGGTTTATGAAGATGGGTCAAGCACCACCATTTCCAGCGGGGCGTGGCGCAGCCTGGATAGCGCGTCTGACTGGGGGTCAGAAGGTCGAAGGTTCAAATCCTTTCGCCCCGACAC
>JAFGAY010000276.1 GCA_016933425.1 Pirellulales bacterium
AACAAGTCGAGCCGTTCGCCCAGTTCGACGTGGTCGAGCGGTTTGAAGTCGAACGCGCGCGGCGGAGTCTTTCCCTGGGCGATTTCGCGGTTGGCCTCTTCGTCGCCGCCGACCGGCGCGTCGGGATGCGTCATGTTGGGAATGGCCGTCTGAATGGACGCCTGCTCGACTTCGATTTCGTCGACTTCGGCCTTAACGTCGGCCACTTCCTCGCGAAGCCGGCGGCCTTCCTCGCGGCGAGCTTCCCGCTCGGCCGGATCGGCCGCCTGGCCGATCGACTTGGCCACTTCGTTCGCGCGGCGGTTGAGCCGCTCGATTTCGGCCTGCCGGGCCTTGCGCTCCGTTTCGAGCTGAACAAATCGGGCCACATCGGCCACAACGCCGCGGTTGGCGCAATTGGCCTGCACGGCTTCGGCGTTTTCGACGATGAACTTTCGGTCAAGCATGGTGGAGTTTCACTCGGTTGTCACGTGTCCCTTGGGGACAAAATATTGGTAAAGACAAGGTCGTGACCGGCCTACAGAATCCGATCCCTTCTCTATACCTTCTCGTCAGGCACAGCCTGACCTACTTGTCTCAATGCGGCTCGCCGATCGAACGCAGGTAGAGCGCCAGCCGGTTTTCCAGGTCGAGCAGGTCTTGCCAGCGGCGCTGGGAGATGGTCGCGTCCTCGGTTTTCCGCGAGATTTCCGCCGCCTCGATCACGCCGCGAATCCGAATCTGCAAATACTGGAGCAACTCGCTCAGTTGGGCGTTCTGGCCGAGATCGAGCCCGTCGGGCAAATCGGGCGGCAACAGCGTGTGGAGAATGGCCTGGGTCTCGGGATTGTCGGTCCAGTTAAGCTCGAAATCCAACGACACGGAGGATGCCAGTTGATCGACGTCGTCGGCGTCCAGCGTCACGCCCGCGCTCAGATCGGCTCCGCGCAGACCGGCCAAACGCCGGGCGATCTCGTCCTCCGAACCGCACAAGAGCAAGGTGCGCCCCAGCGAAATCAGGTCGCCGGGCCGCAGGATCCAAAGCTGGACCGCTTCGCCGTTGACCTTGGTGCCGTTGGTGCTCTCCAAATCGGTCAGCACGAACCGGTCCCCGTCTTCCTGGATCTTCAGATGAAAACGGCTGATCCGCTCGTCGTTCAACTGAACCAGATTGCCTTCCTCGCGACCGATCGTCACGGGCGTGGGCAGGTTGTCGAACACCTGGCCGCGGTCGGCCCCGTCCAAAACGCGCAACGTCACCAATGCCATGGAAACGACTCAGCCTGTCGGGGATGGGCGGGTAGGAAGGACAATGCCCAGCAAGGAACCTCTTATCGAGATAAGGATCTCCGCCGCCGAGGGCAACAACGGCCTGCCGGTTAGTTCTAGCGCGTGCGACAGCCGGGAACCCGCAACAAAGACAAAAAAGCAACTCCCTTCACCCCAAATCCGATAGACCACCGGATTACCAGGGAAGAAAAGGCCGCCTCGCCTACCATTGGCAGACATCGTAAGTTCTTGATTTTGCTTTACTTAAGTCGAGTGGGCGATACGGGACTCGAACCTGTGACCCCTAGCTTGTCGAGCTAGTGCTCTAACCAAACTGAGCTAATCGCCCGGTTTACCCGGCAGTGAATCCGGCAGGCGCCGCATCCATCATCGAGCAAGAACACTTTAATCTGACATGGTCTGCAAGGCGAGTCAAGTAGGGCCGACCGGACCCGCCGGGGTGAACCCGTCGGCCTCGGATTGCGTCCTATTGCCATAACCTTTTTTCGGTCCTATACTTGTCGAAACTGCCCTGGCGGAAAGCTACCGGGTATTCGGGGTCGCCCTCTGTATCGGCGCCCGTCCGCCGGGGGGTCACACCGAGATGTCTTGGAGAACATGCTAAGAGTCAATCTGCCCGACGGAAGCGTTCTTGAATATTCTCGTCGCGTTCGCCCGAGTGACGTGGCCGCCGACATCGGGCCTCGGCTGGCCGCCGCGACGCTGGCCGCGGAGGTGGACGGTAAAATCGTGGGGACCGACGCGCCCCTGCCTGAGTCGGGCGAAGTCTCGCTCCGACTGCTGACCAAGCGGGATCCGGAAGCCCTGGACCTCTTGCGCCATTCGTGCGCCCACATCATGGCCCGGGCCGTCATGCGTCTTTTTGACGGCGTGCAACTGGCCTTTGGGCCCACGGTGACCGACGGCTTCTATTACGATTTTCTGCTCGACCGGTCGATCTCGGAGGCCGATTTCCCGAAGATCGAGGCCGAAATGGCCAAAATCGTCAAGCAAGACGAACCCTTTGAACGGATCGAGGAACCCCACGATCGGGCCATTGAGCTGTGCGCCGGCCTGGGCCAGGCGCTCAAGGTCGAGCACCTGCGGGAAGGCCTTGGCCAAGAGGAAATGGTGAGCTTCTATCGCCAGGGCGAGTTCGTCGACCTGTGCCGCGGCCCACATGTTCCCAGTGCCGGGGCGATCGGTGCGTTCAAGCTGCTTTCGGTCGCCGGGGCTTACTGGAAAGGCGATGCCTCGAACCAGCAGCTTCAGCGGCTCTACGGCACGGCCTGGTTCACCCAGAAAGACCTCGACGAGTACCTTAAAAGGCTTGAGGAAGCCAAACGCCGCGACCATCGCGTGCTGGGCAAGCAATTGGAATTGTTTCTGATCGATCCCGAAGTGGGTTCGGGGCTCGTGCTTTGGCTCCCCAAGGGGGCGACGATCCGCCGCGAACTCGAAAGGTTCATCTACCAGGAACTGCTCAAGCGAGGCTACCAGCCAGTCTACACGCCGGTAATCGGTCGCGTGCAGCTTTACGAGACCTCGGGCCACTATCCCTACTACGCCGACAGCCAGTTTCCGCCGATCGAAATGGCCGATGGCGACCGATTCCTGCTGCGGCCGATGAACTGCCCGCACCACATTCGGATCTACCAGTCGAAGCCGCGAAGTTATCGCGATTTGCCGTTGCGAATTGCCGAGTTGGGAACGGTCCACCGGTTCGAGCAGTCGGGCGAATTGAACGGCATGACCCGGGTGCGCGGCTTTACCCAGGACGATGCCCACATTTTTTGCACCGAGGACCAGGTGGCCGAGGAGTTCCGCGGCTGCTTGGACATGACCCAGTTTGTGCTTAAAACACTGGGGCTGGAAGACTACCGCGTGCGTCTGGGATTCCGCGATCCGGCGAGCGACAAATACGTCGGTCGGCCCGAGGACTGGGACCGCGCCGAAGCGGCCCTGGAGCAGGTCTGCCGCGAGGTCGACTTGCCGGAGCTGGAAATCGAGCGGGGCGAAGCGGCGTTCTACGGACCCAAGGCCGACTTCGTCGCCAGCGACTGCATCGGCCGCGAATGGCAATTGGGCACGGTCCAGTTGGACTACAACCTGCCGAGCCCCCAGCGTTTCAACCTCGAGTACATCGGCACGGACAACCGGCCCCATCAACCGGTGATGATCCATCGGGCGCCGTTCGGCTCGCTCGAACGGTTCACCGGCATGTTGATCGAGCATTTTGCGGGCGCGTTTCCCCTGTGGCTCGCGCCCGAACAGGCACGCGTGCTGGTCGTGAGCCAGAAATTCGAGGACTACGGCCGCCGGGTCGAGCAAACGCTGCGAGAAGCAGGCCTGCGGGTCTCGGGCGACTATCGGCCCGAGAAGGTGGGCGCGAAAATACGCGACGCACAACTTGAGTTGATCCCCTACATGCTGGTCATCGGCCAGCGCGAGGCGGAAACCGAGACCGTCTCGATCCGCGACCGCCGCGAGGGCGATCTGGGCGCCATGCCGTTGGCCCAGGCAATCGAGAAGCTCCAAGCCGAGGTCCACAACAAAACTTTGCGAACCTAGGAAAAAAATTGCGCGAAGCATCATCCCCGCATAGGGGGTATGTGATTGGATGAGCAGCCCTTGATATCCCCCTTTTTCCCAAATCACTAGTTGACCCAATCGGAACGTTCCGAAATACTCAGGAATGCTTTGAACGGCCGTTGGCGACAGGGCTTGCGTCCCTCGACGGCTTTCCCCAACTCACCCGAGAACAAAAAACGCTTATGGCAAGATTGAAGGATTCGGCCGGCGACCCGAAGGGACAGCGCATCAACGAGCAGATACGTATCCCGGAAGTCCGCGTGATCGGGGCCGATGGGGCTCAACTCGGGATTCTTCGCACGGCCGAAGCGCTCGAGGTGGC
>JAFGAY010000277.1 GCA_016933425.1 Pirellulales bacterium
AAATTGCCCGGCGTTTCGATCGCGTCGGACGTCCACAAGGGCGTCAGTTTCAAAACGGAAGGTTCGGTCCGCTCGGCCGTGTCCGATTGGAGAATCGCCTGCTGCAACGCGACAAGACTGATATAAAGATCGCGTTGAACCATCTCGTCAAGAAGCCGGTGGTACTCGGCGACCATGGTCTCGAAGGCCGTTTGCCCGTCGGGAAAGACGTTTTCACCGGCCGATAGCGTTTCGAGAATCGATTCGACCACCGGCGGCGAGAGCAGGTGCATCCCTTCGCGATACGCTTGAACCTGGCCCTTGGGCCCCAGCACCACGGTGGTCGGGGGCGTCAAGGAACCAAACGCCGCGACCGCGCCCGCCTCGGGATCGCGGTAGACAGGCATGGTGACGTTCAATTCCTCGAGAACCTTCTCCAGATCCGCGTTGGACAGGTTTGCCGGGTCGACGCAGACGGGTAGAAAACGCACCTTGTCGTTGTCGCGGTACCGTTCGTGAAGCTGCTGAATCCTCGCGAGCGTCTCGCGGCACGTCGCCTCGCCGGCCGACCAAAAATCGATCACCGCGATCCGGCCTTCCAACGACGCTTGCCCGACCGTTTGGCCGTCGAGCCCAACGAACGCAAACTCGGCCGGCCGCTTACCGAGCAGTTCGACGCCCTTGGGAATAAGTTGCTCGACGCGGCGAGCCTCGGGCGGAACCTGGAACTGGAACGCTTCGGGAGCGACCGGCTGGTCCAGTTGCGCTTCGGTAAACTCGGCCACCAGCGACCATTTGCTTTCCGGTTGCGCGCCGAGCATCATTTTGACCGTTTCGACCGGATACTCGAAACGCCGCAGCGCGAACGTTCGCTGGTCGATCCAAAAAACGCCCTTCCCGTCTGCCCGGCTTATCTCGACGCGGTGGCAGTCGTAATCGCCGATTTTTTCCGGATCGATCAGCCGCACGTCGGTCGCGCCGTCCAGAAGCGTCGTCAGCGAATCGTCGGCCAACAGCAACACCGCTTGAAGCGGAACCCAGGTGTAGGTTTCCGTGAAAAACTGGGCCATCGAACTGGCCAGCACAAAATCATCGAACAGCGCCTCGATCGAGAGCTCCGGCGGGGCGGGTACCGCCAGCACGCAGCCGGGCGCGGCCGCCGACGAACCATAAATCGTCTTGCCATCGCAAACCACGTTGCCGTCGCCAACGCCCAGAAATATCTTGTTCGGCCGCGTGAAGGCTGCCGTGTAGTTGCCTTCGAGATCCAGCGGTTGGCCCGGCAACTCACCCCGCAGCCGGACCCGGCCCGCATCGGCATAGCTCCCCGCGCTTCGATACGCCTTGGCCATTTCACGCAGTATCTGCTCGGCCGAAAACTTCTCCTCGGCGAACGGATCAGTGGCGGGAGACGCGGCGGACGACCTGGCGGCGCCGGCCTGTTTCGACGACGTTTCCGACTCCGATCGGCCCCATCCGACAACCATCGCAAGACCAACGGCCAACACAAGACCAACGGCCAACACCACACCATATCCGTGTATCCGGCAACGCTTCATGATCGCTTTCCTTCGTGCCCTTCGCGTCCATCGTGGTGGTGGGGAGGCCCGTGCATGCGCACGAACCAAACGATCCATTATTTGCGATCGTCCATTCCACGTAAACCTCGACTTCTTGACCAACGAACGATTGCATGGATAAGATAGAGAAAGATGAGGACGGCCGAGGTTTCCCATCCATCCCCAATACGGCAAATCCTGCCCATGACTCCCATTTTGAGATACGGTCGCGACGCCGCAATAGCCCTGGAACCGGGCGGCTCCACGCTCGTGGGATTCTGTGGAGCACCCAAACTCCCGCCGGTTGACGATCTTCGGGCCGAGGTGCGTCGTGCGCTGGGAGAACCTTTGGACTACCCCCCCTTCTCCTCCATCGTCACGCCGAGCGATCGGGTTGTCGTGGCATTGGCCGAAGAGGTTCCCGGCGCCGCCCAAATTGTGGGCGTCGTCGTCGATGGTCTCGTCGAAAGCCGGGTCGATCCCGAGGCGATTACCGTGCTCCGTCCGGCGTCGCTCGCCGGCGACGACCCCTGTCGGCTGCTGGATGAGTCGGTCCGCTCGCGGGTTCGGTCCCTGTCGCACGTGCCCGGACAACGCGACGACCTGGCCTATCTGGCGGCCACCCAGCATGGCGAAACCGTATTTTTGAATCGTGCCCTCGTTGACGCCGATTTGGTTTTGCCGATCGGATGCTTTCGCGGCGCGCTGACCGACGGCCACCACGGGATTTTCACGTCCATCTATCCGACGTTTTCCGACGACCAAACGCTCCGCCGGTTTCGCTCGACGACCACGCTCGACGCCCGCGGACGCCACCGCAAACGGTTGGCCCGCGAAGCCGACGAAGTCGGCTGGCTCCTAGGCGTCGCCTTCACGATTCAAGTGTTTCCGGCTGCCGGCGACGGCATTCATCGGGTACTGGCCGGCAAAGTCGATCGCGTTGCCCATCGTGGCATGGAACTCTATACCGAACACTGGCGTCATCACGTCGCGAGTCCGGCAAACGTCGTGCTCGCCGCCCTGGAAGGCAACGCGGCCCATCAGACCTGGCGCAACCTGGGCCGCGCCTTGGAAGCGGCCCTGCCGCTGGTCGAGCCGGGCGGCGGCCTAGCCTTGTGCACCGAATTGGCCGAGGCGCCGGGCGCGGCCGTGGCGTGTCTCCGGGCTGTCCGGTCGCGCGCCGACGCGGTCCGCCGAATCCACGACGACGAGCCCGCCGATGCGGTGACCGCGCTTCAGTTGGCGAGGGCGTTGGACCATTGCAGCGTTTATCTGCTCAGCCGGCTCGAGGACGACCTGGTCGAGGATCTCGACATGACGCCCGTCGCCGAACCGGCCGAACTGGTGCGACTGGCCAACCGGTCCGGTTCGTTTTTGTTGTTGGGCAACGCTTCCTACGCACACGTCACGGTGGAGGGCGATACGGATGACTGACGCGGCTCGGCGAATCGCCGAAAACGTCGCTCGCGTTCGAGGCCGAATCGCCGAGGCCGCTGCCCGAGCCGGACGCCGGCCCGAGGCCGTTCAATTAATCGCCGTCACGAAATACGTCGGTTTGGACGAGATGCGCGCCGTGGTCGCGGCCGGCTGCGCAGCGCTGGGCGAAAACCGCCCCCAGGAATTGGAACGCAAAGCCGCGTCGCTTCACGATTTGCCGATCCAGTGGCATCTGATTGGCCACTTGCAACGCAACAAAGTCCGCCGCGTGCTCCCGCTGGTCGCGATGATCCAATCGGTCGACAGTCCCAGGGTTCTCGAGGCCGTCGACCGCATCGCCGGCGAACTGGGCCGGCGCGCGCCGGTGCTTTTAGAAGTTAACGTCTCGGGCGAGAGTCAAAAAACGGGTCTCGATCCGCAAGACGTCGAGCCACTGGTCGAAACGCTCGAACGCTTTCCCCACGTCGAGCCCCGCGGACTCATGGCCATGTCGTCGATCGAGGGGGGAAGCGATCGGGTGCGGGCCGATTTCGCCGCGGTCCGCGAACTCCGCGATCGCATTCAGAAAAATTGCCCCGACGGCGTCAATCTGGCCGAATTGTCGATGGGCATGAGCGGCGACTTCGAGGTCGCCGTCGAGGAGGGAGCGACCATCGTCCGCATCGGGTCGGCTCTGTTTGAATAGGACTGCCATGATCTCGCTCGAACCGCACGCCGAAGGCGCCATTTTGCCCGTCCAGGCCCACGCGGGCGCTCGGCGCGACGAACTCCGCCAACCCATCGACGGCATGCTTCGCGTCGGCGTCGCGCAGGCTCCCGAGAAAGGCAAGGCCAACAAGGCCATCATCGCGCTGCTGGCCAAGCAGTTATCGCTGCGCAAGTCCCAGTTCGAGCTGCTCTCCGGCGCCACGTCGCGTCAGAAGCGTTTCCTGGTACGCGACGTCGCCCCGGCGGAACTGGCGACCCGAATCGAGCAAGCCCTCGGAAAAATCCAGAACTGAGAATTTATGCCAGCTCGGGTTGGTTTTTTAGGAACCCTGATTTGCCCTGATCGACGCTCATAAGCAAGATTCGTGGAGCAAGTCCTGTACGCATAATGACTTGGAGAACCACGCTCCGTCGTGGCCGGAGCCGTTTGTCACGCGCGGCCACGACGGAGCGTGGCCCTCCATTTGCATCTTGCTGAGTTTCAACCATCAAAAGTATGCACACTCATCCGGGTGGTTTCGGTTGTCTCGCATGGCATATTGAATTAAAATGAGTCCTAACGTCGCCGTTGGTCGTGCCGCCGATCGCTCCGATTCGGGAACGCCGCGTCCAACAGCAGTAGGTTTTTTCTGGGGGAACGGGTACGATCGGGAGATTAGCGTGGCGCTACCTTCCTGGGCAATCGTCGCGTTGCCGGTGGTTTTGCTTCTGGCGACGCTCTACGGCCTCTGGCGATACGTGCGACGAGGAACTACTACGTTGCACCGAGCGGCGGCCAAAGGCAACGTCGACCGCCTCGCGCAGCTTTTGTTGGCCAGTCCCGGATCGGTCAACGAGCCCGATCTCATGGGATTCTCGCCCCTGCAATATGCCGCCTATTGGGGACAAACCGAAACAGCGCGGCTGCTCTTGGACCACGGCGCCGACATGACGGTTAAACGCCGCTTCTCCCCGCTGCACCACGCGGCCGCCCAGGGACATGAAGCTGTCGCGAGGTTGCTGCTCCAGCGCGGGTACGACGTCAACGTCCGCTCGCCCGCCGACGGTTCGACTCCCCTTCATAGCGCGGCCATCAACCGCCGCGCCGACATGGCCCGATTTCTGCTGGATCACGGAGCCCAGGTCGACGCCGCGACCAACTCGGGCTGGACCGCTTGCCACTTCGCGGCCGAAAAAGGCGATCCGGCCACCATGCAAGTGCTCCTCGAGCATCACACCGATTGGCAAGCCGCCAACGCCGGCGAGCAGAGCCCCCTCGAAGTGGCCCTGGCCAACGGCCACCCCAATATCATCGAATTGGTCCGGGCACATCAGCAACGCCAGACCGGCGAAAACGCCTAGTATGGTCTTCAGATACGTGTAGCGTCTTTCCTAGGATAATAGCCGCGGGCGGAAGCCCGCGGTGGCGGCG
>JAFGAY010000278.1 GCA_016933425.1 Pirellulales bacterium
CGCTGTTTTGCTCGGAGATTCAACGTGTCGCGCCGTTTCACCGCCGTGGTTCTGCTTTGGTGGTCCGTTTTGTCGGGCACGGCCGCGCTGCGCGCGGTGGAGCCGTCAGACGACGCGTCCGCGGGCGACCCTTCGACCGGCCACAACGAAATAATCGCCATGCCCACCGGTGGCGGCAATCAATTCTGGGCCGACGAACTTTTCTTTCGCGGCTGGCGGATTCAGTGCAACGTGTTGACCGACCACTACCGGCTCCTGGATCCCGACAACCGGCGGCACACCTGGGGCACGTTCGACGAATGCCGCGCGAAGCTCGACGAAATTCGCCGTCGCGACAACCTCCCGCCGATGAAAGGCCGCGCGGTCGTCGTACTTCACGGGCTGATGCGCAGCCGACGGTCGATGGCCGGGCTGTGCAAGTATCTCGAAGAGAAAGGCGGCTTCACCGCGGTCAATGTGTCCTATCCGAGCACGCGGCGGCCCATCGGCGAGCATGCTAGGTCGCTCGCCCGAGTGGTCGAAAACCTCGAGGGCATTGATGAAATTTATTTCGTTGGCCACAGCATGGGCAACATCGTTATCCGGCATTACCTGGGCGACCAGATCGACCCGGCGACCGGCCGTCCGCGCGACCGCCGGTTCAAGCGAATGGTCATGCTGGCCCCGCCCAACCAGGGTTCGGAACTGGCCGAGGCTCTCGGCGACAATGGACTGTTTACGATGATCGACGGCAAACCGGGCCAGGAATTGGGCATCGACTGGGCGGCAATCAAGGACCGGCTGGCCACTCCGCCATTCGCCTTTGGCGTTATCGCCGGTGGACGGGGCGACGGGCAAGGCTACAACCCGGTGTTGCCCGGCGACGACGACGGCGTGGTGAGCGTGGCCACCACGCGATTGGACGGCCAGGCTGATTTTCTCCTCCTGCCCGTGCTCCACTCGTTCATCATGAAAGATGCCCGAGCCAGAGAAGCCACGCTCCGATTCCTCCAGACGGGCCGCTTCGGCGAGGACAGCGTGACGCCGGCGTCATGAAGCGGTATGTATGATAGAGCATGGTTGACCGGGTCGCGACCCTGCTCATGACTGCTGACCTACAGTGCTGACCTACGGTTCTGGTTTCCACTTGCCGGCATTGCGTAGGACGCGGCGGTAGAAGGTGTCGCGCTCGACCGGTTCGTGGCCCGTCTCTTCGATCAGTCGGCGCAGTTGGGCGACGGAAAGTCCCTCGGGCACGGTAGCTCCGGCTTCGTGGTGGATTTTTTCTTGGCGAACGGTTCCGTCGAGATCATCGGCCCCATAGGCCAGGGCTGTTTGGGCCGTGCCCAGGCCAAGCGAGATCCAGTAGGCCTTGACGTGGTCGAAATTGTCGAGCATCAGCCGGCTGACGGCCACCGTGCGAAGGTCGTCGAAGCTGCTCGTGCGAGGGAGGTGGGCCAGGATTGTTCCCTCGGGATGGAAGCTCAGGGGGACGAAAGCGAGAAAACCGCCGGTCTCGTCCTGCAACGCGCGGAGCCGCAACAGGTGATCGATCCGCTGGGCCGCCGTCTCGACGTGGCCGTAGAGCATGGTCGCGTTGGTCCTGAGCCCGAGCCGATGGGCCGCGCGGTGCACGTCGAGCCAGGTTTGGGCGCCGGCCTTTCGAGGACAGATTTGCTCGCGGACGCCGGCGTCGAAAATCTCAGCGCCGCCGCCGGGCATGCAGGCCAGGCCCGCCTCGATCAGTCGTTCGAGCACCGCCCGGACGGACAGCCCGCTTAGCTCGGCGAACCGTGCGATTTCGACGGCGGTCCACGCCTTGAGCGACATGCGGGGAAAGGCCGCGTGGAGCCGGCGAACGATGCCCAGATACCAGTCGAACGGTTTGTCGGGGTGCAGTCCGCCGACCAGGTGCAACTCGGTGCACCCGGCGCGCTCGGCTTCGTCGGCCTGGGCAAGAATGTCTTCGTCGCTCATCACGTAAGCGCCCGGCTCGCCCGGATCGCGGCTATAGGCGCACAGTCGGCACCGGTAGATGCAGACGTTCGTCGGGTTGACGTGGGCGTTGATGTTGTAATAGGCCAGGCGGTCGTTTTTGCGCCGGCGGGCGAGGTTGGCCAACTGCCCCACCACATGGAGGTCGACGTCCTCGCGGAACAAGAATTCTCCCTCGGCCGCGTCGAGCCGTTGGCCGGACTCGACCTTCCCGCGGATGGCATCCCAGGTCGATTGTGTTGGTGAAGCGTCCATATTTCGCATGATCCACAAGAGGTTTTTTTCCGTCTCCGTGCCTCCGAGCCTCCGTGCTGAAAAAATCACATCAGAGGAACAGGTCCGCCGTTCCCACGAGGAACAATCCGACGCTTACGACGGCGTTGACGTGGAAGAACGCCCGGTTGACTCGCGACAGGTCGTCGGGGCGGACCAGTGAATGTTCGTAGATTAATAGCCCCGCGATGGCGGCGATGCCCGCCCAATAAAGCCGGCCGAAAGCCGGATAGACGACGCCCAGGAGGACCAACATGGCGACCATGGCGGCATGGCAGGCGGCGGCCGCGCGGAGCGCGCCGGCGATGCCCAGTCGGGCGGGCACGCTCCGCAACCGCATTTGGGTGTCGAAGTCGAAATCCTGGCAGGCGTAGAGGATGTCGAACCCGGCCACCCAGCAAAGGACGGCCCCACCCAACACCAGCGGCGCGGTGGCCAGCTCGGCCCGAACGGCGACCCAGGCGGCCAGCGGGGCTATGCCCAGCGCCGCCCCGAGCCAGAAATGCGACAACAGCGTGAA
>JAFGAY010000038.1 GCA_016933425.1 Pirellulales bacterium
AACATCGGCTTGCGCGGCAAGTATCAGCCCGCCTTGTTTGAATTGTTCGACGGCGTCTTGCACCGTTCCGGAAATGCCCGTATAGACGGCGATGTTGGCCGCCGCGAGCGTGGTGAACGCCTTGGGGCCGACATGGCCGGTAAGCACGGCTTCGACGCCCAGTCGCGCGACGGCCTGCCCGGCCTGAATGCCCGCGCCTTGCGGGGCGTTGAGGTTCTGGGCGTTGTCGTGCGCAGAAGCGGTACCGGCGTCGGTATCCACGACGACAAAATACTTGGCCCTGCCGAACCGTGGATCGACCGGGCTGTCCAGCCCGGTGCCTTGCGAAGTGACTGCCAGTTTCATGGATTCTCCTTTTGACCGCGACGGCGGCCGCGTTGACAACCTCGTCCTCCCATGCGACCTTGGCCTCCCATTCGCCCTTGGCCTTCCATGCGTTCTTGGCCTTTCCCGCGTCCTTGGCCTCCCATGCGTTGCCGACGTTGCCGGCAACAGCCGGGCATGGCGAAGCGCGCTTCCTCCAAGGTTCCGGCCAGAAACGCGGCCAGAATCTCTTCGAGATTGCCGCAGACTCCGGCAACGACGCGAATTCCACGAGCAGTCAGGCCGACTTCCAGCGGTTGAGAGATGCCTGCACAAATGAGCGTCTCGACACCCCATTCCCCGAGCCGCCCAATCCTCGCCTCGATCGTCGGTTCGACCAACGATTGCACTTCCCGAGCAACCTCCCGACCATCGGCCAACTCGACAACGAGCAATTGCCCGGCCACGTCGAATACGGGCGAGATACGGTCTTGCCAGATTGGAAGGGCGATTTTCATGAAAGGGATATGAGCAACTTATGTTCCAATGGACGCATGAATGACGACATATTGCCGTAAGTTGTTGTTAATAGAGTAGATGTAGCTTTTCTTTAGGCCTGAAACCAACCATGCAAAGCATTGCATTATGCAATATATGGACGAAATTAATAATTGCATTATGCAATGGATTTGTATGCGGTTGTTTATTGGATGGTACTATCAGGCTACCGTATAGTATACTGATAAGTGTTGTATCCGTCCGCTCATGAACGAAGGGAGCTGAAACCATGTCCGGCATAGCTGTGAAAATCGACGCAAACACTTATGCCAAATTGAAGCAGACTGCCGCCGAGACGGGTGAACCCATGATCCAGGTCATGGCGAAGGCCATCGAAGCTTATCGGCGGAGAGTTTTTCTGGAGGGACTAAACGCCGACTTTGTCGCCTTGCGGAATAATCGTCGGGCGTGGGCCGAGGAACAGGCCGAGCGAGCCGCGTGGGATGTCACCTTGGCCGACGACGTTCAGGGAGACTAACCATGCCTTCTCCGCTTCGTGGCGAAATCTGGATGATCGACCTCGACCCAACCCGTGGACATGAGCAAGCCGGTAGACGTCCGGCGTTGATCGTGTCGGCGGATATCTTCAACGCCGGCCCCGCCGGCTTGGTGATAGTGTTGCCGTTGACCTCGAAATCGAAAGGCGTGCGGTCTCACGTCGCCGTCGAGCCGCCCGAGGGCGGTCTCCGGCAGTCAAGTTTCATCAAATGCGAGGACATGCGTTCGGTGGCAATCGAACGTCTGGGCAAACGACTGGGGGCCGTTTCGCCGTCCACGCTTGACGCTGTTGCGATGCGGTTGCGCGTTTTGATGGAACTTTGAAGTGCTCATACCCCGGGTTCGTGTTTCAACAATCAGGATTGCTCAATTCCCAGCGATTTCAGCTTGCGAAAGAGCGTGCTGGGGTTGATACCCAACTGTCGGGCGGCGGCCGCGCGGTTGCCGTCCGTGCGGCGCAGGGCGTTGGCGATGAGAAATCGCTCCATCGCTTCGAGCGTCATGCCGTCGAGGTTCGGCAGCGGTTGCTCCGAGTCAGCCCCGCGAAATTGCGGCGGCAGGTGGGATACTTCGATCAGCGGGCCGCGACACAGCACGAAGGCGTGCTCGATGATGTTTTCCAACTCGCGAACATTGCCCGGATAATCATAGTCCATGAGTCGGGCAAGCACTTCGTCGGACGCGCCTGCAACGTCTTTTCCTTGCAATCGGTTGAATTTGGCGATGAAATGTTCGACGAGAAGCGGGATGTCCTCGCGTCGTTCCCGCAGGTTGGGCAGCGCCAGCCGAATGACGTGAATGCGGTAGAAGAGGTCGTCGCGGAACGCGCCCTTGCGAACCAGTTTCGCCAGGTCCTTGTTTGTCGCGGCGATAATGCGAACGTCGGTTTTGATCGTTTCGACCGAGCCGAGCGGTTCGTAAACCCGTTCCTGTAAAACGCGCAACAGTCTGACCTGCATGGCCGGCGAGACGTCGCCGATTTCGTCGAGGAACAAGGTACCCCCCTCGGCCAGGGCGAAACGGCCTTGTTTGTCCTGGCGGGCGTCGGTGAACGCGCCCGCCTTGTGGCCGAAAAGTTCCGATTCCAACAGCGTGTCGGGCAGAGCGCCGCAGTTGATCGCGACGAAACGTTTCGCGCGGCGCGGCGAGAGGCGGTGAATGGCCCGGGCGAACACCTCCTTGCCCGTTCCGCTGGCTCCCTCGATCAAGACGGTGCTATCGCTTTCGGCGATCTGGGGTAGGAACTGAAACACTTCGCGCATGGCCGGGCCGTGGCCGACGATTTCGGCGAAGCCGTCCTGGGTTTCGAGTTCCTTGCGCAGCTCCTCGGCCAGACGCAGGTCGCGGAACGTCTCAACCCCGCCGATCGTTTGACCGCGTTCATCCTTGAAAACGGCGGTCGAGACGCTGATGGGCACGCGGTTGCCCCGCGCGTCGAGAATGTAGACGGCCTTGTTGGCCACCGGTCGACCCGTCGTCAGCGTTTGGCGCAACGCGCAGGCCGTTTCGCAGATGCTCGCCCGAAACACCTCGCAGCATCGCCGGCCGAGGGCTTCCTCGCGCCGCACGCCCGTGATTCGCTCGGCCGCCCGATTGAACGACGTGATCCGCCACTGGTCGTCGACGGTGAACACGCCGTCGTTGATCGAATCAAGAATGACGGCGTTGCGGTCGTTGGAGTAATCGTTGGCGAAAGACATGGTCGATGCGGGGTTTCAGAACGTGTTTGAAAATGCGTGAGACGCTTTGGCCAACCGGCGCCAGGTTGGGGGCGGTTCGGCCGAGGAGTTGCCAAACCTTGTTCCACCAGGGCAAGCCCGGTGGGGATTATGGTCGCCAAAACGAATTTCAAAACACATTCTCAAACAAAACACGGTTAACCCGTGCAGTCTACCATAATGGCTCCAACGATACCAATACCTCGGGGATTGAGTACCGTGGTAATGGACTACGGCTGTACATGGCGGAGGGCCCCATTTCTTGGAGGGCGACGCCGTCCGTTGAGAATCCCCCGAGAGGGAAACGACCGGCTTGTTTTACTTCTCTGCTTGCTTCTCTTCCTTGGGATGGGTGATCTTCTCGATCCGATCGAGCGTTTTTTGGGCCAGGTCGACGAATTCTTTTTTGGACTCGGCACGGACTCGGGCGATGTCGCGGAGCAGGTGGACGACGGGCCTTGCCTTGGC
>JAFGAY010000279.1 GCA_016933425.1 Pirellulales bacterium
CTGGCCGTGAGCCTGATTCGCAACATCACGCCTTCGAGCATTCGCATGATCGTCGAAATGACGATCATTGCCGCGCTGGTTATTTTCGTCGATCAGGTGCTGAAAGCCTACGCCTACGGCATCAGTAAGCAATTGTCGGTGTTTGTGGGCCTGATTATTACGAATTGCATCATCATGGGACGGGCCGAGGCGTTCGCCCTGAAAAACGGGCCCTGGCTCAGCGTGCTTGACGGATTGGGAAACGGCCTGGGATATAGCCTGATTTTGTTGATCGTCGCGTTTATCCGCGAGTTGTTCGGCTCGGGCAAGCTGTTCGGCCACGAGGTTTTGCCGCTGGTGACCGATGGCGGCTGGTATCCGGGCAACGGTTTGCTGCTTTTGGCTCCCGGTGCATTTTTCATCATCGGTTTCATCATATGGATCATGCGGTCGATCCGTCGCGACCTGGTCGAGGAGGAGCGATAACGTGTTGGAACATTACCTCAGCTTGGCGATCAAAGCGATCTTCGTCGAGAACCTGGCGCTGGCGTTTTTCCTGGGAATGTGCACGTTCCTGGCGGTCTCGAAACGCGTCGAGACGGCCACGGGCCTGGGCATCGCCGTGATTGTCGTCCAGACGATCACCGTACCGGTGAATAATCTGCTCTATACCTATATTCTCAAGGAAGGCGCCCTGAGTTGGATCGGCTGGAAGGATTCGGACCTGAGTTTCCTCGGGCTGGTGAGCTACATCGGGGTTATCGCCGCGATGGTCCAGATCCTCGAAATGACGCTGGACAAGTATTTTCCCAAGCTCTATAACGCCCTGGGCATCTTTCTGCCGTTGATCACGGTCAACTGCGCGATCTTGGCCGGGTCGTTGTTCATGGTCGAGCGCAACTACAACTTTGCCGACAGCGTGGTCTACGGGTTCGGCTCGGGAGCGGGCTGGGCCCTGGCCATTATCGCCCTGGCCGCCGTGCGCGAAAAACTGAAATACAGCAATTGCCCCGCCGGCCTGCGCGGGCTGGGCATCACGTTTATCACCGTCGGGCTCATTGCCCTGGCCTTTATGTGTTTCTCAGGAATTCAACTGTAAAAAAGAGAGGGTAGGGATTAGGGATTAGTGCTTGATGGTTACTCGAGTGCCCTCCAAATCCCATGTCCCCAATCCCTGATCTCTAATCCCCAATCCCCATGCTGACACACATTTTGATTGGCGCCGCGACGTTGACGGCGGCCGTTTCCACGAACGCCTCGGCCACCGCGAAAGTGATGCAGATTTTGACGGGCGTCGTCATGTTCACGGTGATCGTGACGGCGCTGGTCGTCGTTATTCTCGTGGCTCGCCGTTGGTTGGTTCCCCAGGGCGACGTGACGATCATCGTCAATGACGATCCGGACAAAGCGATTCACGTATCGCCCGGGCAGAAGCTGCTGGCGGCGCTGGCCGGGCAGAAGATTTTCGTTCCCTCGGCCTGCGGCGGCGGAGGCACCTGCGGCCAGTGCCGGCTCCGCATTCTCGAGGGAGGCGGCGACATCCTGCCGACCGAACGCGACTTCATGACCCGAAAGGAAATCCGCGAGGGAATGCGTTTGAGTTGCCAGGTCGCGGTCAAGCAGAACATGAAGATCGAGGTTCCGCCCGAGGTCTTCGACGTCAAAAAGTGGGAATGCACGGTTCGCTCGAACCGCAACGTGGCCACGTTCATCAAGGAGTTGGTGCTCGAGCTGCCGCCGGGCGAGGACGTGAATTTCCGGGCCGGCGGATACATCCAGATCGAATGCCCGCCCCACGAATTGAGTTTTCGCCAGTTCAACGTCGAGGAGCACTTTCGCGCCGACTGGGACCGGTTTAATCTTTGGGAATATCATTCCAAAGTGGTCGAGCCGGCAAGCCGCGCTTACTCGATGGCCAACTATCCCGAGGAAAAAGGCATTATCATGCTCAACGTGCGGATCGCCACGCCGCCTTCCGAGCACTCCAAGGCGCCGCCGGGCGTCATGTCGTCGTATATTTTCAATCTGAAGCCGGGCGACCGGGTAACGATTTCGGGTCCTTATGGCGAGTTTTTCCCCGCCGAAACCGACGCCGAAATGGTCTACATTGGCGGCGGGGCCGGCATGGCGCCGCTCCGCTCGCACATCTTCGACCTGCTGAAACGCCGCGGATCGAAGCGAAAAATCTCGTATTGGTACGGGGCGAGAAGCCTCCGCGAGGTTTTTTACCAGGACGAATTCGACCGGCTAGCCGCGGAAAACCCCAATTTTTCGTGGCACCTGGCCTTGTCCGACCCCTTGCCCGAGGACCATTGGCAAGGCCCAACCGGCTTCATCCATCAAGTGCTTTACGACGAGTACCTGGGCAAGCATCCGGCCCCGGAGGATTGCGAGTATTACATGTGCGGCCCGCCGTTGATGAGCGCCGCCGTGCTCAAAATGCTTGACGAGTTGGGCGTCGAGCGGGAAAACATCTACTTCGATGATTTCGGAATCTGACCAAGGCGCAATAGCGTTCCGCCACCCTGTTTCAGGGCATTCCCGCAAGTGGCGGCGCGCGGCGGCTTTGGTTTTCTTCTGGATTGCGATTCTCTCGATTGGAGTGCCTGGGTGTACCCGTTGCCCCCCTGGTCCGGCCGTGAAAGTGCTTCGCGGCGAGGCTATGGGAACGACCTACACGGTTAAAGTCGTGCCGGCCCCGGGCGCCAAGAGCACCGTCGATAAGCTCTTGAACGAGGGCATTGACTGCGTCTTGAAAGACGTGGACCGGGCCATGTCGACCTATCGCGACGACTCGGAGCTGTCGCGATTCAATGCGTCGGAGTCGACCGACTGGTTCAACGTTTCGCCCGAAACGGCCCGGGTCGTCGCCGAGGCGCTCCGCGTCGGGCGCCTCGCCGGCGGCGCCTACGACGTAACGGTCGAACCATTGGTGCGCCTGTGGAATTTTGGCGCCCACCCCTTGCCGTCCGACGCCGTGCCCAGCGACGAGCAAATCGAGGAAATGAGGAAATCGGTCGGCCTGGATCACCTGGCCGTGCGGCTCGATCCGCCGGCGCTCAAGAAGGACTTGCCGGGCCTGCACGTCGATCTGTCGAGCATTGCCAAGGGTTTTGCCGTCGATCGCGCGGCCGAACTGCTCGACGCCGAGGGCTGTGAAAATTACATGGTGGAAGTCGGCGGCGAGGTCCGCGCGCGGGGCTGCAATGCGTCGGGCCGGCCCTGGCAAATCGCCGTCGAACGCCCCACCGACGGCCCCCGCGAGATCCAGCGGGTTGTGCCGCTGGTGGATCGGGCCATGGCCACCTCGGGCGACTATCGCAACTACTTCGAGCGCGACGGCCGGCGCTATTCGCACCTGATCGACCCGCGCGTCGGACGGCCGATTGCCCATCGGCTGGCTTCGGTCACCGTGCTGGCCGATCGGTGCATGGAGGCCGACGCCTGGGCCACCGCGCTGTCGATCCTCGGGCCCGAGGCCGGCATGAGACTGGCCGACGACCGTGGGATTGCCGCCTCGTTTCTCATCCGTCAGGGCGACGTGTTCGTCGAACGTCGCAGCGCGGCCTTTCCCACGCCGGAGTGATCGCCATGTCCACGCTCTGGATGTTTCTGGCAACCTTCATCACGTTGGCCCTGTTCATGCTCGTCCTGGCGTTGGGAATTCTTCTGGGCCGGCACAAGACGAGAAAACAAGAGTGCTCGTGCAAGGCGACCGCCCGAGTCATGGCGGCCGCGAAACGGCCGCAAGCCGGCGATCCGCCGGCGGATGCATCCCGGTCGCCGTTTGTGATTCTCGACGGACATTCCACGGGCTGCCAATGCGAGGAAGATCGGGAATAACGGCGGGGGGGCTTTTTGTATTCGGGCGGGTAGTTGCCAAACCACGTTTCCACCGGGGCAAGCCCGGTGGGGTAATGGATGAAAAAACCGATTGCGACAACGCATTCCGAACGTAAAAACGTTGTTGTTCCAGCGGTTTTTATTCCTCTTTCTTGCCAATGGCCTCGTTGAGATTTGTCAGCGTTGCGAGCGCCGGTTTGGCGCGGCGGTGGAAGTCGAAGAGGCCGCCGTGGGCAAAGTCGTGCGGCACGCTGTCGTGCAATTGGCTCCAAAAAACACCGTGCACGTAAGGCTTGGCCAGGATCATCGGCAAGAAGCGGCCGGCCCAGGCTTGCTGCGTTTTGGGCGAACAGTTCGACTGGATCGGCCGATCGACCCGCCGGGCCAGCGGGTCGTCGTGGTCCGCGCTGGGCGCGCAAACGGATATGTACAGCGGCACGCCAAGAGTGCTCCACGCGTCCAATTGGCGGCTAAGGTCGAGCAAGTCGCGCGGCAACGTGCCGCCCGGATGATAACCCTGGTTGATTTCCAGCAACAAACCCGAAATGCCCAGGTTGGCCCGAATCAGGGCGTCGGCGAAATAAACCGGCGGAAAATCGACGTCGCGCCGGCCGACGTATTCACCCCAGGGCTGGTCGAAGCCCACGACCAAGGGGGTCTGGGGATCGAGTGAGCGGATTTGCTCGATTACGTGGGCGGTCAATTGCACCATTTCTTCCTCTTCGAGGGAGAGAAAGTCGACCGTGTTGGGCCGGCCCACGCACTGCCACAGGTCGACCTGGCCGCGATAGCGCGTGACGGTTGCCTCGACGTACTCGGAAACCGAGGATTGCAGGCCCGCGAAATCGTCCTCGAACAGGTAAAGCCAGTCGGGCGAATTGCCCGGCCCGAATTGAAGCACCGGCCCGCCGCAGACAAACCATTCGCGTTGGCGGCACCATCGGACCAGCCGGTCGAAAACGGCCCAATTCCGTGTTCCCTCGCTCGTTTCGACCTCGGCCCAGGCCATGGGTATTCGGGCCGCGCCGAAGGTGGCCGCAATGCGCCGGGCCGTTGGTTCGTCCAAGCCGCTGCTGTCCAGATCGATGCCCAGCCAGGGGCGTCGACCGTGGGCCATCCGGCGGACTGCCCAGGCTTGCTCGATGTAGCAATTGGCCAGCCGGGTCGAGGCATTCAAGATTTTTGCCAGGGCCTTGTCGGCCAGTTGGGCCGACTCCTCGCGACGCGCGATACTGGCCGTGGCCTGAGCGAAAAGCCGCGTGGCCTCGTTGGCTAGTTGGCGAATGGGCTCGGGAACTTCCAAACCGATTGCCTGCCATTCGGCCAGTTGATTGCGAAATTGGCTGATTTCGCCCCGGGCCAATTCGAGCGGCAATTCATAGGGAATCTCGCGCTCCATGAGACACGCGGTTGACAGGGTGAGCGTCCCATGACCCTCGACCGGCCAGGGAACGAAGAGATTGCCCGAATCGGAAGCCTCGCGATCAAACACAAGGCGGCCGTCGGCCAGGCACCCCGCTCCTCGCCAGGGGATGCGATCGAGGCCCGACATGTACGCCAATTGAGCCATTTCGGGCGTGATGCGATCGGGCGGCGAGACGATAAACCGCATCACTCCCATCGAGCCGAGTTCCTAATGAGTGGGGATGATGTGAAAACAGGCAATTCCGCCGAGGTGAACAAGGGAAGCAGTCAACCCCCTTACACAATAGTAACGGAGTTTACCCCCGGATTCAACTCCTTTACCCCACTCAGGCGGACTAGTGTTTCAGCCGGGCAACAAGGCAAAAATCCTTGACCATGGGCCAATGAACCCTGGCCTGGTCAATCGCGCCGTGAACCTGCTGGCCAATTGTCCAAATGGCTGGTATATTCGGCGACACGAGTGCTCGATTAACACGGTTCGCCGCGAATACTTATGGATCGAGGAAAGAAAAACCATGGCTTCCGCAAACACCCCAGTGGTGCTTGAAACGAATCTTCCCGGCCTGAAGCCTCGACGGGGCAAGGTGCGCGACATTTATGACCTGGGCGAGCACTTGTTGCTGGTCAGCACCGATCGTATCAGCGCGTTCGACTGGGTCCTGCCCAGCGGCATTCCCGACAAAGGCCGCGTGCTGACCCAAATCGCCGCGTTCTGGTTCGATCGGCTGGGCGAGCCAAACCATCTGGTCACGACCGACGTTGACCAGATGCCGCTGCCGGCCGGAGCCGATCGGGCCATGCTCGCCGGCCGGTCGACGCTTTGCCGAAAGACCCAAGTCGTGCCGATCGAGTGCGTTGTTCGCGGCTATCTGGCCGGCTCCGGCTGGAATGAATACCAACGCCAGGCCACCGTCTGCGGGATCCGGCTCCGCGAAGGGCTGGTTGAATCAGCCAAGCTCGACGAGCCCATCTTCACACCGGCGACCAAGGCCGAGGAAGGCCACGATGAAAACATCTCGTTCGAGCGAATGGTCGAGTCGGTCGGCCCGGACGTGGCCGAGGAGTTGCGACGGCGAAGCCTCGACGTCTTCCGCCGCGGCGCGGAATATGCGGCCGGCCGGGGAATTGTGATCGCCGACACAAAATTTGAATGGGGGCGCACCAACGACGGACGGCTCATCCTCATCGACGAAGTGCTCACGCCCGACAGCTCGCGATTCTGGCCGGCCGACCAATACGAGCCGGGCCACGGCCAGCCGTCGTTCGACAAGCAGTTCGTCCGCGACTGGCTGCTGGCAAGCGAGTGGGACCGAAACAGCCCGCCACCGCCGCTGCCCGAGGAGGTCGTCGCCAAAACCCGGGCAAAATACGTCGAAGCCTTCGAGCGGCTCACCGGACGGACGTTTGGTTAGGTTCTTGTGAAAAGGCGCATGGAGACAATCGGGCTGGGCCTTCCTCCGAATCGCGAAGGGGTTATCAGGCAGTCGTTTTGGACGTTTTTTTGCTTCCGCCATGCTCATTCTGGGCGTGCCACTCGATCGCAATTTACGCGATGTTTTGGATGTTTGATGGGGGCGTGTCGGTAGTCCCTTTGTCATTGAGGAGTCTTTTTTCGACAACACCGGTCAATATCAACCTATTTCTGGCGAATAGTCCGAGGACGATTTTTCAGCGCAGGCAATGGAATGAGGAGGTGCGATGATCATCTTCAACATTCTGGTTGCTGTACTGGTCGTCATTATCGCCTACGAGCTTATAAAGGGGTTGGAGCCCGAAATCACCGTTGAAAAGCTGGTGGCGGTCGTCGTATGTGCCATTTGGTTCATCCTTGCGTGTCTCTTCGAGCCAGCGGGGGCGATGGTCGGCCTTTTTCTGTTCGTTCCCCTGGGCCTCATCTGGTTCGGCGACGAATTGGGAAGTCTGACTGGCCTCCACTATGGAATAATCGATCAAGAATCACCCGGGTTCCTGATTCGGTTGTTCGGCTGGATATTGCTAATGGCCCCGCTTGGAGTGGGCATATTCCAATGGATCACGGCCGGGGGATTTTGATGGTCCTTCTTTCAAACTCGGATCAACACTATTAGAATGCCGGTAAACTCCGATTCCGCGGTCACAATCCTGTCGAGCCTTGGCGATGAATTCCGCCGCTGTTGAAGTCGAATCGTTGACGAAGGTATATCGGGACGGCTGGTTCGGCCGTCGCTCGGTGACGGCGCTTCGCGAGGTTTCGTTTTCCGTCGCCCCAGGGACGATTTTCGGTTTGCTGGGTCCCAATGGGGCCGGCAAGACCACGCTGATCAAGGTTTTATTGGGACTCGTCTCGAAGTCGGGCGGGGCCGCCTCGATGATGGGACTCTCGGCCGGCGACCGTCGCGGGCGGGCGCTGGTCGGATACCTGCCCGAGAACCACCGTATTCCACGACACCTGACGGGCAACTCCGCGCTGACCTATTACGGCGGGCTCAGCGGATTGTCGCCGGCCGAGGTTCGACGACGTCGAGGGGCCCTGTTGGAACAGGTTGGGCTGGCCGCGTGGGGTAAGATGAGCGTCAAGAAATACTCCAAGGGAATGCTCCAGCGGCTCGGCCTGGCCCAGGCGCTCTTGCACGATCCCCGGCTTTTGGTTCTCGACGAGCCGACCGACGGCGTCGACCCGGTCGGACGCAGCGAGATGCGCGCCATTTTGCAAAACCTCAAGGCCCAGGGAAAAACCATTTTCATCAACAGCCACCTGTTGCAGGAAGTCGAGTTGGTTTGCGACCGCGTGGCCATTCTCGTCGGCGGGCGGTTGCAGCGGATCGGGCTGGTCGAGGAAATCACCGCCTTGCAAAAGCCCGACGTCCAGTTTACCGTCGCCGGCGACGATCAGCTTGTGCGCGACGCGTTCGTCGACGCCACGGTTCTTGCCTGGAGCAGCGACGCAGCCGGACGGACGCGGGTTGCGCTGAAGTCGCCCGAACAGTCGACGGTCAATGCGTGCATCGACCGGCTTCGGGCCAGCGGGGTCGACGTGGTGGCTGTGACCCGGGCCCGGCATAGCCTCGAAGACGTGTTTCTCGAAGTCGTCCACGCGGCGCCGAAGTCCTCGGACCATCCGGGGACGTTGTAAAACCATCGGGCGACAGCCTAATAGCAAGGGCGCCCCATACAATCAAAATGCGGCACTAGCCAAGCGGGCAATTCCATGATTCGACCTTATCTTACCGTCGTCAAGGACTCGTTCAACGAGGCCTTTGCGTCGCGCGTGCTTTGGATATTGTTGATCGTGCTCACGCTGATTTTGTTGGGGCTGGCGCCGATGGGGCTCCGCGAGGAGAGCACGACGCGGTTGCGTCTCGACAGCATCGGCGATTGGCCGGCGCTGATTACGCGGATCGAGCGAGAATCGCAATCGGCGACCCCGTCGCCCGGCAAGCGGATCTGGCAACTTTCGGACGATTCGTTCAAGGAGACGATCCGCGGGGCCCTGGAGTCGGAGAAAAACGAGCCGGACGGGGGCGTGCAAACCTTGGGCGAAGCCGATCTTTCTCGCGACGCGGCGTCGCGGCTGTTGGACGATCTGAACAAGATGCTCGAGCGGCGCGATTTTTACGACGCGGCCGCCTGGTCCGCGATCAAGCTCGACGCCGAAACGGCGGAGTTGCTCGGCAAGGGAGTCGACCGGATTGCCCAGGGCGACCTGGTTCTGTTGAACCGGCAACTGTTCAAGGCGGCTTTTCCGGCCGAGGTTGCCCGATTGCCCGACAAGGAACTTCACCTCTCCTATTTCACCTGGCCGATTGGCTCGCCGATTCCCGCCAGCCGCGACATGGCCGAGCCGGTTATTAACCAGGTGGTCGCCGGCATCATGGGCTTTTTCGTAGGCACGGTGGCCGTGTTTGTCGCCATTCTGGTGACGGCGCCGATCATTCCACACATGTTCGACGCGGGCGCCATCGACCTGCTGTTGAGCAAGCCGGTTGTCCGGTCGCTTTTGTTTCTGGCCAAGTTCGCCGGGGGCTGCGCGTTCATCGTTTTGTCGGCCGGCTATTTTCTCGTGGGGCTTTGGCTGATCATGGGTCTGCGCTTCGGGCTGTGGAACCATGCCATTCTCTTGTGCATTCCGCTGTTCCTCTTCTTGTTTTCGATCTATTACTCGGTTTCCGCGGCGGCCGCCGTGCTTTGGAAGAACGCCATTGTTTCGGTCGTGATCACGATTCTGTTTTGGTTCCTTTGCACCATCGTGGGAACCGCGAAGAACGTGGTCGAGACCGTTTTTCTTCGCCCCAACGCCATCGTTCGGATGGTTCCCACGGATGAATCGCTTGTCGCGGTCAATCAGGCGGGCGAGTTTCTCGATTGGCGTTCGAATCGTTGGGAGACGATCGTCGGACCCGATCGAATGGAAAGCAATCCGTTTGGCTTCGGCGGGGTGTTGATTGGCCCGGTCTTCGAGCCGAAACAGAAACGGCTGCTGTATCTCCGGGAGTCGATGGCCCATCGTTTCGCGTTCATCACGCCCAGCCCGACGTTGACCGAGCTGACGTGGACGGCCGGCACGTGGCAAAGTCGGACCGGGCCCGCGCCGCCTCGGGGGACCTCTTGGTTGTTTCTCGGTCCGGGCGGCGAAGTTCTGGTCGTGGCCGCGGCGGGCGTGTTTCGATTGGACGAGCATGTTCCGAGCCCGTCGAAAGACTCGCCGGCGGCGGACGTCGTCGCACCGGGCGCCGCCGAGGAGAAACCGCGCGAGGTGGCCGAGCAGCCAGCGGCCAAGGATCCTTCGGGTCCGGCCGCGGCGAGCGCGAAACTTGGCGTGGATACGATCGCCAAGCTCCTCGGCGTCCGCCTCCCGACCACGGAGGCCGATCCGTATGTCGCCCTGGGGCCCGAGGCCCGGCTGTTTCTCGCCAGCCCGTTTTCGGCGGCGATGGACCCGGTTTCGGGCGACGTGGTGGTGCTCGGCTCGGGCCGGCTCACCTATCTCAAGCGTGATCCGGCTGGTCGCTATCGTCGCGGGCCCGAGCGCGATTTGGGCGAAGCGGTTGGCCCGGCCGTGCTGGCGATGGCCGGCGGGACGGTCGCGGTGGCCGACAGGCAAGGCAAGGTTCTCATGCTCGACGCGAAGAATCTTGAAACACGGCGTCAGTTCCGATTGGGCGGTTCCGGCGATCCGAGCATGGCGTTAGCCACGCCCGACGGCCGGCGGCTGGCCATTTTGTCGCACACGGGCAACCTGATTGTTTGCGACGCCGACGGCATGAACCGGACAACCATCGGCGGTGACGTGTCGGCCGTGGCGCTGGATGCCGAGGGCCGCTTGCTCGTGGCCGATCGTTTCACTCGAGTCACGACCTACGACGTCGATTTGCTTCGGGTTGTCGAGCGGCGTCAGCCGAAACTCGACGTGCTCGGGGGCGTGTATCACTATTTTATCCGGCCGTTTTACACGGTATTTCCGAAGCCGGGCGAGCTGGACAACGTGGTCCACTATCTGCTGACGGGCGAACAGAGCGTCGGGCAGGGGCCGGCCGCGGCCCAGGACGCGCGCCAGCCGCGCATCCGCATCGACGTCGCGGGGCCGATCTGGAGCAGTCTCGCTTTTGTCGCGGTGGTGCTGGCACTCACGTGCGTTCATATCCATCGGATGGATTTCTGACGCTCAGGCCGGGTTTTCACGCGTTTTGGGCGTGTTTCCCCCGCCGGAACCAGTGGACCAGCTTCCAAACGACCAGCAGCAACAGCGCGCCGGCGGTGGCCGCGATGAGGTCCTCGAACGACACCTTCAGGTCGCCCAGGCCGAAGTCGATGCCGAACAGGTTGAACAGGAACCCGCCGACCAGCGCCCCGCCCATGCCGACGGCCAGGTTGGTCCATCGGCCCAGTCCCTCTTTTTTCAGGGTGACGACGCGGCCGACGACATTGCCGACAAGCGCCCCGACGATCAACCAGACGATCAATTCGCCAAGAGACAGTTGCATGAGGTTCTCCAGGAATTCGTGCTTTACTAAAACCGAACCGCGGTCGATCCACGCGGCTCACACCGTTGGTGTTCGCTCCGTGAATCGCCGCGGTCGATGTGGATTCGCGCGCCAAGGGCGCTGTCGATGGGTAGCCCAGGCTAGTTCGTCCGGCCTTGGGTCGGACGGTTCTGGCTGCCGGTGGCTTTGCCGCGTTGGTTCTGCGTGTTGCCGGTCGTGTTGCGGCCGGTGTTCTGGGTGTTGCCGGTCGTATTTCCCCAGGTATTCTGGTTGCCGCCGGTCGTGTTGCGGCCGGTATTCTGGCTGCCGCCGGTCGTGTTCGAGGCCTTGGTCCGCTGGGCGCCGCTCGTGGCTCCGGCGTATTCAACGTCCTCGGTAACCCAGCTCCAGGCCTGCTCGGTCTGATTGCTCGTGAAGCATTCGATTTGGGCGTTGCTGAAGACCATCTTCGAGAAGTCGGTCATCCACTGGCTCCAGGCCGAATCGCTGACGATGGCGCACCGCTCGATTTGGCTGCAATGCCGCACGTCGAACTGGATCTCGTCCATCATGGCTTGCCAGGTGATCCCCTCGAAATTGACCATTTCGCAATAGCATCGAAGCGAGCCGTATTGCTGGAGAATCGCTTCCAGCCGGGGAATGAACTGCTGATAATCCTGGTGGACCAGCTTGCCGTTGACCCGCACCGCGACAACGTTGCCCGTGCTTTGGGGAAGAATTTCGATCATGAGTCTCTCTCCTGTTTCGTTTCGTGAAAAAGGCTAAAAAGGGGAGCGGCCGGAGAGTTACCGCCGTCGGCGGGCGGCCGCACCGCTACTGGGCAAATGTAGCTTTCTTTTTCGCGGCGCAAGCGGCAAAACCGGACTCGGCCGGGCGAAAAACAACGGCCATTAGCCGGGAATTCCCTCGGCCGCAGGGTGCCGCCGCAAAAGGCCGGATTGTCCGGGGGATTCTCCGCGTAAATCCTTGACATGGGCCGGATGGATATCTACAATGGGGGGGATTCTAACCGTGCGTCTCGCGGGGGGCGAGTGTTTCACGGGGGTCGGGTCCATTGCGATATTAAGGGTCTTGCCAATGAGAAGGGCACAAGAGAGGGTCGCGTTTACACTCGTCGAGCTTCTTGTCGTCATCGCCATCATCGGAATCTTGATTGCCCTATTGCTGCCGGCCGTGCAAGCGGCGCGCGAAGCGGCGCGGCGGACGCAGTGTAGCAACCATCTGAAGCAACTTGGTTTGGCGGCGATGACGTTTGAGTCGGCCAAGACGGTTTTCCCGCCGGGCTTTCTTGGTCCCCGACCGATCCCGTCTAGTAGCTTGAACTGGCAGGACCAGCATACGAGCGTGTTTGTTTTTCTGTTGCCCTATCTGGAACTCGACAGCTTGTACGAGCCGTTCGAAAGGGCGACGGTTTCAGGCAATCTGGTTTCGTTGCTGGACATTGATGTGAGCAATGACGAGGATCCCTCGCGGGTAGTGCCATGGTGGTCACAAGAGATTGCCTGGAATGCGGCTCACGCCCATATCTCGACGTTGTTGTGTCCGTCGCATCACCAGGAATATACACAGGGCGTGTTTCCAGCAAATATCTTCTTCTATGATGGCTCGAGCGTCGTCCCGACCATTCTCAATCTGACGGGTGTTGATTGCAGCAAGCTTGGAACAACGAATTATCTTGGATGCTCAGGTTTCGTCGGCGACGTCCTTCCGCCGGGGGTCGAATGGGATCCGAATGTAGACCCGATTGAAGGACGGGATACGTTGGACGCGGGCCGAGTAATCGGCATCTTCAACAACCGCTCGAAGACGTCGTTGCGGGACATTACGGACGGAGCTAGCAGCACGTTTTTGTTTGGCGAGGTTGCGGGCGAAATCAGGCAAAGCACGGGCGAGACGAGTTGCGCGGGATTTGCCTGGGCCGGATGCGGCATCTGCACCACACAGAGCGACCTGGAGGATTGGAATAGCCAAACCAAGTACAGCAGCTTCCACGCCGAGGTTGTTCAGTTTTGCTATGCCGACGGCAGTATTCACGCGATTAGCCGGGATATCGACAAGTATGTGTACCGATATCTGGCGGGAATGGGCGACGGACAGATAACCGGCGAGATTCCGTAAGCCACGTCCGAAGCGTGTCGTCGTCTATGGTTCCAATGATTTTTCTCGTGTAACGCTTGGAGGCTTCTCGATGAGGAAATTTATCGCGGTCGTTTTGGGAGTCGTTTTTCTTGGGCAGATGATAGGGTGTGAACAGGGCGCCACCGTCACGCAGCCGGATGAAATTCCTCCACCGCCGTCTGCCGAGGCGACCCAGGACGCGCAGAGCATGGCTCTCCCCGGCGGGAAGAAGCTTGGCCAAGAACCGGCGCAAAATCGCTGAGCAGCTTTCGCATGGTCTCGGCGGGCAGTTCGATCGACCGAAGCTCTGCAAACCGCCTTCGGGATGAGTGCATTCGGATCGGAATCCGGTTGCTCGCCTATTGCATTGACTCGGCAGTCTCCGATGGGCCCTCACATTTGCTGTCCCAGCAACACCGGCATGCGATTATGCCGGGTCATGATTTCGTAGTAGTGGGACGCCGGCTGGGTGAGCATGTAGATGCGCGGTTGGCCGTGCTGGTCGTGGACCAGGACGCCGCGGATTCCCTCGGTGATCAAAAACCAAACGCCTTTTTCCAGTCCCAAGGCGGCGGGAATGTCGACCATTTCGGGGTGGAGCCACGACCAGCGGCCCGCCTCCAGGCTTTCCTGGCGACACCAGCCCGTGCGCGGCAACCGCGACGCCCGGTCGTCGCGATTGCCCCAGGCGAGAATCTCCAGGCGGTTGTCGTGCCAGACGGGCAACTCGGCCCGAGGATCGCGAAACGTAAACCGCAACTCGCGCGAGGTCCCCGGCTCGCGCGTCGCCACGCGATGGGAATGCCGCGCGACCAGTTCTTCGGGCAGGGCGTCGATCGGAAGTGCAATGCCAAAACACATGGGAAGGCCGTGAAATACGTGCTTGGAAATGTTGCCAAAACTCTTTCAAAAACACGTTTTTCCGTAAATGTCGCAAATATCGTATGAATTGGTCGCGTCGCGGTAGACGTCGTCCAACGGAAGGGTCGCGCCGCTGCGAAGCGCGAACCGGCCGATCCGGGCGTTGATCAACCGTTTGACGCGTCGAATCGCTTGCTGCCTTGGGTCGGGCCGTTCCCAGAGGCAACGCTGAATGCACCGGCGGTCGACCAGCTTGCCGGCGATCAAATGCATGTAGGACACGATTTGTCCGCGCCAACAAGCGGCCAGCAATTGGACGCCGGCGGCGTATAGCTCGTGGAAATCGGCCGTCGCCAAGAGGCCGGCGCGGCGCATCGCGCCGCCGCCTTCCTTGAATTCTAGGCTCAGCGCAAGCTGTTCGCAACAGACGCCGTGATAGTCCAACGCCTCGACCAGCCGCTCGGCGTTTCGCGCGACCCATGCCGTGACGCGATGGGGATCGGCCGTGGCGATGCCCAGGCTGCCGCCGCGGCTCAGGTTTTTGTGCGGCGCGCGCGCGGCGCTGAGCGGCAACACCGACGCGCCGTTCATCTCCCACCATAAGTCCTCGCCCCGTTTGGTCAACAAACGACGGATCAATCGCCGGTCGGCCCGGGCAAAATCCGCGCAGGTGCGCATGCCGTGCCGTTCGAGTTTGCGGCCGCTGCGCCGACCGACGCCCGTGATCTTGTCGACCGGCCGATTGTGAAGCAACCGGGCAACGGCCTCCGGTTCGACGGCCACGACGCAACCAAACGGTTTTTGGGAACTCGAAGCCAGCTTCGCCAGGATTTTCGACGGCGCAATGCCCACGCTCGCCGGCACGCCCGTCTCGCGCAAAACGCGGTCTTGCAAGGCGAGAGCCTCGGAATGCGTCATCGACCGGGCATCGAAAAACACCTCGTCGACCGAATAGTATTCCACCGTCGGGCTGAAGCGGCACACGACGTCGTGCATCCGCCGCGAAAGAACCTCGTACCACTCGAAATCGCGTTTGACGAAGATGGCCTCGGGGCAAAGCGGCAAGGCGTCCCAGATGGGCATGCCGGTGGTGATGCCCCGGGATTTCAGCTCGTAGCTTTTGGCGATCACGCATGCCCCCTGATTGCTCAGCACGCCCACGGCCTGGCCGCGCAGAAAACCATGCCGCACTCGTTCGCACGAGACGTAAAAGCAGTCGGCGTCGAGATGTCC
>JAFGAY010000039.1 GCA_016933425.1 Pirellulales bacterium
CAGCAATCCAATGTCGTGGTGCAGCCGGTTGCCCGACGCATCGCAGGTGGTCGTTTCGCGGTCGAAAAGATCCTGGCCGGCGCCCTCGGCGACGACGATCAGGGCGTGGCGCCGCGCGAGGATTCGCCGCTGAAGCGCGGCCAGCAGCCCGTTGGCCCCGTCCAGCGCGAAGGGAACCTCGGGAATAAGCGTGAAATTGACTTCCTGGCTCGCCAGCGTGCCCAACGCGGCGATGAACCCGGCGTCGCGGCCCATCACCTTGACCAGCCCGATTCCGTTGTAGGCGCCCCGGGCCTCCATGTGGGCGCAGCGCAGCGCCGTTTCGACCTGTTCGATCGCCGTCATGAAGCCGAACGACTGCTCGCAGAACGGAATGTCGTTGTCAATGGTCTTGGGAACGCCGACCACGGCAATGGCCAGCCCGCGCCGCGTGATTTCCTCGTAAATTTCGTGCGCGCCGCGCTGCGTGCCGTCGCCGCCGACGCAAAAGAGGATATCGATCTTTTGTTGCTGGAGAAAATCGACCATCGTGCCCACGTCGCGCCGGCCGCGCGAGGTGCCGAGGATCGTTCCGCCGTTCTCGTGGATCGAATCGACTATCTCGAGCGTCAGACGCGCCGGCGGCTCGCCCACGGCCGGGTCGAGCCCGCGATATCCGTAGCGGATGCCCAAGACCTCGGGCACTCCGTAGTTCATGTGCAACTCGATGAACAGCGAGCGGATGACGTTGTTCAATCCCGGACACAGCCCGCCGCACGTGACAATGGCCGCGCGGGTGCGCGCGGGATCGAAAAAGATATTTTCCCTCGCGCCGGCTTTCTCGAAAAACAAGCCGCCTTGGTCCGGCTGACCGCGCCGGACTTGAAGCTCGTGGCGGACATACAAATCGTCGGGCACAAACCGGCCGAGCCCGTCCCCGGGAACGAGCGAACGCCGCAGCGGCGAGGCATGTTTGCAGGCGCCGAGCGTGGGAATGGCAACGAATTGGTCTTGTTCCGACACGTCCAAAACCTCCATGGTCAGAATCCGCGATCGTCAGCCTAGCCGAAGAGGGCAAAAAACTCAAGTCCGACGTCCGGCAGTCTTTTCGCGGTATAATGTCGAAATTACCCGTTTTTCCCCAATCCGTCGGAGTCGTCGTTCATGCATCGCTGGGCCGTCGAGGGCGTCTTTACTTTCAACCTGCTGATGGCCTGCGTCGACGTAGCCGGGCTATGGTTCTTGCATCGATTTCGCAAGGCGGCCGCCTGGTGGATTGCCGCTTTTTTCGCAGCCGGCGCGAGCTTTCTCTTGGTCTGCCTGTTCAACTTCGGACCTTCTTTCATTTCTCGGATAAGCATGGCCGGTTTTCGCAACTTCCCGGTCGTGCGGCTCGTGGCCTATGTAATTTTTCTCCACGGGCCCATTTGCGCGCTCGGCGGGGCCTTGTTGCTGCGCAAGAAGGCTCCCAAGACGGCCCTGCTTTCCGCCGCGACGGCCGCTGCGCTGGTGCTGATGGCCGTCGACGCCTTCTGGATCGAGCCGACCTGGCTCGAGGTCACTCATCTGCGAATCGAAAGCCCGAAACTGAGTCGCCCGATCCGCGTGGCCGTGGTGGCCGATCTTCAAACCGACCAGGCCGGTTCCTACGAACGCAAGGTGTTCACCCGGCTCCGCGCCGAAAAGCCCGACCTGATCCTGCTGGCCGGCGATTACGTCCAGGCGCCGCCGTCGCGCGTGGAAGCGGTATGCCGGGAACTCAACGCGCTGGTCAAGGACGTCGGCCTCGATGCGCCCGAGGGCGTTTTTGCCGTCCAGGGCAACGTCGACGCCCGGCGGCCTTGGCGAAAAATCTTCGACGGCCTGCCCGTGGTTCCCGTCATTTCAACCCAATCGTTCGACATTGGACCTTTGCAACTAACGTGCCTCTCCATGGGCGAGTCGTTCCATCCGGCCATGAAAATAGAACGCAAGAACGCCGACCGATTCCATCTCGTGCTCGGCCATGGGCCCGTGTTTGCCCGAGGACAAATTGACGCCGACCTGCTCGTGGCGGGGCATACCCACGGCGGTCAAGTGCGGTTGCCCGGGTTCGGGGCTATCCAAACCGGCTGCGACGTGCCGCGGCATTGGGCGGCCGGACTGACCACGCTTCCCAGCGGAGCCCAACTTCTGGTTTCGCGCGGCGTGGGCATGGAGCGCGGCCACGCCCCCCGCCTGCGATTCCTCTGCCGACCGCAACTCATCCTGATCGACCTGGTTCCCGTGCCGCGATGAATCGTCTCGGCAAATGCGAAAACGCCCGGGTCGACTGGCTGCAATCGCGGTTCCAGCAAAGGCAGCGTTTTGCATCAGCCGAGGGGACTTGATTCATGTAAAACTTCATCCGAATGAAAAAAATGGTGTTAACCGCCGCGCCTGCGCGGCGTTCGCATACCATGTTTTAGAAACGTCGAGCAGACGCGGCGGCTAACAATTTACTCGTTGAACATTCATTCGGCTGAAATATTACACACGTTTTGTCGTTATGGTCCCGCGAGGGGTTCGCGGTTGAAACCGAAGGCGACTCCCTCCAGGTCGCCGGCGGTCAGGTAAAGCGTCTTGGTTTCTTCCGCGAGGCGACCATGGCGGACCAACTCGGCACGAACCTCGTATTTATAGACGAGGCCCGGCTTCAAATCGTGAGAAACAAATCGCCGGCAGCTACCCCGGGCGGCGGTCGGGCGGCCGTTGATGAATACTTTCGCGGCATAGGGAACGTGGACCGTCAGCAGGCCGCTGTTCTCGCGCGTGGGCGTTTCTTTTTCACCGGTGGAAGGCTCCGTCTCTTCGTGCGACACGGTTTTCACGGGATTTTCGCCCCGGGACGAAACACGGGAACTCATGGCCGCATGGCGAAAGACCGGCGCGACATGCCGCAACGACGTCGGCGGCAGGACCAACGGCAGACCTTCATCCTGGGACGGCGTCTCCTTCTCCGAACGTTTCTCGGGCGAAGGCGCCGGCGGCGTCGCGTCGAGACTGGGCAGACCCTCCCCGAAGTCGGGACCCAAACCAAACGGCCCCGGCGGGTCGGTTGGCGGTATGGGAACGCCGGGCGCCCCTTCCCCTGCCGGCGGCGCGTATTCCTCCTTCGGCAACGGCTCCCGGCGCCGGCCCTCCGGAGTCGCAACAACCTCGGCGCCAATCGACTGGGGAAACACGATGTCCGGGCGCTGCCGGGTGGGACCCTCTTGCCATGCCGTGGGCCAGAATCGGGATTCAAGCGCGTTGGCAGACTTCACGGCCGTCGCCGGGCGCGCGTCGCCCGACTCCGGCGTCGTCGATCGAGCCACTCCGGCACACACCATCGCCAAAAAGGCGCCGCGGACTATCAACCGGCCTATGCCCAGGGATGCGTTATTCATGGAGCGTCCTCCCTTTCTCAAGAAGGGCCGCGGAGTTCATCGCCGCGGCCTCGCTGTTCTCGGCAATAACAATGCGATCGCCCGGAAATATCTGATAGTTCGTCGCCGTCGAGCCGCGCCGCGTAATCGCCAGCCAGTCGACCGACAGCACAATCTCCTTGCCGGCGTCGGGCGGCGCCGGCCGCGCGATCCAAATTTTTCGGCTCGAAACCTGCGATAAACCGCCGAGCTGACTGATCACGTCCAAGACGGTCTCCTTGCCGGTGACCGGCAATCGAACCACGTTGTCGCCCAGCTTCGAACTCTCGGTGACCACGTAGCAAAACTTGCTGTTGCAACAGTCTACCGCGACGGAGATTTCCGGCGAGTCGAAGTATTGCTCGAGATGCTTCTCGACGGCCAGCCTGGTCTCGACGATCGTTTTGCCGGCCACGTGGACCGCGCCATAGCGGCCCAGGTTGACCGTCCCGTCGATCGCAACCGGGTAAACGCTGGAAACCAGCTCCATGTCCGCTCCCCGGGCAAGTTGCACGGAGACCTCGGGCCGGGCGAGAATCAGTTCGAGCTTCGATCGAATTTCGCTCGCGGCCTCCTCGGTCGTCATGCCGGCGATGCGCACTTTTCCATAGGCCGGACCAAGCGTGACCGTGCCGTCGTC
>JAFGAY010000280.1 GCA_016933425.1 Pirellulales bacterium
AAAAAAACCGTACGCGCCGGGGGAAATCGAGATCTCGATATACGACCCAGGGTAAAGCCCTTTCTTGGGCAGTCGAATTCATTGACGATCCCGACCGGCTCCGTTACCATGAATAGGGTACGAATCGAGTTACGTGCATCATGCTGGGTGGAGGGTGTTTCTGTGCTCGATCCGGGACGCGCGGTGGATGCTGACTCCTTGGCATGAAACAGGAGCGAGATGCTTTCCGCCGTGTCGTGGAGTTGCCGTCCTCCACGCCGCGTTGGTTTGTGTCGGCAATGGTGGTCTGGATGCCGGCTGACGGGCCCTGCGGCCCGGGGCATCAAGGCGGCGATTCTTCCCAATTCATGCGCTCGGTGGTCGCCAACGCAGGCTTAGTGCGTTCGGTGTGGGCAAGCGTCGAACGTCGGCCGAAGATATCCGATTAACGACCGATATTCCCCTGGCGCTTGGCTATCCAAGGCGGTCTGGAACATACCGCCGACGGTTTCCTTGCCGCGCAACTACCGTCCGACCCACACACCCACCCCCCTTTTCCACCCGAGGCGGAAAAACATGAATTTTTTCCCGAGGAAGTCGAACCGATCGCGTTTACAAGGAAGAAGAGCAAATCCGCTTCGGTTGGAGTCGCTGGAACCCCGGATGATGCTCAGCGGCAGTTCGCTGGCCGAGTTGCTCGAAGCCAATTTGCTGGCAACCGTCGATCCACAGACCGTGTGGATGTCGGACGTATCCATTTCCGACACGGAAACCTCCGAGGCTCAGGCAACCGCCTTGGAAACCGAGGCCGCGGTCGCCGCGGCCGAGGTCATGGATGCGTTTACCTACGATACGTTGGAAAACGGCATGCCGATTCTCCACAGCCGGCCGGGCGCGCCTGCCTCGCTCTTTCTCGACTTCGACGGATACGATCCCGAAAGCTGGCTTCCCTTTACCCAGGACGGCGACGGATCCACGTTCAATCTGACCGAGCAGACCACGATTATCGAAAGCTGGCGTCAGGTCGAAGCCTGGTACTCCATGTTCGACCTCGACGTCACCACCATCCAACCGAACGTGTCCACCCAACCAACGGCCTGGCACGTCATCACGCCCTCGTATAAAAACGGCGGGCTCGCCTGGAGCATTTTTCCTCATACGTCGCCCGGCTCCTTGTCCGACGGCGATTGGTCGCCGTTCAATGTTCAGGCGGCCATCGTGCACGAGGTAGGCCACACGTTTGGATGCGGCCACATTTCGGAATTCGACGCGTGGGGAAACAACATCGAAGTCTACGCACAGTTCGACGACCCGCTCCGAGGCACCGTCATGGGCGGATCGTCGCAGGTCGTCGACAAATGGTACCTCTGGCACGCCGAACCATGGCACAATCCGGGCGGAGCCTCCTATCTTCAAGACGACCTAAAATACATCGCCGATTTGATCAAGCAGAACGCGCCGACGGGCTATACGGGCGACGGCTTCCGGCCCGACGATTTCGGCGGCACGGCCGGCTCGATTGCCGGCGCCACGCCCCTGGAAGTCGACGGCGTGACCCAGTCGATCACCGGCATCATCGAGCGGCTGACCGACGCCGATACGTTTTCCTTCTCGGTCGACGCGGCCGGGCGTTACACCATCGGGGCCACGCGCGAAGAGCCGACCGGCGTGGACCTCAAACTGTCGATCTACAATTCGTCCGGCATACTCATGGCCGCCGAGGACGGCGATCCCCGCAACGAACCTTATTCGATGGTCAACGACCAGTTTCTGACCCTCGATTTCACCACACCGGGGACTTATTACGCCATCGTCGAAAGCCACGGCAATTACAGCGATCTGGGAAAATACAACTTGCGGGTCGATCCGCTTCCCGACTCGTGGACCTCGGAAAACGTCGGTCTCAACGCCCGGGCCGGCTACGCGAGCTACAACGCCGGCACGTACACCCTGGCCGGCGGCGGCTATTTCAACTATCCCTCGACCAGCTCCAGCATTGGCGGAACCAACGACAGCTTTCAATACCTTTATCAAACGCTCCAGGGCGACGGGTCGATTACCGTTCGCGTGTCGAGCCTCGGCACCACGCAGAGTCCGAAGGCCGGCGTCATGATCCGCGACTCGCTCGACTCGAACGCCAAAAGCGCGGCCGTCGTGCTCACTTCGACCACCAGCGCGTCCTTCTTGACGCGAAACTCGACCGGCGGCAGCACGACTTCCTCGTCCCGCTACGCCAATACCTCCTACCTACTGCGGCTGACCCGAACCGGCAACGTGTTCCGCGCCTATGTCTCGAGCAACGGCGGATCCTCCTGGACGCAGTTTGGCGGCGATCAGACCATCGCTATGGGCGACACGGTCTACATCGGCCTGGTCTCGACCGCCAACGTCAGTACGTGGGGTAGCCCTTCCGCGCCGACCAATCATGCCCTGAACGTCGCCACCATGACGAGCGCGAGTCTGTCGGGCAACCTGAATCCCAGCCCCACCCTCAATGCCCTGGCGGCCCCGTCGAATTTGACCGTGTCGGGCAAGACGGCCACGAGCATCAGCCTCTCTTGGAGCGACGTTTCGGGCGAGTCGGGTTACGCCATCGAACGATCGACCGACGGCGTTAACTACGTTCAGGTCGGCACGACGACCGCCGGCGCGACCAGCTACACCGATTCGGCCCTGACCGATCCCCAAACGGGACTCGTCATGTATCAGCCCTATTTCTACTGCGTCCGGGCCGTGGATGCCGGCGGGGCCGTGTCGTTGCCCTCGGACGCCGTGAACACGACGCCCCGGGCGGGCGCCGTCAGCGATCTGGTGGTCAACTCCATCAGCCCGACCCAGGTCGTGCTCGACTGGCGCGACGTTAGCGGCGAGACGGGCTACCGCATCGACCGGTCGGTGCACGGCGCCGACAGTTGGACCACCGTGGGCAATGTCGGCAAAAACGTGCCGTCGTTCACCAACACGCCTCCGTCGACCGGCGCTTACGACTATCGCGTCGTGACGCTCGACGCCGGCGGAGCCTCGGCCGTGTCCGACGTGGTCACGCGGCTCGGCGGACTCGAATTCACAGGCAAAGAGCCCTACCAAATGTCCATCGTGTGGGATCCGGTCGACTGGGCGACGCGCTACAAGGTCGAGCGATCGACCAACGGCACCTCCTACAGCACGCTAACGTCGACGTGGACCGGTACGAGCTATGTCGATAAATACGCGACGCCGACAACCGAGTATTACTACCGCGTGACGGCGATCAACGGCAATCGAGTCGCCACGAGCATGGTCATTTTCGCCGCCGCGCCCGCCGCGTGCGCCTTGCCCACCCCCTGGCTCACGGCCGACATCGGCGCGGTCGGCGGCACGGGCGCCGCCCGATACAACAATGGAACGTTCACCTTGGTTGCCGCCGGCAGCGAGATTCTCGGCACCAGCGACGAGTTTCGCTATGTCTACAAGTCCGTCTCCGGCGATTTCTCTTACACGGCCCGCGTCGCGACGGTCGAGGAAACCAACTACTGGTCCAAGGCCGGCCTCATGATCCGCCAGTCGACGTCGGCTGGCTCGAAGCACGCCATGATCTATATCTCGCCCCATCTAGCGGTCTTTCAATGGCGGTCTTCGACAAACGGTTATGTTAGCGACGTTTACGGCCCTAGCGTGACGGCGCCCTATTACATCCGAATCAGCCGGAACGGCTCGACGTTCACCGGCGAGATCTCTCCCGACGGGAGCACGTGGACCACCGTCGGATCGCGGACGATCAGCATGACTTCCACGGTTCTGGTTGGATTCGCGCTGTGCAGCCGCGACGATACCACGCTAAATACCTCGACTTTCACAATCACGCCGGAGGCAAACACGGCGCCGACCGTGGCGACCGCGGCCGCCGCGAGTCCCAACCCGACGACGACCACGACGACGAACCTCAGCGCCCTGGGCGCCGACGAT
>JAFGAY010000281.1 GCA_016933425.1 Pirellulales bacterium
GCGGCCTGGCTGGCCGAGTTGCCCAAGAGCCTCGACCAGGTCGCCAGCACCGAGGAGAAACAAGCCATTGTCGAGGGCGTGTTGGAACAATTTCGCCGGCAACACTCGATAACCGACGATTGCGTGTGCGTGGGTCTGCCCGGCCGGCAAACCTTCTGCCGCGTCGTGAATCTGCCGCCGATGGCCGGCAAGAAACTCGACGCCGCCGTGCGGTTCGAGGCACGCCGGGCCTTTCCGTTTCCGTTGACGGAGTTGGAATGGGCCTATCAACCACTGGTCGAGGCGGCCCGGACCGCTACCTCGCCGAACGGCGCCCAACCGATACTGATTGTAGCCGCCCGGCGTTCGTTTATCGACGAGCATCTGGCCATGTTCGAACGGGCCGGCATTCGCGCCAAGGTGCTCCAGAGCGACGCGCTGGCCGTGTGCAATCATTTCGACCGCGAGGGCCTGCTGCCCGGCGGCGACCCAAGCCGAGACGCCAGCAACCGCGGCCCGTCGGAAGCCGTCGCCATGGTCGACATCGGCAGCGACACGACCGGTTTTCTTGTCTGGTTCGCCGAAGGCGTCTGGTTTCACAGCGCGGGCATGGGTTCGGAAAAGATCAACCGCGCGTTGGCCCGGCAATTCGGAGTGACCATGGCCGAGGCGGAGCGACTGAAGCGATCGCCGTCGAAATCGCGAGATTTACGTCAATGGCACGACGCGGCCCGATCTGTTTTCGACGACGTGGCCCACGAAATCCACTGGGCGTTGTCGATGTTCGGCAAGGTTCATCCCGACACGCCGGTGAACCGAATCCTGGCCGTCGGCGGCGGTTTCGAGACCCACGGACTGCTGCGTTATTTGCTTCACGGACGGTGAAGAAATCATGTGTCGGGCATCCCATGTCGGTCAATGTTGGACGAAGTTGTTTTGTTTGTCGATAGGATCATTGTTGTCAAGCACGGGGGTGCCTGACCTACCATGCTGCAAATAGGGTAGGTCAGGCACGGGGGTGCCTGACAATCGTGCTTACAGCCATTGTTACTTGTCATGGTGATTTCCGCCGGGGTCATTCGATGCTGTCAGGCACGGGGGTGCCTGACCTACGACTACTACGACTACTGACCTACGGCTGTCCCAAGCACTCGCGGTTTATTCCTGGCGCCAGAGAATGCCGGTGGCGCAGCCGATGGCTCCCTCGGCCTTGATGATCTCGGACACGTCTAGCTCAAAACACGTAACGCCGACCGATTCGAGCAGTGCCCGAGTGCGCGGGCAGCCGGCGGGCATCACCACGTGATAGGGCCGCAGGGTGACCAGGTTCAAGGCCATGCCCAATTCGCGTTCTTCGCGGTCGTCGAGGTAGACAATACGGAACCCGCGGCCGCGAAGCGCCTGGATCGCGGCATAAGGAGCCGAGCCCGGCCAGGCCAAAGCCAGATCCGGGCCGATAAGGTTCACGGTACCCAGCAAGTGCATGGCTCCGACCGGCAGCGCGGCACGAACTACTTCGATGTCCATTGCGTGCAGTAGGTTTTCAACCTGTTGAGCTCCCTGCTCGTTGGTGCGGATGCCTTTCGAGAGAAGAACCGTGTGCCGGTCGATCCAGAGCAGTTCGGCCCCGCCCTCGAAGGTTCCGGGACCTCGCACCGTAAGGAGGATCGGCACGCCGAGCATGGCGAGTCGTCGCGCCACCAGGCGTTCCTCGCCGGCGCGCACGGTCGAGGCCATTCGTGAAAGAATCGCTCCCTCGGGAGTCATGGCCAACAGATCGCGGCAGAAAATGGTATTCGGCGGAACGCGAACGCCGTCGGGCGGATCGACCAGATGAACCTCGACGCCTTGCTCCCGGTAGAATTCGGCCAACGCATCGTGCTGGGCTCGCAGCCGGTTCGCGTCGGGAATGTGCGTCATGAGTAGCCGGTCGGCGTCGGCGAGGTTTTCTATTTCACCGCCGGGCCGATGGAGCAGGACGGCTCGGAGCGGCTCCCATTCGGTCTCGACGCGCGCCGGATGCCACTGGACGCCGAGTTCATCCCTGGTGCTGTCGCCGCGCGGCGACCAGCCATCGCCGCCATAAGCAGCCAATTCGACGACGTTCAATCCCTCTCCGTATTCCATGTGGTTGACTCCTTGTGTGCAATTGGGTAGGTCAGGCACGGGGGCGCCTGACAATCGTTCTGGTTCATCATGAACCGCGTTTTATGCGTCAAATACGCAAGTGTTTTCGCGACGCAGGAATGAGGCGGATTTCGACACGCGAGTTGAGGGCCATGGCGATGCGGCGGAGCATTGAGAGAGAATGTCCCTCGTAGTCCGCGTCCTCCAGACGACAAATGACCGAGGCGGTTGTGCCAACCAGCTTGGCGAGTTCGCGCTGGCTCAGTCCGGCTTTCTCGCGGATTCGGCAGAGTTGCCGAGCAACCGTGGAGTTCGATCGCTCCTCTTCGAGCAAGGACCGCATTTGGGGCTTGCCCTCGACATAGCGACGGTGGAGTACCTCAAGTGCATCGCTCGTTGGCTTTCGAGTCTTGGTCGCCTTTTTTCGGGTAGGCATGGTTATGGCTCCATGTGTGTATGCAACTCAGGATCCTTTTCAAAACGGTTCTTCCGCTTAATGGCAAGCTCTATTTCATTTGGTGGAACAGCCCGCTCTTTCACCAATCCGTGCGAGAGAACGGCGACAGTTCTTCCATGGAAGAAGTAAAGCACGCGGTAATTGATCCCCTGTAACGCAATGCGAAGTTCATAAATGCCGTCACGAAGGTAATCCGCCTCGGGCCGCCGAAGCTCGTTGCCCAATGCGTGCAGCCGTTCGATCCGGACCAGACACTTGGCTCGTGCCTTGTCGGTGAGCCTGTCCAGCCAGTCGAGAACCGGCGTCGACTGGTCTTCCTCGCGGTAGAAGACAACCCG
The DNA here is from genome assembly GCA_016933425.1 of Pirellulales bacterium. Classification (GTDB taxonomy): domain Bacteria; phylum Planctomycetota; class Planctomycetia; order Pirellulales; family Thermoguttaceae; genus UBA11386. The sequence continues at coordinate 2,902 of JAFGAY010000281.1, forward strand.
CACCCGGGGCATGGGGGTCCTCCTTATATATGTTCGCATTATTGCGAACGCATGTCAAGCCAAAAAAGAAAATCCCCTGTAATACCTTGGTAGTCGACGCTATTTCGCGGAACCGGTCATTTCAACTTCTCCGGATTCAGCGCCTCCAGTTCCGCCACGACGAAACGGCCGTCCTTGCGCACGAGTTGGTCGTCGAAGTAAATTTCGCCGCCGCCGTGGGCTGGGTCTTGGAGGCAGACAAGGTCCCAGTGGATCGAGCTTTTATTGCCGTTGTCGGCGTCATCGTAGGCGTTGCCGGGGGTAAAGTGGAACGAACCGGCGATTTTTTCGTCGAAAAGGATGTCCAACAGCGGCTCGGTCACATAGGGATTGAAGCCCAGGGCGAATTCGCCGATGTAGCGGGCGCCCTCGTCCGAGTCGAGCACGTGGTTGAGATGTTCGGTGTTGGTGCTCGCGGCGTCGACGATTCGGCCGTCGCGGAACTCAAGACGCACGTTGTCGTGGACCACGCCGTGGTAGATTGTTCGGGCGTTGAATTGCAGCGTGCCGTTGACGCTATCGCGCACGGGAGCCGTGAAAACCTCGCCGTCGGGAATGTTCAATTTGCCGTCGCAGGGAATCGTGTTGATTCCCTTGATTGAGAAACTCAACTCGGTGCCCGGTCCGACAATCCGCACGCGATCGGTTTGGTTCATCCGATCGACCAGGGGGCGCATGGCCTGGCCCATTCGGGCATAGTCGAGTGTGCAGACGTTGAAGAAAAAATCCTCGAACTCCTCGGTGCTGCGGTTGGCCTGTTGGGCCATCGAGGGGGACGGCCAGCGGAGTACAACCCAGCGGGTCTTGGGAATCCGGATGTCGAGGTGGACTTTTTGCCAGACGGTCTTTTGATAGAGTTTTTGTTTGTCGTCGGGTAAGTCGCTTTGCTCGGCGATGTTGAAATTGCCGCGCACGCCGATGTAGGCGGCGACGTTGCTCATTCGCAAGGCTTCGGTCTGGGCGATCAAGTCCATTTGCGGCTCGCTCCCGTGGAGCATCAGGGCGCGGTTGACCCGATTGCTCTTGAGCGTGACCAGCGGATCGGCCCCGGCGGCCCGGGCCACGCGGACCAGTTCGCAGGTCATCTCGACCGGGATGTCGATGGCTTCGATGAGCACTTTTTCGCCCGGCTTGAGTTCCGTTGAGTAGTTTATGAGGACTTCGGCCAGCCGGGTCATTCTCGGGTCGATCATGATTAGGGGTTCCTCGGAGTTAGGCCGGGCCGAGGGCCCGACGGAAAGGACATCGGTCGAAAACAAAAAACGTGCTCGAAACAAAACCGGACCGGACGTAAGATAACGCGCGAGCCGGGACGTGGAAACGGGTTTGAGTTGGGAAATGGACGCTAAAAGGTGATCGTCAGTTCATTCATGGCCATTTTTCGGCAATCCCCACGCCCGGAGGGCTGGACAAATCAGCTTGGCCGTGCGAAGGTAGCGCAATGAAGCATCGCGAGGAAAAGGCCGCGAAGAGAACCTGTACCATGGATGCCGACAAGGACGAATCGGCTTTGCGCATCGAGGCCTTGGAGACGGCGCTCCGCCTGCGCGAAGAACAGTTGGCTCACTCGAAGGACGAATTCGTCAAATTCGCCTCGATCATCGCGCATGACCTGCGTTCGCCGCTTTTAACCATTTCGGGCTATTGCGATCTGCTGCGATACGAGTACCGAGGACGACTCGACGAATCGGCCGATCGATATCTTCGGGCAGTCGTCGAGGGCGTGGCCCGGCTAAATCATTTGATCGGGGACCTGCTGGGCTACGCCCAGATCCAGCCGTTCGAGCAGCCGACCGAAACGGTCCGGCTCGACCAGGTCCTGGCCGACGTAGTCGCTAATCTCGAAGGAACCATTCGCGACAACCACGCGACACTGCAGATCGGCGAATTACCCCGGATACGCGGCAGCCGCGCCAGCCTGGTGCATCTTTTCCAGAATCTGGTCGACAACGCAATCAAGTTCCACGGCGAAAAGCCGCCGGAAGTCCGCGTGTCGAGTGTTTCAGACGGTTCGGGCCACGTTGTGCGCGTGGCCGACAACGGCATTGGGATCGAACCCGAACACCACGAGGCCGTTTTTCAGATTCTTCATCGCCTGCCCAAAAGCCGCCATTTACCCGGTTCGGGCATTGGGTTGGCCATCTGCAAGAAGATCGTCGAGTCGCACGAAGGGCGCATTTGGATCGAGTCGGCGCCGGGCCAAGGGACGACGTTTCTGGTCTGGCTGCCCGGCGGGGAATAAAACGTGCGCCAAGTTGGGGGCGGTTCGGCCTGGTAGTTGCCAAACCTCAAACCACCGGGGCAAGCCCGGTGGGGCTCAGGTAGTTGCCAAACCTTGAACCACCGGGGCAAGCCCGGTGGGGCTCAGGTAGTTGCCA
>JAFGAY010000282.1 GCA_016933425.1 Pirellulales bacterium
GTGGTCCGCCAGGATTCGCGCGTCGGCCTCGTTGACGATGTTGTTGAGATCGGCGTCGCCCGGGATTGGTTCGATGGCCATGGCTCCCCAGTTGGCGGCCAGAATGGCGGCGTCGGCCGCGTCGACCTTTCCGTCGTCGTTGAAATCGCCTTCGGTCCACGACACTCCGGACGTCATGCCCCAGTGGTCCGCCAGGATTCGCGCGTCGGCCTCGTTGACGATGTTGTTGAGATCGGCGTCGCCCGGGATCGGTTCAAACGGCATTGCTCCCCAGTTGGCGGCCAGGACGGCGGCGTCGGCCGCGTCGACCTTTCCATCGTCGTTGAAATCGCCTTCGGTCCACGACACTCCGGACGCCATGCCCCAGTGGTCCGCCAGGATTCGCGCGTCGGCCTCGTTGACGATATTATTGAGATCGGCGTCGCCCGGGATCGGCTCGAACGACGACAAGGAGACCAGGTAGTCCTCGACCTCGCCGTCGCCGGCCGCGCCCGTCGGCGCGAGGCCGCCCGCGGTGCTCAGGCGGAATCGGGCGTAGGTATCGCCCAAATCGACGTTGTCGCCCAGGTCCCGCGGAATGGTGAACGTCAAGGTTTGCACGCCGTCGCTGATGCCCAGGTCGAAATTGTCAAAAATCATCTCGCCCGGGTCATTCCAATCGCCGTCCCGGTTGAAGTCGATCCATGCGTCGAGTCGGTTGCTCGACGGATCGGCGTTTTGCAGGTCGATTCGCACCGTGGCGGTCGGATTGGCCGTTCTGGTCGATGCCCAAAGCGTGGAACCAACCGGAACAACGCCGTCTTCGTCGTCGGGGGTGCCTGCCGTGTCGTCGCCGTTGGCCGCGGGCGAGGGTTGGCCGTCGGGTTCCGTGTCGCGGCTTGCTCCGAGCATTGGGCCAAGGGCCGCGTGTCGGGCGCCATTGCTGGCCAGCAAGGTTGGATAAGAGGGGTCGGGCGCATCGCCATAATCCACGGCCGCTTCCTGGTGATTGCCAAAATCCTTGCCCGTGACAATTTGTCCCGCGGCGAGAATCACCCGGTGAGCGTCAGGAATGCCGCTGGCGCCGCTGGACGCCGTGTCCCACGAGGTGGTGCCGCCGAAGGCCCGGAACCCGATGCCGCCAGACGTAATGGTGGTGCTGGTGGCGGTCACCGTGTTGAGCAGCGTGGCGCCGTCGCTGTCGAACAGCGAGGCCAGAATCGTGCCGCCGGCGCCCCAATCGACCTCGACGCGATACCAATGGTCGATCGAGTAGACCTGCGACGCGCTTGCCAGATTTGAGTAGCCGTAGCCCGCATTATTCTGAATGATGAATTCGGCCGTATTGGGAGCCAGCACGGCCGAGAGGGCGCCGCTGTCGGTGGCGCCAAACGCGAAATAGACGCGGCCGGACAATTCAGTTCCCAGGTTAACCCAGACCGAAAACGTTTGCCCTTGTGCCACATGGGCCTGGGCGTCGTCGCGGACCAGCCAGCCGACTCCATTCGTTTGCGCTAGCCCAAACGGCCCGTCGTGAGCCGCCGCGCCGGTTACCGACGAACCGCTGGCGTCGCCATACTCGACGTATTCAGCGATGTTGCCGTCGTCGAAGTTGTCCAGCGCTCCACCCGCCGCCGGAGACGTTTGCGTCCAGCCGGGCTGGGCCACTTCGCGGACCATGTATGTTCCCGGCGCCAAGTCGTCGAAAACGTAATGTCCCGAGGCGTCGGTGACCTGGGTCGGCTCGCCGTCGTCCCAGGCGCCGTTGTTGTTGGCATCCAAATAGATGGTCCAGCCCGCCAGCGTTGGTTCGCCGTCGTCGCGGACGCCGTCGCCGTCCATGTCGCTCCATTTGTCGCCTTCGATCCGGCCAACCTCTTGGATGAACGAGCCGAAGTAGCAATCGGTGAATAATTCACCGTTGACGCCGTCGCCGTCCTGATTCATCGGGTTGAAGCTCGGACCGTCGTCGGTGATGTTCGGGCCGATCGCCATCGTGTAGTAGCCGACGGCGGCCTGGGCATTGAATTGCACGACGAGCGTCTGGTCGGATATCCACTCGAATCCCGTTATTTGCGATTTGAGTTCCACTTCGCCGGGTCCAGTGAACGTGAGCACGTCGTCGGCGATCGTGAAGCTGCCGGTGTCCATCGGTTCGTTGAAGGTGAATTGCAACGAGGTTTGCCCGGGGCCGACGATGCCCGACGGGGTTTGCCCAATCACGCTCGGCCCGACCGTATCCGGCCCTATCGACGTTCCGGTTACCAGCACGTCGTCGATGTTCCAGCCGCAATAGGTCACCGAACCATCCGTGGGGCCCATGCCCCAGCGGATGCGCACCTGCGGCTGATTACTTGCCGAGGCGGGAAGCGCGTATTCCTGGTAAATCCAACCATTGTCGGTAAAGGTTCCACTATCGTGATACCATATCGTGGTCCATGCGCTGCCGTCCCAAACCTGAATGTTGGCGTGGTCGAAGCTCGCCGATTCGATTCCCAGCCAACGCCAGAAGCCCAGCCGAACGTCCGTGTAGCCGACCGTGCTGAAAACGGGCGTGGTGGCGTATTCCGTCGCCGGCATGGAATCGGGATACATTCCGGCCAGGTTATAACCGATCACCGCCGTGCCCGAGTGACCGGAGCTGGGGTCGCCGTCGTTGCCGGCGGGCATTCCATATTGCCACTGTCCTTCCAACGTCCAGCCGGGATTGCTTTGCATGTCGGCCGCGAAAATCGCGTCGAATATCGTGAACGAGGCCGAGTAGCAATCGGCCGGCATTTCGCCGTTGATCGCGTCGCCGTCCTGGTTCATCGGATTGAAGGTCGGATCGTCGTCGGTGATGTTCGGGCCGATCACCATGGTGTAGTCGCCGACGTCGGTCCGGGCGTTGAATTGCACGGTGAGCGTTTGCCCGTTTGCCCACGTGAATCCGGTAATTTGCGGCATGAGGTCCACTCCGCCGGGGCCGGTGAAGCTGACCACGTCGTCGGCGACGGTGAAACTGGTTGTGTCCATCGTCTCGTTGAAGTGGAATGTCATCGTGGACTGTCCGGCTCCGACCGAACCGGAAGGCTCCTGGCTCACGACCCGGGGACCTCGCATGTCGGGGCCGGTGAGGGTGCCGAAGAGCGCCACGTCGTCGATGTTCCAGCCGCAGTAGGTGACGCTGCTGTCGGTCGGGCCCAAGCCCCAGCGGATATAAACGGTTGATTGATCGTCGGCCACGGCCGAGATGTCGTACTGCTGCGACGACCAGGCCGTTTCGTAGACGGCTTCGAGTGGATTGCTCCAGACCGTGGTCCAGGTCGCGCCGTCGTTCGAGACCTCGACGGTGGCGTGGTCGAAATAGGAGGACTCGACGCCCAGCCATCGCCAGAAATCCAAAGCGACGTTCTCATAGCCCGAGCAATCGATGGCCGCCGTGGTGACGTAATAGGTCGACGCGATATTGTCGACATACGTGCCGGACAAGTTGTAGCCAACGACGTTGGAGCCCGTGTGTCCCGAGGAAGGATCGCCCTCTTGGCCCAGGGGAGCGCCCCACGCCCACTCGCCTTCGTAGGTCCAGCCCGGAGCGACGTCCATGTTGATCGAGTAGAATTCGTCCAGCCAATCGACGGCGTCCAGGTCGAGCCCGAGCCCTTCGCTGTGGTTGTTCAACTCGTGGTATTCGAGGACCATGTTGCTCTCGTCGACGCGCATGCCGAGATAATAACACCCGTCAGTGCCAAACGGATCGCTGCTCGGAACTGCCAGGGTGATGGTGTCGGAACCGCTCGTGTTGGCCGGCAGGGCGGTGAAATGGTAGGCGTTGGGATTGCTCGGGTCAAAGTGGGGATCGGAAACGTCGAGATTGGCGGGAATCTCGTCGCCATTGTCGAAATCGGCGTCGTCGGAGAAGAAAAACTCGACGTCGAACGGCCCGGCGTCCGCGGCGAGGGTTCCGCGGTTGGCGACCGTGAACGTCACGGACGCGGTGGCGACGCCGTAGAGATGGCTGGGAGCAACGTTCAGCGCGGCGCCGGTAAGATCAGGGCCGGGCCAGACCGGACCCGCCCACCAGTTCAGAAATTCGTCCCATTGCGTGTCGCCGGCAAACGAGAGGATCGAACTGTTGTATTGGGAGTCGGGCGCGGCGCCGGGCGACTGGAAATAGATCGCCAGGCCCGTGCCGCCCAAGGCGGGATCCGTGAAATTCTGGATAATGGCCGCGTCGTAAGCGGTCAGCGCGGCGCCGGCCTTGTCGCGGATCGAGGAGGTCAGATCGGCGTCGCCGGCCACCCCGGCCAGAAACACACCCAAATCGCGATAACTGCTGTTCGAGAAATAGGGCGCGTTTTCGCGATGGATTTGCAGTAAATCGTAATCGACGGCCGTTGCGTCGGAGATGATCGTGGCGGCCAATTCACTGATCGTCGCGGACAAGCCCGACGGAGAAGCCGCGCCGACAACGGAGAGATCCGTCGCCGACTGCGTGGTTCCATAGCCGCCGCCGTAGGAAATGCCGTACTCGACGACGATGTCGGCGCCGAGTTGGGCGGCGGTCCAAGTGGGATTGGTCTTCAGGTGGGCGAGCACCACGTCGTACGGCCAGCCGTCGCCCGGCTCGGTCTCCTCCGACGTGACAAACACGCTCGCCTCGTTGTGGACCTGGTGGGCGCACTCGAGCATGGCCATCAGGCAGCAGTCGTAGCCGAACAGGTCCAGGTTTGCTGGAACGGCGGCCAGGGCCGCGCCGACCTCGCGGTTTTCAAGATAATCGCCCCCGTCGGTATCGTCCCAGCATGCGCCTTTGTTGTCGGCCGGCGCGCGCCAACCGCTTCCGTGGTCCCAAAGGACGAGGGCGTAATTGTCGGCCGGGTAATTCAGCGTGGCCCAGTTGACGAACTCGCTGAGGTTCGCGGGGTTGCCCATGTTCACCTCGCCCAGCGAGGTTCCCCAACTCGCGTCCGGCAGATCGCCCGGCATGATGATTCCCCGCCGCGTGTCCGTCCAATCGTCGTAGGACGTATCGTAGTCGCTGACGCGGTCGAACTGCACCACGATGTTGATGTTGCTGTCGGAACCGACGGAAGCCATTTCGAGGAAATCGTCGATTCCCGCTCCCTCAAGATTATTGTCGCCGTCGAGATAGACCATGAAGGTCCACGCCTTGACGTCGCGCGATAATTCCAGGGCGCCCATCTCGGACGGACAGGCAACGCTCAGAAGCCGCCGGTCCTCCAGGCTCTCCAGTCGCAGTTCGCGCAAGCGAGACAGGCGACGAATCCGACCCTCGACGCGGTGGTATTGTTCACGGCGAGAGCCGTGGGTCATGGCTTGTAATCGATTCAACGCCGATAAGAAGCCGCCCATGGTGCTGCCTCCTGGAGGGTGAGGAAATATGATTCCGGCAGGAAAGAAAGTGCTGGCCGAATTGTCAGCGGATAGGCGGCCATTCTCTAGCAGTTCAGGCTGGGTTGTCAAGAGATTGTTTTTGAATTTTCAAAAAGCTGACGAAACTCCCTTCTGGCGGGGCATTACGACAGGGCCATTGTCCGATAGTGGCCCGGTTGGCGAGGGCGCATGCGCGAAAGAAAGCCAGGCAGATTCGACGATTGGAGCACTCTTTGGATATCCGCAATTTTCGACCACCGATTTCGATGGTCCCGAGACCGCCTACGCCTGCCCGTTGCGGAACTCGCCGACTACCAGCGAGCAGTTGTGCCCGCCGAACCCGAAGCTGTTCGACATGACCACGCGGATTTCGCGTTGGCGGGCCTGGTTGGGCGTGTAGTCGAGATCACACGCCGGATCGGGCGTTTCGTAGTTGATCGTTGGCGGAACAACGTTGTTGTGGATCGCCATGATCGACAGCACGAGTTCCACGCCGCCGCTGGCTCCCAATAGATGGCCCAACTGGCTTTTCGTGCTCGAAATGGCCACCCGCCGGGCATGATCGCCGTAGACGCTCTTGATGGCCCTTGTTTCGGCCGCGTCGCCCAGGGGCGTGCTCGTTCCGTGCGTGTTGATGTAGTCGATGTCGGTCGGATTGAGCCCCGATTCGGTCAGGGCCAGCGACATGGCCTTGGCCGCGCCGACGCCGTTTTCGTCGGGCTGTGTGATGTGCGTCCCGTCGGCGCTCGCGCCGCAGCCGAGCAACTCGGCAAGAATCACGGCGCCCCGAGCCTTGGCGTGTTCGAGTGATTCGAGCACGACGATGCCGGCTCCCTCGGCCATCACGAAACCGTCCCGATCGCGGTCGAACGGACGGCTGGCGTGAGTCGGATCATCATTGCGCTCGGACAATGCCCGCATGGAAGAGAAACCGGCCAGCGCCATCGGCGTCAGGGCAGCCTCGCTGCCGCCGGTGATCATGACGTCGGTCGCGCCCCGCTGGATCGTTTTCATTGCGTCGGCAATCGCATTCGAGGCGCTCGCGCACGCGGTCGAAACGGCCGTGTTCGGGCCTTGCAAGCCGTATTGGATCGAAACCTGGCCGGCGGCCGCGTTGACCATCAGCTTGGGAATGGTGAAGGGCGAAACCTTCTCGGGCCCACGTTCCAGCAATCTCGTGTGCTGCGTCTCGATCTCGCTCAGCCCTCCGATGCCCGAGCCGATGATCACGCCGCACCGGAAAGGATCTTCCTTGTCGAACTCGATGCCCGACTGGCGCACGGCGTCGATGCTCGACACCAGGGCGAACTGGCAAAAACGGTCGAGCCGCTTGGCCTCTTTCGACGAGAAGTAGGCATCGGGCGACCAATCGGGAATTTCGCCGCCGAAACGAGCGCGGTAATGCGAACACTCGAAACGCGTAAACGGACGGACGCCGCATTCTCCGTTGCAAATGCGCCGCCAAAGTTCGTCCACCTGGCATCCCAACGCGGTCGCCACGCCCATTCCGGTTATAACAACGCGCCGTTTCATCGAAGCTCGCATGAAAGAAATCGCAAGAAAACCCCATTCCACTTCGTAATAAAGGGAATCGTCTCCGGCAAGAAAATGCGACAACGGCTAACCAGCCGCGCCGCGACCGAGAACGGGATCTCAGGAAGCCTCGTCTTTTTCCTGCACGGCCACTTCGATATGCTCGATCGCCTGGCCGACCGTTTGAATCTTCTCGGCCGTGTCGTCGGGAATGTTGATATCGAACTCTTCCTCGAGTTCCATTACCAATTCCACCGTGTCGAGGGAATCGGCTCCCAGATCGTTCACGAACGAAGTTTCCCGGGTAATCTGATCCTTGCTGACGCCCAACTGCTCGGCGACGATGTCAACGACTCGCTCTTCGACTGAGGCCACCTGACGGTCCTCCTGATGTTTGCTTCAATTCGATAACCAGGGGGAACATTCCCCCATTACTCAATTCAAAAAAACAACTCTACTCCACCCGGCCGGTCCGGTCAGGATTATTGACTCCTGCATGGCTAATGAACGCAGGGCGACCAACGGAAGCCCGGTTTTCCGGGCATTTGGCGTCGCCCCGCCGATCATGGTTAATGCAGCGATCAATAAATTCCCGCGAAAACTCGCGTGCAACAACGTTTCCAGCCATCTTTCTCCGTGGATCAAGCCAAGGCCCAATCCAAAGGGAAGATGCAAATCCTACAATTTGCCCCGTTTTCTGACAACCCTACAAGCCTTCAATCTATAGCCGGTTTTGCTAATCTTGTCCATATCTCCCCCGGCAGTTCCCGACGAAAATAGCCATCTGCCGAGAAATACGGAAACAGACCACCCAGGATTTGCATTCCCTGCTTTTCCTAAATCCCCAAATCCCAAGCTCCCAACCCAACTACACCGTTAGCCCCCCATCCACGGTGATCACCTGGCCGGTAATATAAGCCGCCGCCTCGCTGGCCAAAAACAATACGGCGTCGGCTACGTCCCTCGGCTGGCCCAGCCGGCCCAGCGGCACCTGGCCAACGATCGTCTTGACCAGTTCCTCGCCCAGATTGGCCGTCATGTCGGTTGCGATGAATCCGGGCGCCACGGCGTTGACCGTGATGTTGCGGCTGGCCAACTCCATGGCCACGGTCCGCGTGAGGCCGATCACTCCGGCCTTCGACGCCGAATAGTTGGCCTGGCCCGGATTGCCCATCAATCCCGATACACTCGCAATGTTGATGATCCGCCCGCCGCGCCCTTTTACCAGGGGTTTGCACGCGGCCCGGGTAAACAAAAACGTGCCTCGCAGATTGATGTTGAGAACGCTGTCCCACTGGTCGTCTTTCATGCGCATGACCAGGCCGTCGCGGGTAATGCCCGCATTGTTAACCAAGATTCGCAACCCACCCCACTGGGCCACGACCTGATCGACCACTTCGTTGACCCGCTGGCTATCGGTCACGTCGCACCCATGGGCCGTGGCCTGGCCGCCGGCGTCGTTGATCGCGCCGACGGTCGCTTCGAGCAGGTCGGTGTTTACGTCGACGCAGGCAACCTTGGCCCCGCACGCGGCAAACGTCTCGGCAATCAGCCGGCCCAGCCCCCGGGCAGCCCCGGTGACCAGGGCAATTTGTCCGCTAAGATCCGTGGTAATGCGACTTTTGTTCTCCTCGGGCATGGTTCCATCCTCGTGTTTTCGTTCAGGATCTCTGTGTGGGGGGTCGCGATGATGGAGCGATTATATGCCGTCATGCGGGGGCAGTACAATCCCGGTCGCGGGCGATGGGAGCCAGTGGTTTGCTCGGTTTGGCAACGATTCCCTTCAGCCGCTCTTGCTTGAAAACGTCCGTGGCTTCGCTGAGCGAATCGAGTGAGGTCCGCCGACAGCCGTCGCGCTGAACCCTCCGAAGTTCGCCGTTTTGCTCGATGGTCCGAAAGGAGCGAACCACGGCATTGAGAATTGCTCAATCATGGGGTCGAGCCATGCCGGCCGTTTTTCATGGGGGATTGCCCCGAGCTGACGATTTTCGGTAAGCTATTCAGTGGAAATTTGAGTTCCCAGGAATGGGGACTTTTTCGGTCCGCGGGCAAGGGCCAGACCAGGCAAGCGGGAAAGCCGCTCCTTCACGGAAACGGAATTTCCTCCTGTTTGCGAGTCATCGATTTGCCGCCGAAAAACGACCAGGGTATTACCACCTTCGCAATTCGATGGGTTCTAAAGATGAAGACGCATGCGGAACGTCGGAATCAGATTGCGTTTGCCGACAAACGATTTTCCTCGGCCTCGCGCCGATTGGCGTTCGAGCTTCTTGAGGCGCGGCTGCACTTGTCGGCCGGTCCCGATGTTTTTGAAACCGATAACGATTGCGATCATGCTTCGTCGATTTCGATTGGCGGGACGGCGCAGGCCCACAGCATTCACGAAGCGACGGACGTCGATTGGGTCCGCTTCACGCTCACGCAGGTGTCCCGCGTGACGTTGGAAACCGGCGGTGCGGCCGGCGATACGAAGCTCTGGCTGTTTCGTTCCGGCCAGTGCGGCTGGAGCGAGGCGATTTCCTACGATTACGACAGCGGCGTAGGATACTTCTCGAAGATCGAGGAGTACCTCGAGCCCGGCGATTACTTCGCCGCGGTGACCGAGGAGGGCCAGAGCACGACCATCGAGAGCTACACGTTGACCGTCACAGCCGTCGGTCTGGCCAACAAGAAGGATGCGTATGAGGACGACAACACGGTGCAAGCGGCCCAGCCCATCGCCTCTGGAGCGACGCAGGTCCACTCGCTGCACGTGCCCTACGACGTCGACTGGGTGACCTTCAGCGTGAGTCAGGCGTCGCGGGCGACGCTCACCGCGACCGGTGGCGCCGGACGCGTTGCCTTGCGGCTGTTCGGTCCGAACGATCCGGCACGCCAGATCAGCTACGACTATTACCCCGACGGTGCCGTCCTGGCCGAGGTCGTCGTCTACCTTCAGCCCGGCGTCTATCACGCCAGCGTCGGATCGTACTACCAGGATGGCGCGCTCGACGGCTATGCGCTGGGCCTGAATCTGGTTCCGCTGACCGATCTGGACGATGGCTTCGAGCCCGACAACGACGCGGCAAACGCCACCCAGTTGTTTCTGGATGGCACGCCGCAGCCGCACAGCATTCACCAGCCCAGCGACGTCGACTGGACGACATTCCAACTCGCCGCGCCGGCGCGTGTGGCAATCGAGACCGACGGGCTCGAGGGAGACACGTGGATGGCGCTTTACGCCTCGACCAATCTGAACACGCCGATCGCCACCGATTTTGACAGCGGCAACGGCGAGTTCTCGCGGATCGTGGCGTTTCTCGACCCCGGGACGTACTACGTTCGCGTGCAGGAGAGCTATCAAGACGCGACGATCGACAGCTACATACTGAGCGCCGTGTCAGTGGCTTTGGCCGATCTGGACGACGATTTCGAGGACGACGGCACGTCGGCGGCCGCCAAGCAGATTCAAGCCAACGCCCCCGCCCAGGAGCACAGCATCCACCGGCCCACCGACGTCGACTGGTGCTGGTTTACGATCACCGCGCCGTCGCGCGTGATCCTCGAGACCGAA
>JAFGAY010000040.1 GCA_016933425.1 Pirellulales bacterium
ATCAATGCCCTGGCCACCTACCTTACTACCCGACAACTACCACCATTACCTGAACCAAAAACCACTTCAGATGGCTGAAGTGTTACTGAATTTCATAAATCAAAGCACCGAGGCCCCAGCGCGACAGCCCTTGATTCGCGTCCATTACCCAAAAGGATACAAAAGAATGAAAATGCCGCCAAAAGTTCTTCTCACGGGTCTGTTCACGCTCATTGGCTTGACATTTGCGATGGCCTCAACCTCGCTCCGGGCCGACGACGCCCTTTGCGCAGCGACCCTGCGGCCGAACGTTCGGACCGGTTTCTCCAATGCCGGATGGAACTATGATCGATATAAGGATCTCGAGCCGCTCTCGGCCAAAAAAAGCATCACCGTCGCCGATCTCACCGGACCGGGCGTAATCCGCCACATTCACACGACGCGACACGGTCCCACGGAAATCGGCTCGCGCGGCGTGGTCCTGGAAATCTGGTTCGACGACGCCAAGGAGCCTGCCGTTCGATGTCCCTTGGGCGATTTCTTCGGCGACGGTTGCAACGGCGCTATCCAGTACTTCAGCACCAACCTCATCGAATGCGCCCCTTGGAGCTATAACTGCTATTTCACGATGCCGTTTGCCAAGCGGGCCAAAGTCATCTTTGTCAACGACACGGACAAAAACTTCGACTGCTACGCTTACGTCGAATGGGAACCCTTGCCCAAGTGGGATCCCTCGCTCGGCTACTTCCATGCGACCTATCGCCGCAAGTGTTTCCAACTGACCAAAAACACCGACGAAGTATTCTTCGAGGTCAAGGGAACCGGCCATGTTCTCGGGCGGCAATTCAGCGTGGTGACCGACGAGCCGGGCTTCAAGAACTTCATGTACATAATGGAAGGCAACAACGAAATCAATATCGACGGCCGGCCCCGAAGCGTCGACTACCTCGGCACCGAGGATTCGTTTACCTTTAGCTGGGGTTTTCAGCAGCCTTTCATCGGTCAACACGCCGGCATGACGCTGGTCGACAAAGGCACTCCCCACCGCCTGTCCATCTACCGCTTCCACGACTACATGCCGATCCGCTTCACGAAGTCGCTCCAATGGCGCATTAACTGGCGGGAAGAACGCCATTGCCACGACCATCGGCCCTGGCTCGATGCGTCGGTTCCCGGCCGCGGTTGGGTCGACTATGCCACCGTTTTCTACTGGTATCAAAACGAACCCGGCGGCTTCACGCACGACCCCCTGCGCCCCTGCCCCGAGCGTCATAAAACCCTGCTTAAAAGCTCGCTCCCGGCGAGCGAGAAGGAGTCTGCCAAAGAGTCGGTTTCGTCCAACTGACACGGGCTATACTTTACGACACTTGGATTAAATCGCCAGGTATTGGCGACACAGGTAAATTGAGGGGGCTGGGTGCTCCTTGGAGCTGCAAGCTTCCCTACAGCTCTTCTGCAACGATGCCATCGTTGGTGTTGCCTCTCTCGGTCCGCCTCAGATATACTCCGCACCGTTCGATTTCTTCAATCCCGGATACCACTACCTGGCCATCGGGAGGAAACGGTGATGGGTATGTTTTTTGGGCGAATTGCGTCGTTCGCAATGATTCTCTTGTTGGGCAGCATGGCCGCCGCGCATGGACCATCGTGCGTCAACGAGTATGGCGATCCCGAACGACTGGTGTTCGAGGGCTGCAAAACATTCACGGCCGAGGAAGTCGCTGAGACCACGGCCATCGATCCTGAGGTCATTCTGGCCGGCCATCCCGCAGCACCCCTGGAAGACTACCTCGCCACGCTTTCCAATAAGATTCTCAGCGGGTACAAGCGAGTCGGATTCCCCTATGCCCAGGTCACTTCGAAGATCAACCACGAGACAAAGAAAATCCACATTGCTATCGAGGAAGGCCCTCGGTACATGGCTGGTGAAATCCTCGTGCGTGGCAACCAAAATGTCGTGGCCACGGAGTTGGTAAAGACGCTTACCTCGCCCGGACCACCCGACGATGCCCGCCGTTGGGTTATTGAGGGAGCCGATGGCAAGACCACTTTCAAATGGGTCGACCGCGAGGGCGCCGACGCCGAAATGGAAGATCCCGTCTGGGAGCCCGGCAAGCCTGCTCCTTTTGATTGGATTGCGCATGAGAATATCGAACGATGGACCCGTAGAGCCTTGGCGGATCAGGGGTTTTTTTCAACATTCGAGATTAGCCTGCTGCCGCAGTCCGACGGCAAAACGGCCCATTTGCTTATTCGCATCTCCGACGAAGGATCTCGCGCTGTTCTTGGCGATATTGTCATCACCGGCAATAAGAACAACACTCGCGAGGAAATTCTCGACTATCTTGGCCTAAAACCAGGCATGTCCGTGCCACCCAACTGGGCCGCTGAATTGGAATATCGTCTTTGGCGGTCGGGCCGGTTCATTCGTTCCGACGTAACGCTGGATGCACCAACCACGAACAATCAGGCCACCTTACAGATAAACTTGCTCGAATCACCCTGGGCGCCACGGCTCAGTGAACCGCTGGCGGAAGAACAAAAAATCCTGTTAAAGCTCCGCGACCAGTTGGTCAATCCCAAGCTATGGCCGGGCGATCTAACGGCTTCGGTTGATGCGTCTGATCAGTCGGGGCGTTTGGTGATTTCCCCGGCTCATGGTTTTTTTGTTTCGCTACACTATGATCCCAACGAAGATAAAGGTCTTCCACGAGGATTAGACGTCTCCGTCGTTTTCTCCGATCAGGAATACGGGTTTTTCTGTCCGACTCTACTTGCCGCCAAATTTCTCAAAACGGCGACGAGCCCGCCTCAATCCAAGTTCTATAGCAACCTCGCATTTCGGCTTGACGAAAATCTTGATGACCGTGAAAAAAATATATTTATCAAATTCGATTTATGCATTAATGGCCTAGATAAAGATGAATCTCCACATGTGTTTCAGCCGCAACTCAATGCGGATCCATCATTTATCGTCGCCCTTTCACGGATTAATGATGCAAAGTGTGTCATCGAAGACGGCGTGTTGACTGTCAGTAGTTCCACCGACAGCTACCGCGTCGATGCTTCCACGGGCCGGCTTCTGGAAATGACTGGCATCATGCAGGACAAAAGCGGGCAGTCAAGGTACCGGATACAATTCGAGGCGAATGCCTACCAGGCTCAGCTCGATGAAATCAAAAAGGCCACGGCCCATTGCCCCAATAGGTTCGATCCGAAAACACCATGGACTTCGTGGATCAGCGTTCTCTGTAGCGAAGAGCTGCTCGGCACCATGAAAGAGTACGGCCCCGAAACGCTTCGCTGGTTGCGACTCATCCGCGTGATGCAACAGAAGGGCGTGTTGGACGGTCCCGGAGGTTTGAGCGAGATCGTCGGCCAATTATTCCCTCAAAAAGACACGAGCGATAAAGATTCTTTTACGATCCCATGTGATCCGGCCGTGTTTGGGAACCTGAATGAATCGAATCTACAGTCCTTCCTGCTCACTTTTGGCGTGCGATTCACGGACAAAGTGTTTTCGAGGCGATCATGGCCTTGGACACTACTGCGAGAACTTCTTTTGGTGGCAGCGCAGCGAAGCAAATACACGGGCGCTGAATTGCAGGAATTGTGGCAATCGGAATCGACGGGACCTATTTTCTGCCTTCTGGCGGCTTGTGCGCTCGAGCATCTCGACCAGCCAACGGCAGTTCTGTTCGCCACTCAAGGGCTCAATAAGATGTCGGCCGCCGATTTCCGGAAGGATTGTCGGGCTCTGCTCCTCCAGGACGGAATCGCCGGCCAATGCGCGCAACGAATGGCTCAAGCGATCCGTGAATTGACACCGGAGGAAATTGAACAAATCATTGGTGTCCGCGCGGCGGACGAGCCATCCATGTTGGCCGACCTGATTCGCACATTGCAATCAAAACCCGAACAACCATGGGACGATGCATTACTCGATGCATTGACCGCTGCCTGGGAAGCCAGCCAACGGAACGCGGTCAAGACGGAACTGATGAGCATCTGTGAGCGAAACCGTCAGGAGTCGCAGAAAACCACGCGCTAAGCTCTTACGGTGAATCGGATTGTGGCGGACCGATTTTCGGCTCGCTGGGTGGCTTGGACGTTGAAGGCTGCCCGGGATTCTTGTCTTCCTTGATCGTCGAACGCATCTTCCCCGCCGGCGGCCCGATCGGCTCGCCGTAGGATGGCTCGGGCACGGTTTGCAGGATGCGCTCGATGATTTGCTCGACGCCCACCCCTTCGGCATCGGCGTTGAAATTGGTGAACAGCCGGTGGCGGAGCACGGGGAAGGCCAGGTAGCGGATGTCCTCCGCGCTGACCGCGGCGCGTCCTTGAAGAATGGCCCTGGCCTTGGCGCCCAGGATCATGTTTTGGGCCGCGCGAGGGCCCGCCCCCCAGGCCAGCCAGTTGTCGACAAACGGCCGGCTGTCCGATTCCTTGGGTCGCGTTCCCCGGGCGATGTCGACCGCGTAGTCGATCATGTGCGGGGCGGCCGGCACCTGGCGAACCACTTGTTGAATCCAAAGAATGTCCTTGCCGCTGAGCACCGGCGCGACCGGCGATGCCGCGCTTTGCGTTGTCGCCGCGACGATCCGCCGCTCCTCGTCGCGCGTGGGATAGCCAATGTTGATCGACAGCATAAACCGGTCCAATTGGGCCTCGGGCAGCGGATAGGTTCCTTCCTGTTCGATCGGGTTTTGCGTGGCCATGACGAAAAACGGCGGTTCCAGCGGATAGGTCTTGCCCGCCGCCGTCACCTCTTGCTCCTGCATTGCCTGCAAAAGGGCCGCCTGGGTCTTGGGCGGCGTCCGGTTGATCTCGTCGGCCAGGACGATATTGGCAAACACCGGCCCGTGGACAAACCGAAACGCCCGCTGCCCGGTGCCGGCGTCCAGGTCGATGATTTCCGTGCCCGTGATGTCGCTAGGCATCAAGTCGGGCGTGAACTGAATCCGGCTGAACCGCATCCGCAGCGCCTGGGCCAACGTCGAAATGGTCAGCGTCTTGGCCAGTCCCGGAACGCCGATCGTCAGACAATGGCCCCGGGCGAACATGCAGATCAGCATCTGCTCGATCATCTCGTCCTGACCGACGATCACTTTGTGAACCTCGGCCAAGAGCTTTTCCCGGGCCAGGGCGATCCGCCGCACGGCCTCGTCGGGGGTCATCGGGGGGGTGGCGGAACCAGGTTGGTTCGACATGGAAAACACTCCTTTACGAGTGCGAAAATACCCTCGTAGCGGCGGTAGACCGGAAAACCTCACTCCTAGCTAGTTTATCATACGGCGCGTTGGGTTTACCATAGACTGTTAGGATTGTCCCGCAACCAACCGAACCGCGACCGTAAGAGAGCGGCCAATCGGAGAAAGAAGTTGCCCACAACCATTTCCGTAAAACGCCCATGGCCAAGCCCCGGCGTGGGCACCGATCCCGCGCGAATCCATAATTGCATTCCCGCCGGTCGCTCCCTGGCGATTCTCCTTGTCGGGTTGGTGGCCGTATTGTGCCTCCGCGCGTCGACCGGCGTGGGCGAGGAAACCTTCCGCGCCGCGGGCGCCGAGTTCAACGCCGCGCGCGAGGTTGTTCTGGCCGACGACGCGCCGCCGGTGGTCGTTGTCGAATTTCTCCACCACGGCCAGATCGCGGCCGACGGGCGCAACGTGGCCGTGGCGGCCAAGAACCGCGAGCCGGCGCCCGTCCGCGTGCTTCAAGTTGGTCCCGGTGATTTTTGCCGGTTGGCCTTCGAGACAATCCCGCGTCAGACTCGCTACACGATTTTTTACGGTGGCGAACCGCCTGACGCCAAACGGCTACCCCCATGGACCAACGGCGACGGGCTGTTATTGGAGACTCGGCATTACGTTCCGTGCAACCTGCGACGTTTCGAGGAGGTTCGCCGCGCGTTTGAATTGGCCAAGCCGCTCGCGGCCGGCTATGTTCCGACGATCCGTCACGCGAGCAACCCCTTCGTTCTCGCCTCCGGCCCGTTCATGAGCCGCTATCACGGACGGCTCCACGTCGAGAAACACGGCCGCTACACGTTCTGGACGTCGAGCCAGGATTGCAGTTTTCTGCTGGTCGACGGCAAGGTGGTCGTCGAAGCGCCGGGCCGCCATGGACCCCAGTATCAAGCCCGGCCGGGCACCGGCAAAACGATCCTGCTTACGGTCGGCCCACACGAGTTCGACTATTACCACGTCGCCACCGGCGTCAACGCCATGATGCTTGCCGCTTGGATCGCCGGCGAGCCCGACAAAACGACCCGGCCGGTCACTATTCCCATCGACGCATTTCGTCCCGACTCGATCGGTCGCGCTGCGGCGGGTCCGCCGTCGACGCGAAAAACCCGCCTCTTGCCGGAGTTTAGTTACACAGTCGCCGGCGACGTTCCGTTGCCCGACCGTCCGCGGCCGCTGGTGGGCGTGGCGTTCCGCGACCAGTCGCCGCGCAACCTGGCCCACGGAACCACGGTTCGCTGGGACTTCGGCGACGGCCAGACGAGCGACCAGCCCGACCCAACGCACGTCTTCCTGAAACCGGGCATCTATCGCGTGACGTTGTCGCGCCATCGCGGCTCGAAATCGTCCGACATTTCCAACCAGATTGAGGTCGACCGCCCGCCGCGCACCTGGATGAGCCGCGAGAAAACGCCGTCGCTGGACGATTACCTCCCCATCGTCGAGACCTACGATCCACGAATGCTCGACGTCGATTCATTGTCCCAATTGGTCGCGGCCTATCTGTGGAAAGCCGAACAGATTGCCGCTGATCTCGACCGGCAACAGCCCGCCGCCGACAAGCCGGAAAAATCCGGCAACAAGAAACCCCGAACGCCCGGACCAAAGCGAAGCGGCGGCCAAGCCCACTGGTGGACCACCGCCAAGTCAACGTCCCAAGCCGCCGCAACGCCCGAGATGGTTCGGAAATATCAAGAGCGAGCGGTCCAGGCCGTTCGCGCCGCGCTGGCCGAGCCGGACAAGACGCCCTCGGACGCTGCTTTGCTCGACCTGGCGCGAACCGTCGCTCCCGTGGCCCGATTCGATCTGGGCGATTCGGCCGCGGCGATGGATTTATGGAATGCGGCTGCGGCTCGAACGACCGACCCTCGCCGCCGGGCCGAATGCCTGCTCGCGGCCGCCGACGTTGCCGTCAACGATTTGCTCGACGCACGACGCGCCCGCGCGCTGGTCGATGGGGCCGCCAAAAACCTCGCCGGCGCCGACGGTGCTCCTGCGAGCCGCCTTCAAAGAATTCTCGGCGATTGCAGCGCTGCCGGCGGCGATGGGCCCGCGGCGCGCGAGGCCTACGCCAAGGCCGCGCAACTTCTCCCCTCCGGTCGCAATCCGGCCGAGGCGGCGGCTCATCGCGGCGCTCGGAGCCGCTCGACCGAGGAATTTCTCCGTGCCGGCCAATGGGCCCGCGCGGCGCGTGAGATCGATCGCTGGCAGGATGAATTTCCCGCCGATCCGGTGGACGGCTACCTGAGCCTGCTGTTGGCCCGTTGTTGGACCGGACGCGAGCGCCACGCCCAGGCCGTTGCCGTGGCCGAGCGGCTCGTGGCCGTCAATCCCGATTCGCCCTACGCCGACCGGCTTCTCTATCTGGCCGCCGCCGCCGAATCGAAGCAGGGCCATCCCGAGCGGGCCAGCGCTTTGTTGAATCAACTTCTCCAAAATTATCCCGGCAGCCCGTTGGTTTCCGAGGTTAAACGGAGGTTGCGAAAACATGAATAGCCGAATCCATGGGGCGGTTGTTGTCGTGTGGCTGGCAATTATCAGCGGCATCGCGCCGGCCGGCACGCTGAGGGTCGCCCTCGAAAACGGAGGCGAGATTACCGCGGTCGGCGCGTTTCGACGCTGGGAAGCCGACGGCAATCCGCGCAAACCGGTCGATCCCAAGGCCCGAATCGACTCGCCGCAAGTCGACGCCGCGGCCACGCGTCGCGGCGAGGGGAATTGGGTGTTCGAGAACCTTGCCCCCGGGAAATACGACCTCGTGCTGTTGGGCAAGAACCGCCTGCGAATCGAAGGGTGGGAGTATGCTCCCGTGCTCGAGTTCGATCCTTTCTTCCCGCCCACGGCAACAACGGACAAGCAGACTCGCGATTGGATTTTCGCCGACGTTCGCAAGTCGCGCCATTATGAAAACAAAGTCGTCCCGCTGGCGGCCGGCGGCGACGATCGGGCCGTTCGCCTGCTCGTGATGCTCATCCGCGACCTGCCGACAAGCTACACCCCCGGAACCGGCACACTGCGGTTCGAGATCTGGCAGTATACGTCGCGCTACGGCAGTTGGACCAAGGAAAAACGCACCCGCGTCATGCACCGGCTGCTGTTGCCCGTCGCTCAAATGCGCCGCTGGACCTGGGTGTGGGAGCCGTCGCTGGGCGCCGTCGAGATAAAACAAGAACCCGCGACCATCCGGTATCGCGTCCCGAAGCCCGACGAGCTCAAGAAACGGCCGGGCCTGCATCCGGTTGATTTGTAGGCCGCGTTGAGACCCGGCAATTTCACTCCCACTTCGCGGCCTCGCCGGCCGCATAGGCCTCGTAAGCCCTTGTGCATTGCTCGGCGCTGCCCGCCCCGCGATGGATCCACAGCCGGTAGCGCAGTGTCATCGGCTCGCCCGGGGCAAGCGTTTTTTTCTCCACGCCCGGATAGCCGACGCAAAGCGGCCCATAGTGGCGAGTAAGCCACGTGGGCGGATAGTCGGGATGGGACTTCGAGATCATCAACGTCGCGCCGCTTGGCGAGGGACCTCCAAACGAATAGGTCATATCGGCCCATGGAAGCCGCGTCATCGCCAGATCCTTTTTCGATTGGCCGTCGGGCACGGTGATCGTGCCGTTTTTGCCGCGCGGAATGGCAAACCGGATCGTCATGCCGCCGTAACATTTCTCTTCCCTGCCCCAGAGCGTGATCGCCCGATCAACCGGAATCCAGGTTCCCACAACGTCGATTGCCTGGGCCGCGTCGCCGGCCGCGTGGGCCGTGAGCCAGAATCGCTCGATCATGACCTTTCGATCGTCGACAAACCAGCCGTTTTCGACGCCTAGCGCAGCGCTCGCATTGCCGGCGCGGCGGTCCAGCCATCGCACGAACCGAATCCTCATGCCCGGTTTCTGCCAAAGATCATACGCCGTGTCGCCCATCTGGACGTGGGGCCACGCCCAAAACAAACCGTGGTGATGATAGTGATCGCGAGGAAAATCGTCGGTCAACACTTCGCCGTCGAGCCCATGAATCGGGTGGACATAACACCCGCGCGTCCGACGAAAATCTTTTTTGGGAACTTTCGGATTCGTGACGTCGCCATGGTTATAAACCAGCACGGGCCGGTCGCCTTCGACCA
>JAFGAY010000041.1 GCA_016933425.1 Pirellulales bacterium
CGCCGCGCGATCCACGCGTCTCGCTCCTGACGGGCGCCCTTCTCCGCCGGATCGTCCTCGTGTCGATCCTGCTCTGCGCAGGCGCGTTTGCGTTGTTCAAAATCGAACTCCTTAACGGGGCGTCCCAAAAACAGGCGTGGACCGTCGTCACCGCCGTGTTCGTGTTCGGAGAAGCATTCTATTTGTTCAACTGCCGCTCGCTCAACAGATCCGCAATGTCGGTCGGCCTCTTTTCAAACCCCTGGATCTGGGGAGGTGTCGTCGCGATGACTTTGCTCCAAATTGCCTTCACCTACGCGCCCGCCATGAACACGCTCTTCCACTCCGCCCCAATCGGAGTCGCATCCTGGTTTCGAGTACTCGGAGTAGGGCTCCTGATTTACACAGTCGTCGGATTCGAAAAATGGATTGTTTCGCGTTTTAACAATCGGAGCGACTTAGCGGGTGTCCAAGAATAATAACCTTTGATTATCCGCAGGTCAGACTCTGCGCCTCCGCGTCTCTGCGCGAGATTCTTTCGCACGCAGAGACGAAGAGACGCGGTGAAAGAGTGATAAATGGTCACACTGCGCCTCAAACCAAACATGTCAAACACATACTGACCTACATAAAATCATGACATCGGGAGGAAAAACATGGCACGTGTTCTCCACATTGCCGCCTCGCCGCGCGGGAATCAATCAAAATCGCTCCAAGTTGCCCAGGCCTTTCTGGAGGAATATCGGCGTCGCACGCCGAACGACGAGATTTCATATCGCAACGTCTTCACAATGCAACTTCCGGATTTCGACGGCCTCACCCTCCAGGCAAAATACAACTTTTTGCACGCCCAGGAAAACAGCGATGCTCAGCTCCAGGCATGGGAACGGGTCGAAGCTGTAATCGCCGACTTCAAAGCGGCCGACAAGTACGTTCTTTCGATTCCCATGTGGAATTTCGGAATTCCTTATCGACTGAAACACTATCTCGACATTCTCGTGCAACCCGGCTACACTTTCTCCTTCAATCCCAAAAGCGGATACGCCGGACTGCTGCCCGACAGACCGGTCGTGGCTATTTACACACGCGGTGGAGATTACGCCGAGGCCGCGCATCTCGACTTCCAAAAACCCTACATGGAAACCATTCTCGGCTTTGTGGGACTCTCCAACATTAAGTCCATTGTGATCGAACCGACCCTATCGGGTGGACCCGATCGGACAACCGAACGCATCGAGCAGGCTATCGTGAAAGCCAAGGAACTGGCCAGGTCGTTCTGACCAAATGTCAACGCAAGTTGAAAATAATGCTTCATCGAGGCTTCCAATCCCGATGCCTCGCTCCCCTATCACGGAAAAATACCGTTCGAGATGAAACTGGTTTTCGGAGACCGCTGCATACGTCGCTACGTAGAGTAATCCATGGACCTGAAAAACACAAAAACCCCCATTCTCGACCAGGGCGACCCCGACGAGAAGCGTGAAGAAATCCGACAATATTTCCACGCCACCTACACCCTCGACGAACAGCTCTACGAGACGTTGGCTTCCCAACAAGCCTTCTACCTGCGGCCCGAACCGTTGCGCCACCCGCTGATCTTCTATCTCGGACATACGGCCGTATTTTACGTTAATAAACTCATCGCGGCTAAGATCACCAGTCAGAGAATCCATCCGCAATTCGAATCAATGTTCGCTATTGGCGTCGATGAGATGTCCTGGGACGATCTCGACGACGCCCATTACGACTGGCCGACGCTCGACGAGGTCAAGACGTACCGCAACACCGTGCGCAAGGCGGTCGATGAAATCATTCGATCCCTGCCGCTCGCGATGCCCATCCATTGGGAAAATCCGTTCTGGGCGATTCTGATGGGAATCGAACACCAGCGGATCCACCTGGAAACCTCGTCGGTGATCATTCGCCGTCTCCCGATCGAGATGGTTCGCCAACTGCCCCTCTGGAACGTCTGCCCCGAATCGGGTGAAGCGCCGCCGAACGAACTCATTCCGGTCGCCGGAGGTCGCGTCGTGCTCGGAAAGCCGAGAAACCATCCGCTTTACGGCTGGGATAACGAGTTCGGTCGCCAGGAAAACAACGTCTGGGACTTCGCGGCCGGCCGCTGCCTGGTCTCGAATCGTGAATTTCTCGGCTTTGTCGAGGAGAAAGGATACGAACAAGAACAATACTGGACCCACGAAGGATGGAAATGGGTCAACTTCTCGAAAGCCCGCCATCCCCTGTTCTGGATCGACTCGCCCGGCGGCTACTGCTTCCGAACCATGGCCCAAATCATCGACATGCCCTGGAATTGGCCGGTCGAAGTCAATTATCTTGAAGCCAAGGCTTTCTGCAACTGGCTTGCGCAAACGTCGGGCAAGTCCATCCGACTCCCAACCGAAGCCGAGTGGCGCAGACTGCACGACCTCCACGACGTCCCGGACCAACCCTATTGGTCCAAGGCGCCCGGCAACATCAACCTCGAGCATTGGGCCTCGCCGTGCCCCGTCGACCGTTTTCCCTTCGGCCCGTTTTTCGACCTCATCGGCAACGTATGGCAGTGGACGGAAACGCCCATCACCGGCTTTGAAGGGTTCCAGGTCCACCCATACTATGACGATTTCTCGACGCCCACCTTCGACACGCAGCATAATCTCATCAAAGGAGGTTCTTGGATTTCCACCGGAAACGAGGCTACCCGCGATTGCCGATATGCGTTTCGCCGGCACTTTTTCCAACACGCAGGCTTGCGCTACGTCGAATCGGACCAACCGCTTTCGATACCCGAAGCCATGTACGAAACCGATGCCGCCGTGGCGCAATACTGTGAATCACACTACGGCGGTGAATACTTCAAGGTTCCCAATTTTCCCGCGCAGTGTGCCGCGATTTGCCGCAACCACGCGCAAAATCGCCCCCGACTCAAGGCCCTCGACCTGGGTTGCGCCGTGGGAAGAGCCTCCTTTGAACTGGCCAAGCAGTTCGAGCACGTAACAGGCATCGATTTTTCCGCGCGATTCATCCGCATCGCACTGCAACTCAAGGAAAAGGGAAACGTCTATTACGAACTGGTCGAAGAAGGCGACGTCGTGTCTTACCACGAAGCGCGATTGTCGGACGCCGGACTCCACTCCGTGGCGGATCGAGTGGATTTCGTCCAAGGCGACGCGACCAACCTCAAGCCGCAATTCACCGGCTACGATTTAATCCTGGCCGCCAATCTCATCGATCGGCTTTCCAACCCAAAGTGGTTTCTTGAAAACATCCACGAGCGGCTCAATGTCGGAGGCATTCTCGTGATCACGTCGCCCTACACCTGGCTGGAACAATTCACCAGAAAGGATAACTGGCTCGGGGGCATCCGCAAGAATGGCGAACCCTACATGACCCTGGCTGCCCTCGAAGACGCCTTGAGTACGCACTTCACCATGCTGGACGCGCCGATAAACGTGGAATTCATACTCCGGGAAACACGGCGAAAGTTCCAGCATACGGTCGCGGAACTGACCGCCTGGAAACGAACTCAATAGTCCACCGTCGTCCCTCGCGCCTTCCGCCGATCGCCAAAACCCGTCCGATTCTACATCCCCCGATCGAAGCGATTGCTCCCGTCAAAAAACGCCCCTCCACTACGTTCACGAATCAAGTCCCGACGCATAAAATAGTGTATGGACCTCACCATCGAGATATCGCGTTTTTCCCCCCTTCGACCGATGGCTGCGCAAAAAATACCATCAATCCCGATTGAACGACGCCTCAGTCAAGCATTGACATAAGAAGAGATGCCGCCAAAAGGAATATCCGCCGTGCGGCGCTATTGACGATTGCCGCCGTGCCAACAACGCCGTCGGCGGAATTCCTACTTCACCTCTACCCCCGGGCTCATGGCGCGCTCGGCGCCTTCCCCGTGCGTGTTCATCAAGGCATCCCGGCACAATGCCGGGATGCCTTGACTCCTCGCCAGCGCCATGCCAATTACCGCCGTCGGCCGGCGGCCAGCAAACCAATCATCCCCATAATGACCAGGACAAGCGTCGACGGCTCGGGCACGACGGTTAGCTCGCCCGTCGTGTACAAATTCGAGACGTCCCAACTCAGACCGCCGGTCAGGGTGGGCAAATTGACCGCGTCGAACGTGCCGGTCAGCGAGGTCCAGTCGAGAATGTCGAAAACCTGGCCGTCGGCAAAATCGCCGCCAAGGCTCGTCACGTCCAACGTGCCCGCCAACGTCACCGCACCGGCAACCATCTTGTCGCAAAGCTCGTTGGCCGGATCCAACTCGACGCCCAACGTGCTGGCGGCCGTTTGGCTATATCCGTAACGCGTGATGTCGCCAACCGCAACCTCGGTTAAGGTAAGCGTTTGCTCGTAACCGGTGCCGGCGCCAAGGTTCAGGCCATCGATTTGAACCTGAACGTATCGGCCATCGACGGCGGTAGGCAATGTTATCACCAAATCCTCGCCGGCGCCGAGCTGCTCGGAGATATCCTCGATGAACTTATCCTGCCATACCACGGTAACGCCATCCTTGTCGAGCACGCGAACGAAGAAGTTCGTCAAACTATAAGTGTAGCCGTCGTAGCGGGCCGTCAAGACAATGTCGTGGATGCTCGTATTGGTGTCGTCGCCGGTCAAATCGACTTTCCACCATGCATCTTCCTCTGAATTGGCGGTATGGAAAAAATTATTGTAGTCTCCGTCGACGGCGTTTTCCGGAGGCCACCAATAGCTGCTCGCCGTGGCCGTTTTCCCCAAAGCAATGTTGTTCAACACCGGACCGGATAAGCCCATCGAGAGGCTCGACACGACGCCCGTTCCGCCAACGTTGACTCGGCCGCCGCCGTTGACGAGGTCCATGTTGTCGACTTTCGAAACGCTCAGCGTCCCGCCGGTCAAGTTATACGTTCCCGCGCCAAGACCCTTATCAATCGTTTTGATGCTCACCACGCCGCCATCCTGGTTCACCGTGCCCGTGGTCACGCTGCTCGAGGCAAGCGTCAAGGTGCCGGTGAGGGTCATCTGGGCGTTGCCATGCACGTTAATAATGCCGGTTGCCGCCACGGTCGAACTGGCCAAATCCACGGTCACATTATGGTTCGTGAACACGGCGTAGTCTTCCAGGGTCAATTCGCCGTAACCTCCCCAAGGGGCAAGGTGCGAAGTGTCGTTCACCGCGCCGTTGTAGACGGCGTAATTCGACAGGGTATACGTTGCCGAACCAGGGCCGCCAAGCGTGCTGGAAACACTGCCCGGGTAGCCGCCGTCGCCAAGCCACATGCCGCACCAATTATTGACGACACCGCCTGTTTGCGTGAATTCCATCGAACCCTGATTGCCAAACGCGAGAATCCCGACCGTCAACGTTCCGCCGGTCATCGTGTATTGGCCCGATCCAGACTGGCCGGCGACCGTGCTCCCTCCATAGAGCATGTTGCAGCTAATATCGCCTCCCGACTGGGTGATCGTGCTGGTCGTGCCGGTGGCCTGACCAAGAAAGATGTGGCCCGTAACCGCCAACGTGTTGTCGTCGACGGTCAAATGGGCGGCGCCAACACTTCCCCCCAACCGAACTTCTTGGGCGGCGCCGTCGGCATCGAGCGTCGGATTGTTGACGGCGCTGTCGATGTAAGCGACAACGCCATCGATCGGAACGCCCGCGTCCCAGTTGCCCGAGTCGCTCCAATTGGAACTCACCGTGCCGGTCCAATTGGTCTGAGCCATGGCGCCGGCCGCGAGACCCAAAACCGCCAGACCCAATGCAAAAGTAAAGAACTTCGACAAATAACCCGCACGAGACATGGTCGTCTCCCTTGCAAAATGAAACTCCAGAGTGGTTGTATCAACGATGAGTTATCGAAAGCCTCTTCTCCATGCCAGTTCCAGGTTCACGTTACTCAGTTCAAGTGCCGTCTCCGTCGCGCCCCGGCCAACAGCCCAACTGCGGTCAAGAACAGGGCACAAATGCCAGGCTCGGGCACGGCCGCGCCCTCGGGGGGAACCGTGTGATCACCCCAGTTGGCAGCCAGAATCGCCGCGTCGGCGGCGTTGACGACCTGGTCATCGTTGAAATCGCCCGCCGCGAACCCGCCCGTACCGACGTTGAGCCCCCAGTTGTCCGCCAGCGTCGCGGCATCGGTCGAATCGACCTTCTGGTCGTTATTGGTATCGCCCGGGATGGGCGTTCCCGTCGAAACAACGGCCAGTTCGCCGGTAACGTACAAATTGGAAGTGTCCCAGCCGAGCGAACCGGTCAGGCTCGGCAGATTGACCGTGCTGAAAGTGCCGGTCAAGCTGGTCCAGTCGAGGATGTCGAAGACCTGACCGGCGGCAAAGCCGGTGCTAAGCGCCGTCACGTCCAACGTGCCGTCAAGCGTCAACTCGCCGACCATCAACTGGTCGCAAAGCTCGTTGTCCGGGTCCAACTCAATGCCCAACGTGCTAGTGGACGTTTGGCTATACCCGTAACGCGCCACGTCGCCAATCTGCAATTCGGTGAATGCAAGAAAACCAATGTCATTCGGGTAACCCACTTGGTCACCCAGGTTGTAACCGTCGAGTTGAATCTGAACGTACCGCCCTTCGACGGCGCTAGGAAGCGAAATCCACAGTTTCTCGCCCGCATCGAGCAATTCGGAAGGATCGGTAATGAACGTGTCTTCCCATAAAACGGTGGAACCGTCCTTGTCGATCACCCGAACCCAAAAGTTTGACGTACCGTGAGTATAGCCGTCGTAGCGGGCCGTCAAGACCATGTCGTGGACGCTCGTATTGCTGTCGTCGCCGGTCAGATCGACCTTCCACCATGCATTCTCTTCGTAATTCGTATGGGCCATGTTGTTGAATACTTCATCGATGCCGTTCGATGCGGGCCACCCCGCCTCCCAGTAGTAGCTGGATTGCGTGGCCGTTTTTCCCAAGGCGATGTTGTTGGAAACGGAGAAATCCATGACCAGGTTCGTCGCGGCGCCCGTTCCGCCAATGTTGACTCGGCCGCCGCCGTTGACGAGGTCCATGTCGCCGATTTCCGAGACGTTCAGCGTACCGCCGGTGAAGTTATACGTTCCCGCGCCGGCCCCCTTTTCGATCCTCGGAACGGTCAGCGTGCCGCCGTCTTGGTTCAGCGTGCCGGTGGTCACACTGCTCGAGGCAAGTCGAATAAAACCGGTGAGGTTAACTTGAGCATCGTCGTGCAGGTTGATGAAGCCGGTCGCCGCCACGGTCGACGAGGACAAATCCACGGTGAGCGTGGTGTCGTTGAACACGGCATCGCCTTGGACCGTGAGAACGCCGTAGCCGCCCCAAGGACCGAGATGGTGATGGTAGGCGGGATTAGTGGGCCCATTATAAACGGCGTTTCCCTCGAGAATGTACGTCGCCGAGCCGGGCCCGCCCGGAGTGCTGGGAACATCGCCCGGGTAAACGTTGTCACCTATCCACAAGGCAACCGAATTATTCACAACGCCACCCGACTGCGTGAGCGTCGAAGTACCGTGATTCCCGAGCGAAAAATAGTCGATATTGAGCGTTCCGCCGGTCATCGTGTAGTTGCCCGCGCCGGCTTGGCCGGCTTCCGTGCTCCCTCCATAGAGCACCACCGCGTTGACCGTGCCTCCGTTCTGGGTAATCGTACCGGTCGTACCGCTAGATTGACCAAGATAGATATTGTTCTCGACGGTCAATGTGTTAGCGTCAATGGTCAGAAGGCTGTCTGCGTTTTCTCCCACTTGAAGATGCAGGGCATAGCCATCGGCGTCCAGAATCGGATTGTGATTAACATTCCAAATAATATCGCAATCGATCTTTGCAACCTGGGCACTGTCGGGAACGCCGTTGTCCCAGTTGGACGCATTACTCCAGTTGGAATCCACCGTGTTGGACCAATTGGTTTGTGCCATGGCCCCGGCCGCGATCCCCAAAACCGCCAATCCCACAACAAAAGACGTGAACTTCAGCAAGTAGCTCGATCGAAACATGAATTTCTCCCTTCAATAATGCGGGATTACAGGAAAAGTGTGTGCTCACGATGACAAACTTGGGCCGTGAATGGAAACGCCATCCCACGCCCGAGCATGTCCCTCACTATCCGCCCTCGTTCCTGCTTTTCTCGGTTCCAGATGCCTTTTCCATGCCCGGCCCTGCCTGTCGCGTCCGATTCCGCGCTGCATCAAACACGTGCTGGAAAACCGCCGTTGAACGTGTTTTTTTCGCCCTCCCAATACCCCGTCGCTGTTCCACGCAACCAAAACGCCCCTTTCCCGCCTAGTCGAATGCTGTTATTCCATCCGCCGCGCCGAGAAGCCAAAGGTAAATCCGCTTTGATCGTGAATCCCAATGCAGACCGAACGGTCTATGAGACGGATAACCTCACTTCAATATGATATATAATCGAAAATATCATACAATAACCTGTCTGGGGGGTATCCGCAAATGCCCAGGGGTTTTTTAAGAAATCACGCGGCAGAAAGAATCTACCGGCCGGGTGGTGCGCCCCATGAGCCTGCGAAGGACGCGAAAATGCTGATAAAACACAACACCCATGCCTAGGGCCGTGCCGCCTCAATGAATTCCAAATCTCGCTCAACCGCGAAACATGCCCCGGTTGCGATTGCTAAAAGAAATGCGTGCTAGTCGAGGTGATACCGCTCCGGTATCTTCAACCACTGCTCGCCCTCGGGCGTGCCGGGCATGCGAATCTGGCAGGGATCGGTCTCGGCCCACCACTCTTTTATGGTCGGATCGGCCGCCATCATGGCCATGTCCTTCTCGAAGTCGTTGCCAACGTACTCAAAAAAGGAGAATAAATACAATTTTCCGTCGATTTCACATTCATAAATCGAGTAGTTGCGTATGTTGCTCTTCTTGATCATGGCATTAACCCCGGGCCAAGGATTGGCGTGCAACTCGCGATAGCGGTCGGCCTTCTCCTTCTTCAACCCAATCACCATGCCAACCCGCTGGACATTCTCGCCGGCTTTGACCCCCGGTTGTTCGTTGTCCGCCGCGGTCGCCGGCATATTGGCCGCCCGATCGCAAGCCACGCCGGCCACAAAACCCACCAGAATCAAAATCGCCAAGAATGCGGAACCGCTAGCGAGACGTTTCATAAGTCATCTCCTTGATCCTTTGTGGGATTGGAACCTTTATTTATGGCCGCAAACGACTATCACGCCGGCTCAGTTGACAATGTCGCGTTTGTCCACGGTGTTTCCGTCGCAACGGTTGCCAAGCTGCCCGTGAACCAACAAATCGATGTCATAGGCGATGGAATGGACCGATCCGTCGCAAAAAACAAAGTTACAGACCGTGGCATGGGCAGCGCCAAAGTAGAAGTTCACATAATTCCCGCTATGGTAATTCGTGGGAATGGGTAGGCGGTTGTCGGATACAAGCTTCCATTCCGGACTCGCCCAGCGCATGATGTCCCAATCATGCCCGCCATAGAGCGTGTTGTCGTCGGCATATTCCAAACCGGTTTGATAGTGATAGGGATAAAGCGACTTTTCACCGGCCAGATAAGTGCTGCTCGATCCGTCCGTAATGTCCGACTCCTTGATCGTGCTTCTGATGAAGGAAATGCCCGTCAAGTTGTTGTTTTTAATCCACGACGGCCAGCCCGCATAGGTCCCGGCGTCGACCGCCGCCACGTCGGACTTCTGAGGCCCGTCCCAGTTGACGCCAACTCCGCTAATGTTGTAGTCGCCCACGTTCACCGCGTAGTCCGTTTTAGCCTCGGGAACGCGGCCTGACGTGGTCGCGTTGCGATAGCAGGTCCCGCCGTATCTTCCTTCGTACGCCGCCCCCGAACGACGCGTGGGACACAGAAAAACATTGACCGGAATCTGTATCATCCCTTTCAACGCGGCCTCCTTTGCCGCCGCGGGCTGGCCGGCTCCCCGCGTCCGAAGCTCCTTCACCTCGAGATATTCAAGGATGTTGTAGATCCAACCGCCCGGCTGACTCGTGCCGTAACCGCGGTCGGGATCGCCGATCCAGGTCCAACCCCAACCTCCCGTCGGATAGTGACCCTGCGCCGCCTCGTGCGACAATACGGCAAGACCTATCTGCTTGAGATTATTGGAGCACTGGATCCGCCGGGCGGATTCGCGAGCCGCCTGAATGGCCGGCAACAGCAGGGCTATCAAAACACCGATGATCGCAATGACCACCAAGAGTTCGACAAGCGTAAAACCATGAAGGGGCCGACGAAAACCAAAACCAGTCTCGGATCGTTTGGTTGACATGGTAGATACTCCGATGATCACCTTGCAAGCCGCAATACGGGCCGTATAAGGCGACGAAACCCATACTATTGCCACGACCCTGTGGCCAGGACGCCCCTGCCTCTCTCTTTCCTTGGCTCAACCGGGGGTCATATCACTGTCGTTCTATATCCACGCATCAAGCGGATGCCTGGCTGGCCCACGCTACTTCTCTTCCGATTCGTCGTTGGCAATCGGTCGCAACACGACCTTCTGAAGGTCCAAAACAGCATGGCCGCCCGGCTTGACTTGAAGACAGCGCACGGCAACCGACTGCTTGCCCGCGACCTTCACGTCGATCGTGCCCGCGACGTCCGTGGCTCGTTCAAACCATCCACCCGTCTCGCGCGTTTTGGCTTCGAGCTTCTCGCCGGCCACCTCGACGCAATAGGTCCCGCCGTTGCCCGGCGCGCACCCGTAGGTGACCTCAACCTGATACGTGCCGGCCTTGGGGACGTAGACGGGCCAGCTAATCCAGTCCTCCATTCGAGTCCAATATCCAATGCTGTCGCGGCCCGGATGACCGTCGTACTGAATCGCTTCGCCGTGTAACTCCGCGTCCCGGGGCAACAATTTGAGGCTGCCGTCGGCCGCCGGCTTGGCGCGGAACGGAAGTAGTTGCGGCTGGCCCTCAAGGTCAAGCGTCACAACCGAATCGTGAGGGTTGGGGGCTTTCGGCCCGACGTCGATGCAAACCACACGCTCGGCTTCCGTTTCCTGCTGGGCAACCGCCAGCCGCGTCTTAGCCGAATCGCTCAACAGAGAAGCGGCCAGCGGCACGTTCGAAAGCCGGGGAACCACCAGCCGGCCGTCCTTGGGCCACTTGAACACGTGAAGATAAAGCCGGGTACGGCCGCCGCCGAGATCTTTCATGGTCGTGCACCCCCAGGGCAACGGCCGGCGGTACGGCCCAGGCTTCGTGCCGTAAATGCTCTCGCCATTGACGGCAACCCACCGACCCACTTCCTCGAGCCGCTCGACGCTCGGCTGCGGAATCGTGCCGTCGGGTTTCGGACCAATGTTCAACAAGAAATTGCCCCCCTTGCTCGCGCAATCAGCCAACATCCGAATCAAGGTCGCCGTCGATTTCCAATTGTGATCCTGACTCTTATAACCCCACGTGTCGTTGATCGTCATGCACGTCTCCCAGCTCTTTCCGTCCGAACCCGACGCTGGAATATACTGCTCGGGCGTGCCAAAATCGCCGGGACAATCCTCGCCGCCACCCAAGCGATTGTTGATGACGATGCCCGGCTGAAGACCGATGACGTGATCATAAAGCTCTCGACCCTTTTCGTTGGAAAACGTCGGGTCCCACTGCCCGTCGAACCAAAGAATGTCGATCTTGCCGTAGTTGGTCAACAACTCGCTGAGCTGATTCTTCATGAACTGCATGAAACGGCTATAGTCGGCATGGTCCGTGGGTCGGTCGTCGCCGGGCCGCCGCGGCGTGTAATCCGGATGATACCAGTCTAGAATCGTGTAGTACCAACCCAACGGCATCTGGTGCTTGTGACATGCGTCGGCCATTTCCTTCATCAAATCGCGCTTCAACGGCGCAGCCATCACGTCAAACTCCGAGTATTTCGTGTCGAACAACGAAAATCCCTCGTGATGACGCGTGGTGATCACGATGTACTTCATCCCGGCGGCCTTCGCCAAACGTACGATCCGGTCGGCGTCGAATTGCGTCGGATTGAATTGGTCCTTCAAAAGCACATACTTGTCCAACGGCGCCTTGGTCGTGTGCAACGTCCAGGACGATAGCCACTTGACCGGTTCGCCTTCCCAATGGCCGGCGGCCACGCTGTACAAACCGAAATGAATGAACATGCCAAACCGCGCTTCGTGCCACCACTTCATCCGAACTTCCCGCTCGGCCGGCGTCTCCTTGCCCAAAACATCCGCGTTTTGCAGGAACACCGCCGCGGCGCACACAAAAGCCAAACCGGTCAAAGCAGCCCTTCGCATCATCGGGTTCTCCTCTTCTATTTGATGTGGTCGCAGGCGCGCATGAAGCGGACGCGGCGACTCCTGAACGCCACCCCATGCCTCAAATCATGAAAACAAGCCGTTACGTGCGATACAATATAATATATAATAATGATTCCGCCATAATATGTCAACCTTTTGACGAAACCCTAGGCAAACAGACAAAACCTCGCGCAATCCAAGAAACTCCGGCTCGGCCCTCTTACGATTCACCCAAGAGCAACACCCCTTGGACTGAGATAATCTCGCACTATTACCCTATAAAATATCCAGGCCCGAGGTACACTTGGCTCTTTCAGGTGATACTATAAAAGTATGAACAGCAGCATTTCCCCAGACTCCACACAACTCCCCCTTACAAGGGGTGCCCTCCGCCACGAAGTCGCAAAGCGGCTCCTGACCGCCATCTATCGTGGTCAGTTGCCCGCCAACACGCGGCTGGTCGTCCAAAAACTAGCCAAACAGTTCGACATCAGCGCAACACCCGTCCGCGAGGCACTCCTCGAACTCGAAGAACTCGGCATCATCGAGTCGTTCCACAACCGCGGCGCCGTCGTCAAACAATTCGGCCCCCAGCAACTTCGCGACATCTATCACCTCCGCCGAATCCTGGAAAGCGAGGCCGCGCGGTGCGCTTGCGGCCAAATCGATACGGACCTGCTCGAACAACTCAAACAGGACATGCTCCAATTGACCCGCGGAAACCGGGAGCCGGGTTGGTCGACCATCGTGATGGAAAATGACCTGCAATTTCACTCCCTGATCGCCAACTATTGCGGAAATCCACGGCTACGCGACGAGATCCGAAGATACACCGCCTTGGTCGAAGTGGTCCGGGAGGTTGCCGGCAATGAGCAAGAGGTCCAGTATAAAGGCCTGTCGGAACACCTCGCGGTCATCGGGGGATTGATCTCCAACGAACCCGAGACTGCCGCTCTGCAAATGGCGCGTCACATCGACAGCACGGCAAAAAGCGTCTCCGGCATCCTGTTTTCCCAAAAACATTCCAACGACTGAACGCTCTTGGCGGGGATTCGTGACTTCGGTCGTTCGCCGCTCGCCAATTCTCACGGCAAGTCGTAACTGGCCGTTGACGTGGCTCGCATCGCTCCACTGCCGTCCTCAGTTGAGCCTCTCCACGCGAGCCTCATCCTCATTGCTCCGCGATCCCAAAACGGATTGCACGTCCCTCGCAATAATATGCGGCGCCCCGGGCCGAGCGTCCGGGAGAACGAGTTGATCGAATAGCGGACCAACCCCATGCTGATGGGCAAGACTTTCCAATTCACGAAGTAAATTGTGTCCCAGTGGAATCCCATCGCGCAAGCGCTGTTCCCGATGCTCCAGCTCCGGCTGGCCGGGAAAGAGTACCCGGCCGCCGGGCTCGCTCGGCGGCAAGGCCGTCCAGAGATGGATCATTTCGGCAATGCGCCGATGGAATCGTTCCAAGGGAACAAACCGGCCGATGTCGATCGCCCCAACCAACCCGCCCAGACGGCGAGGTTCCGAAAGATCGCCGTACATCGCCGGAATTTCAGGCCCAAACGGCGAGTCGCTCAGCACCGCGCAAAGCACGTCGATCATCAACCCCAAACCGGAACCCTTGTAACTCCCAAAAGGATATAGCGACGAAACAAGTTTCGCGTCGTTCGTGTCCCGGCCTTCGGCGTCGACGGCCCAACCGCTTTCGATCGGAACGCCCTCGGTCGCGGCGTTGGCGACCGTGTTCCACGGAACCTTGCTCGTCGCCATGTCCAGACATAACGCCCCCGAACCAAGTTGCCCGGCGCCGCTCTTTTCGCGGGGAACCGTAAGACAAATAGGGTTCGTGCCGCAGAATGGCTTTCTGGCGCCATGCGGCAAGACCATCGAATCCACGTGGGAAAACACCAAGCCAATCATGCCGGCATCGGCGATTTGAAGCCCGTAATAGGCCAGCGCGCCGCAATGACTCGAACCCGCAACCGAAACCCAGCCCGCCCCCGATCGCTCGGCCAAACTAATCGCCTCCACGGTCGCTCGCTGCATGACAACCTGCCCCAGGCCGTTGTTCCCGTATACCCGAGCACACGAATCGCTTATTTCCTGAACCGCCAACTCCGGCCGAGGATTGATGCTCCCCTGTTCAATCCGGCGCATATAATGCGGCAAGCGAGCCACCCCGTGAGAATCCGTCCCTCGCAAATTTGCTTCAATAAGCATGTCGGCAACCAGACGCGCATCGCGCGACTCAACCCCAACCCCCTCCAAAAGACGGACGGTAAGCTGCTTCAAAGCGCCGGCAGAAATCGTGTGTGTATCGAAGCGAACCTGTGGCATAAAACACGCCTATAACGGCATAGAACAAAGGTTACCCACCCCCTTGATAACTTTCAATATAATATGCAATAATATGCCCTGCAAGACCTATCCTCTTATTTGCCGAGGAACTTTATAAACCTACCTATTCCCCTGCCCACTCTATAACCATCCCCACGCCGGAGGTTTTCCGTGAAGCTCAATAATAAAGTGGCCATCATCACCGGAGGTTCCAAGGGCATCGGACTGGGGTGTGCCCGGCTATTCACAAAATACGGCTGCCGCGTGACCATCGCCTCCCGAGGGGAAGAATCCGGCAGGGCAGCCCAAAAGGAACTCGCCGACGCCGGAGCCACGGCCCTGTTCATCGCCACCGACGTAACCGTGGAAACGGACATGCGGGCCATGGTCGAAACGACGGTCGAAAAATTCGGCCGACTCGACTGCATCGTCAACAATGCCGGATGGCATCCACCGGCCATGACAATCGACCAAACCAGCTTGCAAGACTTCGAGACCCTCCTGCGACTCAATCTGACCAGCGCTTTTCTGGGCTGCAAACTGGCAATCCCCCATTTGCGAAAAACTCGTGGCAATATCATCAACATGTCGAGCGAGGTAGGGCTCATCGGCCAGGCCGCGGCGCCGGCCTACGTCGCAACCAAAGCGGCGCAAATCGGCTTGACTCGCGCCCTGGCCACCGATCTGGCACCCGAGGGAATCCGAGTCAACGCGGTTTGCCCCGCCGGCGTGATGACGCCTTTGATGCAAGAATGGGCCGACACCCAATACGACCCCCAGGAAGCACTCAAGATGGTCGACTCCTGGCATTTGCTCGGCCGAATGGCAACCATCGACGAAATCGGCGAAGTCTGCGCTTTCCTCGCGTCGGATGAGGCTTCGTTCATCACGGGCCAGGCCATTTGTCCCGACGGCGGAGCGACGCTAGGCTATCGGCGATAACGCAAAAAACTCCGGCGAGGCACGACGCATGACGAAAATCGACGCCCACCAACATTTCTGGCAAATCGGTCGTTTCGACTACACCTGGATGCAAGGCCGGGAACTTGAGCCTCTCAAGCGGGATTTTCTGCCCGACTCGCTCAAACCTCTCTTGGACAAAAACGGCATCCAAAAGTCGATCTTCGTGCAAACCGTTCCAGACCTGAACGAGAATCGCTGGGTGCTTGGCCTTGCCGAGCGCCATGAGTTTCTGGCCGGCGTGGTCGGCTGGCTCGACCTAACCTCGCCCGCGATCGAGGACGACCTGGCCGAGTTCAAGGACAATCCCTATTTCGTCGGAGTTCGCCACCAAACCCATGACGAACCCGACGACGATTGGATTGTCCGCGAGGACGTGCTTCGCGGCTTGGCCGTACTGGAAAAACAGGACGTGCCTTTCGAGTTGCTTTTTTACCCGAGGCATTTGCGGCACGTACCCCGATTGGCCGCGCAATTGCCGAATCTCCGGATGCTGATCGACCATATCGCCAAACCGGCGATCCGAAACCGACAGTGGGAAGGATGGATCGAGGATTTTGCCCGCGCGGCTTCCTTCGAGAACGTCCACTGCAAACTGTCCGGCATGATCACCGAAGCAGATTGGAACCACTGGACGGCGGCCGACCTTCGACCCTACGTCCAAGCGGCGCTCGACGCATTCGGCCCCTCACGGCTCCTTTTTGGATCCGATTGGCCGGTTTGCACCTTGGCGGGATCGTATGAACAGGTGGTCGATGCCCTGAAAGAAGCCCTGGGCCCGATCAGCGAGAAGGAGCAGGCCGACATCTTCGGACGATCAGCCGAACGTTTCTATGGATTAAACCACCATCGCGCATGAGCCGGGACCGAAGGAAATTGCCGTATCATTTCAGCCGAATAGTAAAAAACCTAGCTAGTGCTTTGTCATGTTTAGGATTATGGGTGCCATGCCCTCGCTGGCGTGGGCATGTTCTTCGAGGTTTTCCGCATGTCCACGCAAGCGTGGACATGGCACCCAATCCCAATATTAAATCATGACGCAGCACTAGCCGAATGACAGGGCTCTCTGGGGCAATTGTACCTATAATCATTGTGTGAAAAAGACGCTCGGCCTCTAGGCAGGGCGGTTTTTTTGCCCGAAGTAGTTATACCTATAACTATTGACCTTTGCACGGTGAATGAACCGAGGCCGACAAACGAGAGGCCGGCAAGTGGGGCAAATAGGATGACTGGCCGGGTCATTATCCAGGCAAACATCAATAATCTTGCGGTGGCTCCCACAATCGCCGGGCACACTCTGACGTGCGGGCAGGTGAGCGACAACGGGAATCGTGGCCGGCGCCCGGTGGCCCGTGTTTGATCTCGATTTTGGCCGCCTCGGCGTCATGATCTTTTACGACGGCCGGTTTCACCGAACCGGCGCGGATTCTTGCCTTGCACCGACGCCCGCACACCTATGGCCGAATTGTGGCCACCATCGGATCTCTCGTCGGACCGGGGCAGGGCCCCCACCCGCAAACCACGACGCGCGTCCAGCCGATTCAGCCCGCAGCAAACACCGACGTGCGATGAT
This sequence comes from Pirellulales bacterium, assembly GCA_016933425.1. Taxonomy (GTDB): domain Bacteria; phylum Planctomycetota; class Planctomycetia; order Pirellulales; family Thermoguttaceae; genus UBA11386. Next base: position 17,083 of record JAFGAY010000041.1, read on the forward strand.
TTCCCCGGAAGGCACCATTCCCGTCACCATTCCGGGGACGGCCAAATTCCGCAAAATGGCCCGGCATTGCCGCTAATGCTTCCTCCATAAGATTGTGCCGCACTCTGGCGGACGCGACAGAGCCTGTCCCTCCACCGAAGGCATACTTGTGGCCGATTTGACGGCCGCGAATAGGTGGCTACCCGCGATATTTGCCAGTTTTACCGGTTTTTCAGGGAAGAA
>JAFGAY010000283.1 GCA_016933425.1 Pirellulales bacterium
ACGACCCGCTCGGGCACCCCGAGCGTTATCGCCTCCCATGCCGAACCGCGCCCGTAAGGAAGCGGCGCCCGCGCATCGCCCACCGCCCACCGCCATCCGGAAACCCATCGGACATGGGCATTTCCTCCTTGAGCATTGCCTCCGTCATTTCGTCAGGCATAGCCTGGCCTACGCGGCAATCCAATCCCCCAACCGTCCGCGGCGCCTCGATTTTTAGTCCGGCAGCGGCTGGCCCTTGGTCTCCGGGGCCAGGGCGATGAGCATCATGCCTAGCAGGTAGACGCACGTGATCGTCGCGCAGGCCATGGGGTAATGGCCGTCGAACACATTCTTGATCAAATGGCCCGAGGTCAACGCGCCGGCCGCCGCGAACACGCGGCCCGTGTTGAACGCGATCCCCTGGCCCGTGGCGCGGACCCGGGTCGGAAACAGTTCCGACAGGTACAGCGGCAACCAGCCGTAGAACGAGGCCGTCAGTAGTCCGGCGACGCCCACCGCCAGAAGAAACGCGTTGCCATATTCGCTGAAGGTATGAAAAAGATACTGGCAGGCGATAAACGACGCGAGACACAGCAAGAAGTAGGACAACCGCCGGTTGAGCCACCGGGCCAGGGCGGGCCCGATGAAGCAACCCATGATAGCGCCGACGGCGATCATGATCTGGGTCACGCTTTTGGCTTTGGGATTCGAGCCGCCGATCATTTGGTCGACCCAGGGTGGAACGAACGCCGAGACGGCGCCCCACGTGCCGATCAGCGCGACCGAGGCAAGGAGGATCCCCAAAATGGTCCGCTCGGCGATCAACGACGAGAAAACCTCGCGCAGCGGCCGGAGCTTCTCCTTGGCCGCGTGCGAGGCCTTCCACTTTTTCGATTCGGGCACGAAGAAAACCACGAACAGCGCCAAGAGGGCCGGCGCGGCGCCGGCGACCATGATCCACCGCCACTGCTCGATCGTCACGGCGACGACGGAGCCGAGTATCGAAATCAGCAGAAAACCGAAATTGGCCGCCGCGCCGATGGCCCCGGCCAGGATGGGCCGATATTTCTCGGGCCAGCTTTCCATCACCAGCGCCACGCCCAGCGCCCATTCGCCGCCCATCCCCAGCGCGGACAAAAAGCGGCAGCCGGCCAGGTGCCACGGCTCGGTCGCGAAGGCGCAAAGGCCCGTGAACCCCGCATAGACGCCGATGCTCAAGGCCATCATTTTCACCCGGCCCAACCGGTCGCCGAGCCACCCGAAAATCCAGCCGCCGGCGGCCGCGCCCAGCAGAAACATGGCCACGAGCCAGCCATAGTAATCGGCCACGTTGCCTTCGAGCGGCAAGACCGTCTGGCCCGTTTCGCTCACCGTGCGCATCAGATCGCGCAGCGCCGGCCGCGCGGCGATCGGAAACAGCCCCATTTCCAGCCCGTCGAACATCCATCCGAGAAACGCGGCGGCCAGCACGATCCACTGGTCCTTGCCGAGCCGCGTGTTGCCGTCCACGGGAGTGAGCACCTGGTTCATGAGCGAAATCCCGTTGAAAAAAAGTGGTTCTTGACCTCGCCAAACGTCTCATGATAAGGTACGGGTCCGCCCCATGGAAGCCTCCAACCCCGCAACCGCCCGAAAAATGAACCCCATCGACCAGTATTTCGACCTCCAGGTGAACGGTTACGCCGGCGTGGATTTCAACGCCGATGGGCTCGACGCCCAGTCGCTCGGCCGGGCGTGCGCGCGGTTGCGCGACGACGGCGTCCGCGGCATCCTGGCCACCATTATCACCGACACCATCCAGCGGATGACGGCACGGCTGGCCAATCTCGTCGATCTGCGCCGGCGCGATCCACTGGTCGCCGAGGTGATTGCGGGCATCCACATCGAGGGGCCATTTCTCAACACCGAGCCGGGCTACCACGGCGCCCATCGACCCGAGGCTATGCGACCGGCCGACGCCGACACGATGAAACGGCTGCTCGACGCGGCCGGCGGACTGACGCGGATCGTCACGTTAGCCCCGGAAAACGACGTGGATTTGCGCGTCACCCGATGGCTCGCCCAGTCGGGCATCGTCGTCGCGGCCGGCCATTGCAATCCGACCCTCGATACGCTGCGCGCGGCGATCGACGCCGGGCTGTCGATGTTCACCCACTTGGGCAACGGATGCCCCGGGATGCTGCCCCGCCACGACAACGTCGTCCAGCGCGTGCTGGCCCTGGCCGATCAATTGTTCATCAGCTTCATCGCCGACGGGGCCCACGTGCCGTTCGTGGCCCTGGGCAACTACTTGCGGCTCGTCCCGCCGGAACGCGTCGTGATCGTCTCCGACGCGATCAGCGCAACCGGCTGCGGGCCCGGCGCCTACACGCTCGCCGGCCGCGCGGTCGACATCGGCGACGACCTGGTCCCTCGGACCAAGGACCACTCGTGCCTGATGGGCTCGGCCTGCACAATGCGGCGGATGTCCCAAAATCTCCGCCGCGAACTCGGTGCGACCGACGCGCAAATCCGCCAGTGGCTCTTTGAAAATCCCCGCCGCGTGCTGGGCGAAGCAAGTGTGTGAGAGCGTGTTGTGAATTCACGCAAGCAAACATGAGCCCCGCCGGATTTGTCCCGGTGGAACCAGGTTTGGCGACTACCCGGCCAACCTCGACACCCCGCCAACCCCCACCGGGCTTGTCCCGGTGGAAATAGGTTTGGCAACTACCCGGCCAATCTCAACACCCCGCCAACCCCCGCCGGGCTTGTCCCGGTGGAACCAGGTTTGGCAACTACCCGG
>JAFGAY010000284.1 GCA_016933425.1 Pirellulales bacterium
AAGCCTGGTGGTCGTGATCCGATTGAAACAACCGCTGTTCGACGAACCCCTTTGATGCTCCAAAACCACCGCGACACTCGCCACGGGCATGCGTCCTGGGTTCTATCTTCGCGTCGTCTCGCCCGGCTTGGTGGCCGTGCGCGTGTTGGGTTCAGCGCCGGCCGCTCGGGCGTCGCTGGCGAGCCGGGCCATTTCGGCCGCTTCCTGGTCGTTGCCCAACTCCTTCTGCATGGTAGCCAGGTTTTCGTACGGCACGACCAGCGCGGTGGTCGGCGTGGCGCCGCCGTCGACGGCCCGCTGGACCATGGCCAGGCCGGCGTGCGTTAGTTGCACGGCCTTTTCTTTCTGGCCCGTCTCCCAATAAGAAACGCCCATGCTCACAAGCGTCTCGCCTTGGCGTCCCAACTCGGCGTCGTCATGGTTCGACAGGGGCGTGGCGAGCAGGGGAGCCGCCTTATCGAACCAGGCTACCGCGGAAGCGTGGTCCTCGCGGTTCAAGGCGTTGATCGCCCCTAACCGGAAATAAAGCCGGCCGAGCAGGTAACGCTGCCCTTCGGCGAGCGTCTCGGACCGAGCGCCGGGTTCGATATAAGCCACGGCTTGCCGGCCGCACTCCAGGGCGAAGTCGTATTCCTTGCGGCATTGGTAGACCTGCACCGCGTTGAACAGAGCCATTCCCACTTCCCAGCCGGCTTGAAGCTTCTCTTCCGGCTCGGTCGTGCCGGCGATCATTTCGTTGCCGACGCGCACGGTTTCGCGGACCCAATCGGTCGGGTCCATTTTGCCTTGGACGCCGACATAAGCCCCCAGCGCGCGGCTGGCCACGCGAAACCGGTGTTCGTTGGTTCCGCCGTCGTTGGCGACCATTTCCTCGGCCAGCGCCGCGGCGCGGCGAACCCACTCGGCCACGGCCTTCTCTTTTCCGGCCCAGCGCCCCCAGGCAATGTCGTTGGCCACGCCCAGATGGGCGTCGATCAACACTTCCTTCGCGGCAAGCCGAATGGCCGGGTGGCGATCGGCGGCCAGGGGATCGGCCGTCTTGATGGCCGCCATGTGAAACTTCAACGCCGCGGCCCAATCGGGCGGCGAGGCATCGGCCAGCAAATCACCCATCAAGCACTGCGCCCTCGCCTTGACGTGTGGGCGGTCGGCGCTCATCGTAATGGCTCTTGCCGTTTCGACGACGGCCTCCTCCTGAAGACCCGCCTGACTGAGTATCTGCGCGTGGCTCACGCGAAAGCGCGCGTTGTCCCCTTCGAGCGCGACAGCCCGGCGACTCGCCTCGACCGCCTCGTCCGAACGACCCATCGCCGCCAACACGCGCGAACGGAGCCAATGGGCCCGGGCCAGATTCGGCGCCAGCTTGATCGCCTCGTCCAGGTCGCGCAGGTTCTGTTTGAAATTGCTTTGCAGATTCGTCTCAGCCCGAAGCACGAAAGGATCGGGTGTGACGGACTCAAGGACGATTTCCGTCACTTCCATCGACGGCACGCCCGATTTCTTGTTTTGCTGGAATGCGAAAAGCACGCCGCGTTCGGGATAGGCCTGCCCGAGTATGTCGCCCAATTCGTTCGAGACCAACACGGGCCGGATGTTGGTCAATCCAAGTTGCTCGGCCACGATCTTGGCCGGGAAGGGCTTTTGGAGCCGAACCACGATCGAAGCCACGCGATCGCCCGAAAACACCACCTCGACCTGTTCAAACGGCTCGACTACATAATGATGGATGACCATCCCTTCTTCCTGGCGGGTTTCCTTCGGCGGCCCCCATTGCTTGGCGAGCTGGGCCATGGTGCTGCGGCCGGGAAGAATGCCATTGAAACCGGCCGTCTCCACGGTCGGGGGAACCGACGGATCGGGCTCGGGAATCGGCTCGAGGGAATCAGCGCTAGGTGATGGTTCGGCGGGCGCCGGGCTCGACGAAACGTTGCTGGGTGGAGTCGACGTGGGCTCGCTCGGGGTTGCCGGGGTTGCCGGCGCCGAGGCGGCCGGCGACGGCTGGGCTTCTTGCGGAACCACCTCCAACGTGCTGGTCGCCCCGCCGGACATGGTTCCATCGATCCTTTCCGGGGCCCTGGTCGGCCAGGGAGATTCGCCCGACGACGGGGCAGCGGCCATCGCCCACGGCAGAGCCGCGACCATTACCATGACCAACGCCCCCACATTGCCCAGCAACCACGTTTGCGGGAAAGCAATCGTTGGATGACGCATTGGAGTTCCTCCTTTCGAGGTTTCCACCTTATCGAGCCGAGCCCCGCGACCGCCAAAAAACGACCGACCAGGCGCACGTAAATAGCATGCCCGAGTTTTGTGGCGGCGTAGTCTACGTATCAGGGAGATGTGAGTCTATACGGGATTCCCGGAAAACGGCTTTTTTCAGAAAAGTGCCCATATTATTAGCCACTTGCTACTAATATATATTGCAACAATAGGAAGAACGGGAGGTGTGGACAAGCTTTATGACCTTCGCGGAAGTAGTGACACCCCGACGCTGGAGGGCCAATTGCTTGATTTTGTAAACGTTGGCCAATACCTGAGATGCCGTGGGCCGACGGTGGAAAGTTGGTGAACGGACTTTTCTGCTTGGCCGGGTACTTGCCAAACCTGTTTCCACCGGGGCAAGCCCGGCGGGAATTGGGGTTGCCACGCTGATTGAAGAACAGGTCCTTAATCGCCACCGTTGACCAACACGGAATCTTCGTTTTGCAACTGTTCCCACTGGATCATCGCGCTGATCGCGTGCTGGACGAAGTCGACGCGAATTTCAGACTCCGGGCACACGCCGCCCCAGCTCTTTGGCGGCGGCTCGACCGGATCGCCAGACGCCACCGCCCCGGGAATGCCGCCGGCATAGGGCCCGTGGCAGATCTGGCTCCTCCGAAGAAAGTCGACCGCCGGCCCCACCGCTTGACGGATTTCTTGACGAAGTTCCGAATGCTCGTCGGGCAGAAAGGTCAGCGCGGCGGCGAGCCCCTCGATTCGTGTCGCTGTTGGACAGGTTCGTCCGTCGGACGTCAAGCAGCCGGCCCAAGGCGACTCGGAAGGCAGCCAGGGTCGGTCGTTCAACATGCGCCGACAGATTTGCACCGCGTGACGGCTGAGGGTTTCACGCGGCAACGGCGGCCGGCATTCGTCGCAAACCGGCCATAGCCGAGCCGTGGCCAGCAAAGCCCAATGGTCCGGCTCAACCACGTCGGCCTGGCGGCGCAGCCTCGCCAAGTAGGCCATGGCCTTTGCCGCCGTGTTCAACCAGATCGGCTGAGGATCTTTTTCATAAAGCATGAGAAGCCCCAGCGCGGCCTCGCCGGGATAATACAACGACCGCCCAAGCTGATGGCGCCCAAGCGGCCCCGGCGTATACTTGGCATAGTAATTTCCGTCGGTTTCCTGCATGAAAACCAGGAAACGGCCCAGCCCCCGCAGATCTTCCAATGGGACACTGGCAGCTCCAACCTGCTCGGCGCTCAACAGAGCCACGAGACCCAGGCCCGTGCCCCCCAACTTTGCCGACGGGGGAGTTCCCTCGCCGTCCTCCTCGGGGCCCGACCAAACCGCCAGCGTGTCCGGGTGTTCGGGCAAGGGCCCAATCGCCTTGCGGCGCAAGAATTCGACCGCGCGGCGCAAGGCGGCCAATTTCTCCGGACTGGGATGACGACGCTGGCTGGCCGCCAAGGCATAAATCGCGCCGGCATGTCGAATGATGTTGTACCGCGGCTTGAAATCGTGCTTCGAGTCGAGAAAAACTTGATAGGCAAACCGCCCCTGGTCGTTGCAGTGGCGCACGAGATAATCCGACGACGAGTCGATCGCCTCGGCCAGCGTGTCTTGCGTGTCCGGCTTGCCCCGCAGCCGGCTTGGCCAATCGACCAACAGCGCGACGACCAACACCCCGGCGCACAAAGCCAACCAACCCGCGCGCCGAACGATTTTACGCGATGCACCGACCATCTTATCACATCCGGCTTGTCGAAAACGCGGCCGGCGCTGGGTCCGCGAAGCCGGGCAGCAGACGCTGCACCTCAGGCGTCGTCCGACGTCGATAGGCCGTACGATAGCCTTCGGCCAGGTGCATCATGAGTTCCATGGCCAACAAATCGGCACGAACCATCACGTGCCGCGTGCTACGCGATCCGAGCCCTTGAATCAGCTCCTCAAGGACTTGGAGATGAACATCCATCGCCTCGCGCGCCGTGATGTCGACCAAGACCAGCAACTCGGCCAACTGGCGAATTTCACGCGACAGACCGCCCGAACCCATGATCACGTGCGTCCGCAGCAATTCCCGATAGTGGTCGATCAACTCGCCGGGCAATTCGGCGGGGAGCCGCTGGCCCGCTTCGCGCGGCCGCGGAGCGGGACTCGAATCACGAGAGCCGCCATACATGGCTTCTAGATCGTCGACGAGCCGGCATTGTTGGCCGAGCAATCGCGCGGCCTCGTCCTGTTCCTGTTGAACGCGCCGCTGTTGGGACTGAGTGAGCCGCTGGTTTTCGCCGAGCAATCGGTGGCGTTCGATGGCGCGAGCCAGAGCCCAAAGGAGGTTCCGCGTCGTCGTCGTGTTGACGCACACGTAAGCGTCTGCCCCCAACTCGTAGCAAAGCGAGGTCATCTCCTGTTCGCTTTCGGTGCCGAGGACGACGATGGGCGCATCGGCCACGCCCGTGCGATAGGCCTCGATCAGCTCGAGCGCGTCGAGTTCGCCCGGCTGGTGGCTCACCAACACGGCGTCGAACAGCTCTTCGCGCAGTCGGGCCAATCCCGCTGCGCTGCCTCGCGCCTCTTCCAGAACGACCTTCGAGGCGCTGTCGACCGCCAGCGCCTCGGCAAGCCACCCCCCCGTGCGATGCGTCGTCGAAATATAAAGCACGCGCATCCTCGCCGGCAGATCCAACTCGTCGGCTCGCGGGGGCGCGATCATTCGCTCCTTCAGGGTGGTGCTCATGGCCCAAACCATGTATTTTTGAAGATGTTGTGGTTGCGGTAAAATAGCGCGGTACTTTAGCGATACTCAACGCCCCGGTCAACCTCGTTGTCCCATCTCGTCCTAACCGGATGAGTCTGCAATAATAATGCGGCAATTCGTCGAGGGGGGTCATGGCCGGTCGCCATCATGGGGGATCCGACGCACGTCACGACTCTTTTTTCGATTTCCCGCCTCTGACGTTTCGCCAATGCCAGGGTAAAGC
>JAFGAY010000285.1 GCA_016933425.1 Pirellulales bacterium
GGAGGGCAAGGGACTCGAACCCTCAACCGGCAAGCCGGCACCTGATTTCGAGTCAGGCTGCTAACCAATTCGCGTACCCTCCGGCCGTCTTGGATCAGTCTACCCCCCAATGGCCCTGAGGACAAGGTGGTCGCCGGGGGTTTCGCGGGACTTTCGCGCGGCTGGGGGTGCGTCCGCGACGGGGGTGGTCTAATGGCCTAATGGTCCGTTGTCCCTGTCGTTGCGGTCGTCGGCCGATTTGCAACCGCGACGAGATAACCTAGAGTTAGGCGACCGGATTTCACCAAGGCCAATCCACCCGAGGGAGGCCGGTGCATTTGGCGCGAAAACTTCTTTCGGCCTATTCGGTAAAATGCACAGGGTCCCCATTAACCGACAACTCCGGCGAAGGAGTCCAGCATGGATCATGCGGCGGCCAAGCAGCGTCAGATTCTCGACGCCCTGGAGGACCTCGAACGACTGGCCCAGCAAGGCGATTTGCTTGTTGGGCAAATAATGACGGGCCGACCCAGTTGCATCAGGCCCGACACGCCGGCCGTGGAGCTGATTCGGCTGTTCCACGCCAGGCAATTTCGCCATCTGCTGGTGGTCGACGACGAAAACCTGCTGGTCGGGGTTGTCAGCGATCGGGACGTGTTGCGATGCCTTGGGCCGAACAAATCGCCCGACCCTTCGGTTCTCGACGGCATCACGGCCGGCGCTCTCATGAGTAGCGATTTGGTCACGGTAACGCCGGGCACGTCGCTCAAAAAGGCGGTGAGCCTGATGATCGACCAGGGGATCAGTTGTCTTCCGGTGCAGGTCGATTCAACGCTGGTGGGCATTCTGACCAATACGGATTTGAACGTTCTCCTGCTGGCCCTGATGCAAACCCTACCTTGGGCATCATCGGCAGAACCGGTCAAAACGGCCCTCGCGGACTCATGCCATTGACCGACTATCGCGCCGCTTGTAGCGAGCATGGCTATGGTAGTCGATCTCCCGATTCTTGCGGATAGTCTCGCTGTGTGGCGGCCGACAGAATCTTTCGGCTCTCGGCGTCCGCCGGGCCGATAGTCCGCATAGTCCAACCGTGGGTTTGCCGGTGATCACGGGACGCCGGTCGAAAATCATGACGAAGCAAACGGAAGAAGCCATGAACAAAAAAGACACGTTCCGCGTTGTTACCCGGGGAACCGACGGCAAGATTCTTATCCGCGATTATGAGAACGAGAACGCGCTGCTCCGTCGCCACATCCAAATCGGCGTCGACGATTGCAGCACCGATCTGGCGTTGCGAGGGCTTCCCGTTTTTCGCGGGCTGATTGGTCCGATTCCCGAGGGAGCCAACGTCATTCGCTACGAATCGCCCGAGGTCTTCGAGACGCTCACCAAGGAATGGACGGTCGAAAAGCCGCAACGCCGCGCTTCCCGTCCCCGAGGCCGGCAACATACGGCCGCCTCGAGCACGACGACCAGTTCCTGAACCGAGGGATTGGGGATTAGAGATTAGGGATTAGCAGGCGCGGCGGGACGGCGCCTCGATAATCATCTCTCGAAAACCATCTATCGCCGCGTCGTGGTCGAGCTGCGCCATGCGGTGCTCGTGCCTTGGCGCGGCGGATCGCTTTCGAGCCGCGCGATGCTGCCGATCGGGCCCGAGGCGCTGTTGATCGGCACAAGCCCGGCCGTCATGGCCGGCTGGGTCCAAGGCGTGGCCGTGTTGGCCGGACCACTCACCGCCACGCGACTGATGATCTCCTGCTCGACCATCCGTTGCCGGGTGACCGGTACATGGACGGTGCGCGTCTCGGGCACGAGCCGCCGGCTGACCGTTGGGATTTTCGTTGTCTCGGTCGATCGTTCCCAGCGCGTGCTCGGCACGTAGCGATAGGCCAAATACGGCTTGGCCAGCGGATTCCAGCGATTCACCCAAAACGCTTCCCAGCGATATTCAGTGACGGGGGTCCATCGTTCGCGCACCGTGTCGCGCAGCTCGGTGACCGTCTCCTCGCGATAAACGGTTTGGGTCGCGGCTTCGCTCCGCGTTTCGACGACCGGCTGCTGAACCACGCGTCGCGTTTCGCGATAAGTGACGCCGTCCTTCTCGAAATAGCGGACTTCCTCGTTCGCCCCGGCCCAGGAACCAATGGAACAAATCGCCAGCGCCAAGGGGAGTAACCGATGAATGATCATTTGACATTCTCCACGAACAGGCAGCGCGCGGCCGACGCGCGAGACGACTATTGCCCTTCGAAGCAAACCGTTCGGCCGTCGTGCAAATTCGTTGACCGACGACGACAACGCGCGAAAAAGAGAACCCGTACCTCGCTGTGAGGGCATCTCTTTCTCGACCCGTGTCGCGTCGGCCGGAAACACGAAAACCGCCCGGCGTCCTTTCGTCTAATCGGTACATTCGGCGTGACGGCATTAGCCGGCAAAGTTTCCCCGTGAAAAAAGGGAGTCATCCCCCCCTTCCCCCGGGGCCTTGTCAAAGCTCGCCAAATCCGACATCTTGAACCGTATGATGTTCGATCCATCGCTGCTCGACCTGCTCGTTTGCCCCGAAAACCAGGCGCCGCTGGCCGTGGCCGACGACGCCCTGCTGGCCCAGGTAAACCAGGCTATCGGCCAAGGCCGCCTCAAAACGCGGGCCGGACGCGAACTGGTCGAACCGCTCGCCGGAGGGCTGGTCCGCGCGGACCGGGCGTGGCTCTACCCGATCGTCGACGGAATCCCCATCCTGCTGGTGGACGAGGCGATTGCACTGGACCCAATTTCACCGGAGGAGAAGAGGGCCGGCTCCTTTTGAGCGAAGAGCCCGACGGGCCTTTTGCGGGCAAAAGGCGTCTGTCCCCCCCGTTTTTTTCCGGGCCAAATGCCCAGGAGACTTTGCGACATGGCCGAACCAACCATCTTCAAACGGATCATCGATCGCGAAATTCCGGCCAAGATCGTTTATGAAGACGATTTTTGCCTGGCTTTCGAGGACATCAATCCACGGGCGCCGGTCCATTTGATTCTCATTCCGAAGCAAGAAATCGCTTCGGTCGATGCGATTTCGCCGGAGGACGTGCCGGTGGTGGGCCACCTCCTGCTGGCCGCGCGAACCATTGCCCAACAACTGGGACTGACCAACGGCTATCGACTGGTGACAAACTGCGGCAAGGACGCGGGCCAGGAGGTAATGCACCTTCACTTCCACCTTTTGGCCGGCCGTCCTTTTTCTTGGCCGCCGGGTTGAATCGGAAAACCGTGACAAAGAAGACACCTTGGATGAAGACGCTTGTTCTCGGATTGGGTAATCCTCTGGTCGCCGACGACAGCGTCGGTTTGCGCGTCGCCGCCGAACTGAAGTCCCGGCTGGCCGACCGCCCCGACGTCGAGGTGGGCGAGGACTACTGGGGCGGCCTCCGCTTGATGGAACGAATGATCGGCTTCGACCGCGTGATTGTGGTTGACGCCATTTGCACGGGCTCGCCCCCGGGCACGATCCACCGGCTCACGCCCGAGGGAATTCCCACGCAGAAGAGCAATTCGGCCCACGACCTGTCGTTGCCGATGGCCTTGGCGTTGGGCCGCCAGGCCGAGGCTGCCTTGCCCCGCGACGAGCACATCCGCTTGATCGGCGTCGAAGCCGAAGACGTATTGAGCTTCAGCGAGGAGTGCACGCCCGCCGTGGCCGCGGCCATTCCCCGGGCCGTGGAAGTTGTACTCGAAGAGCTAAAGAACCTTGATAGCCAAGAGGGATTAGAGATTGGGGATTAGGGATTGGGGCGTGTTTGAACTCGGGTTTGTCATCTCAATAACCCCTAACCTTCAATTCGTACTCGCCTATGCACGAACTGTCCATCGTCGAAAGCCTGATTGAACAAGTCCAGCACGAGATTAATCGCTCGGGCCACGAGGGGCGCGTCGTCCGGCTGGATATTACCATTGGGCGGCTCTCGGGGGTGAACGCCGACTCGATCCGGTTTGCCTTCGAGTTGCTTTCGCCCGACACGCTGTTGGCCGACGCCGATCTGCGCATCACCCAACCAAAGGCTGTTTGCCACTGTAAGGCGTGCGAGGCCCGGACGGAAATCGACGAATTGGTCGCCGCCTGTCCGGCGTGTGGAAGCGGGCGAATCACCATGGAGGGCGGCCAGGATTTATTGCTGGAAAGCATAGAATTAGAGGACTGAAGAGGAGAAACCCGTGAAAATCATCGCTGCCAAAAAAATCCTGAAGGCCAACGAAGAGCTTGCCGGAAAAAACCGGGCCCGGTTCAACCAGGCGGGCATTCTAACGATCAACATGGTCGGTTCGCCCGGCTGTGGAAAAACGACGTTTCTCGAGGCGCTCGTCGCCCGGCTCGCCGGCCGCGCCGCGCCGGCCGTGATCGAGGGCGACCTGGCCAGCACGATCGACGCGCAGCGGATTGAGAAATTGGGCGTGCCGGTCGTGCAAATCAATACCGAGGGAGCGTGCCATCTCGACGCCTCAATGGTCGCCGCGGCCTGTGATAGCCTCGAACTCGACGGCGTCGACCTATTAGTCATTGAAAACGTCGGCAATCTGGTTTGCACGGCCGGATTCGACCTGGGCGAGCACCTGCGCATCGTCCTGCTGAGCACGAGCGAGGGCGACGACAAGGTGGCCAAGTATCCGACCATCTTTCAGAAGTCGGACGCCTTGCTGGTGACCAAAATCGACCTGCTCTCGCATGGCGATTTCGACGTCGATCGGGTCGCGGCCGACATGAAGCGGCTCGCCCCCAACGGGCGGATCTTCCACCTTTCGGCCCGAACCGGCGAAGGTGTCCAGCAAGTGGCCGACTGGCTCCTGGGAAAATCCCGCCGCCGTGAGGGCGGACTTGCCGGTTAGAATCCGCGTCAATAAGTTAACGATTTTTCAAGAAACACTAATTCACCCTGATCCACGCTAATGGAAAGAGAATCAGTGGGGATCAGCGAGAATCAGCGTTCCTTTTTCCTTAACACGTTAGCCGTCTAAAGTATTTCGACAAACAAAACGTTTGTCGGGCCTACGCCATGGGGCAAATCTTGGAAGTCCTGGAAGTGGTTTGGGCAATACCACCGAAATGCTTCCTATTTGACCCCCTCCGTGTCTCCGGTGCCTCTGTGGTGGGAAATCGTGGTTCGTAGGACAAAAAGGAGGAGGGCCGGCTCCATTCAGTCTGTGCCGCTTGTGCCGAATATTCGCTAAATGCGGCTGGTAGGGCCTGCCGATGGATGTATTACGGGAACGCCCGGCTTCCCCGCGCCCGCCGTTGGCCGGACCGTTTGTCCCGTTGACCCAAAGTACCGAGAAGGCCGTGCCGGCACATTCCGGCGGGCCCCATCCGAGCATCCCATTTCCAGGGGGAAAATTCATGATTCGCCGAACCATGCTGGTGCTGCTGTGCGCGGCCGCCGTCGTCGCGCTGGTCAGTGCGTCGGATGCCCAGGCCCAGCAAGCCTATGGGCGTCAGTGGGGCCAATCCTACAATACCCAGGATTGGAACCGTTTTTACCACTATCCCTACGTCTATTATCCCCAGAATTTCTGGGGAACGGACTACTACCGAAGCAGCGACAGTCTCTACTATCGCTATCCGCCCGAGATGCGCATTCCCGTCTACAACAAGCAGTGGCACAACTATTACCCACAAGATCGCGCCTACCATCAGGGCCACCAGTTCATTCTCGACGTGTTTTGAGAAAAACAGCGTCCTGGACCCAAGAAGGACTCGGCTTCGACAATCACATCCATTCCGGCCAGACCGCCCAGCGCGGATCCGGCATGGAACCCGGCTTCGGCCATTCATCATATTGCTTGCTCAATAGAAAGCCTTGCGCGGGCACGTTCCTTCGATCGTGCGGCGCAAGGCTTTTTTTCATGGCCCGGCCCGTGATGCACGGCTTGTCGATACGGTCACGCTCTTTGCATGGGTCGCGTTGGATTCCACCAAATTTGGCAACACATCAGCCGAATGACGAAAACCTTGTTAGCCGTCGAGCCTGCTCGACGTTTGTCCGAATTAGTAAGGCATGTGAACGCCGCGCGGGCGCGGCGGCTAACTGCATTCTTGCCGAATCACTTCAGACCGGCTGAAATATTACCATTTTTTGATTATTGCTTCAGGTGGAAAAGATCCCCCTAACATTGGTTATGGTTGGGGCAGAATAGCGAGTATATGCACGGCAAAAGTGCGGATTTTTAGGGCTGGGCGAAAAAGACGCACTGATAGGTGACTTTGGCACTAGTCAAAAAAACCCAAAATCCGAAAAAGGGCCCCCGATTTAAGGGTTGAGCCGCCGGGTTTTGTGACGATAATTATCATGTGTGGGGGATTTCCCTCACCATCTCGCCCTCTGTAGGTCCCTGCCCCGCCTACGGAGGGCTCTTTTTTTGCGCGGCGTAAATAGCGACCTTTTTTCGCCGTTCGCTCTTCCGCGGTTATCGGGGAGAATGACGCCACGTCGACCGTCATTCCCTGCTCTCCCACGCTCTCGGCACCGACACTCCATGGGCCTATTGTTGCTAATCACGATCCTTCTGCCGCTGGTCGGAGCCATGACGTGCCGGGCCGCCCGATCAACGGCTCGTCGTGTCGCACGGATAACAACAACGGCCACGATGCTGGCCGCCGGCGTTCTCGTTTATGCCGCTCCCGTCCGGTACTGCAGTTCGCAAGCGAGCGATCCACCGGTGTTGCTTCGCCCGGATTTTTCAATTGAGGAATCGAATGCCTGGTTCTTCATGCTTGCGGCCGTTTTGTCTTGGACGGTTATGCTCTGCCATTGGGAAGTTGGCCGCCAGCGCGAGGACCGCTACTATTCCTTGCTTTTGTTGGTCGCCTCGGGCTTGTTGGGTTTGCTTGCCGCGGACAATACCATGCTTCGCGGCGTTTGTTTTACATTGACGCTCGTTCCGCTTTTCTTTTTGGTGGGTGGTTGGGGTGGGCGCCACCGTCGCCGGACCGCGGCTAGAATCGTCTTCCTAGCTTTTCTTGGCGGGCTGTTGGCGCTCGCCGCCTCAATGACCGTCGAGCTGGACGCCGCCTCGCATCCATCGACTGGCGAGGCCGCGTTTGCCGCCGCGCGGAACGCCCAAGGTCCGATGATCTTGAGAACCGTTCCGGCCGTGGTCCTCTACGCGGCCGCCGCACTGAGCATGATCCTGGGCAACCTAGCGGCCTTGCGGCAGGATCGCCTGAAGCGATTATTGGGCTGCGTATCGATTGCCGAGACGGGCTATTTGCTGACCGGCCTTTGCGTGGCGTTGGCCGCGGCCGGACGGCCCGCGCGTTGGGACGGCCTAGCCGCGTCGTTGTTTTATCTAGTGGCCTATGTACTGGCCATTTTGGGAACGCTGGCCGCCCTGGTCCACCTGGGTCGTCGCGGCAAACCGGTCGACCACGTCGACGAGCTCGCCGGGCTGGGCCGCACTCATCCGGCGACAGCCGCCGTGTTGGCAATTTCGCTCTTGAGCCTCATGGGCGCCGCGCCGCTGGCCGGATTCTGGGCCAAAATGGCCGTGTTGGGCAGCGCGTTGGAGACCGCCGCCCGGTCGAACGGCCCGGTTGCGATACCCCGCGCGTGGTTCGCTATTCTATCCGTGCTGGTCGTGGTCAACGTGGCCCTGGGGGCCGCCTATTACGTTCGTATGGTTGCCATGATATACTTGCGGTTGCCGCGCCGCGTGCTCCGCGCCGAAGGAGGCCGCACGGTCCGAGCCCTGGCTTTCGCGTGCGCGCTGGCGACGATTGGCATCGGCGCGTGCGGCGGTCCGCCGTGGCGTTGGGCTCTGGAAGCAAGCCATGGCGCGACGGTGGAAGCCGGGAAAGGGGACCACGATCCATCCCCGTGCGGCCGCGCAGGCTGACAGGATTTTTTACTTTTCCATGGCGTTTCATGGCTCCGCATCGCGTCAAGACGGCCGGACTGGTTCGCTTGTTCACTTCGATGGATGGGCCGGTCTATGTGCTGGACGAGGAGTTCGTGATCCGCTTCTGCAATGAAGCCTGCGTGAAGTGGCTTGGTCCCGTCGCCGCGGAGCTTATCGGCCGCCGGTGCGTCTATCGAACGCGGCCGACCGGAGCCGGCGAGCCGACCGCCCAGAGCGTGGCCGACGGTTTGTGTCCTCCGCCGACGGTTCTGGAAGGTCGCGCGACGGCCGCGACGATCGTTGGGCCCGCGGCCGACGGCGCGGCGAGTCGCCGTCGAGCCCGATTCGTGCCCTTGGGTCTTGCCGACGGCAAGCCGGCGGCCGTGGTTGCCTTGGTCGAGCCGGTTGATCTCCATCCGGTCGATGCTGCGGCGGTGGACGGCGCGACGGCAAGCCTCGAACCGGCCGAGCCCAGCCTCGACGCCCTGCACGATCGCATCCGGCAATTTCGCCAAGAGGCGGCCGGACGCTTTGGAGCCGATCGCCTCATCGGCAACAGCCCGGCAATGCGGCTTGCGCGGGCAAGAGTCGAATTGGCGGCCGCCGGGCGGGCCAACGTGCTCGTGGTCGGGCCCGTCGGAAGCGGCCGCGCCCATGTGGCCCACGCAATCCACCACGCGGCCGATCGCGATCGCGAGGGAACCATAATCCCAGTCGATTGCGCCGTGCTGGACACCGATCTGGTTCGTTCCACAGTGCAGGCCCTGGCCGCCAATCCTCTGGGCGATCGGGCCGCGCGGAGCACGCTCCTATTGGAGGAGGTCGATTTGTTGCCTCGGGCCGTCCAGCCCGACGTGGCCGCGGCCATCTCGGCTCGGTCGTTTCGGATGCGGGTCATCGCGACGGCCACGGAACCGTTGGAGCCGCTTGTCGGCGCGGGCCGTTGCGAGCCGCTGTTGGCCGCGTTGCTTGGCACGATCACGATTCACTTGCCGGCGCTGGCCCAACGGCGCGAGGACATCCCGCTGCTGGCCCAGTTGCTGCTCGAGGAGGCCAACTCGCAGGCGCCTCGTCAGCTTGCCCGATTCACGCCCGAGGCGCTCGATCGGCTCGACGCCCACGATTGGCCGGGCAACGTCGACGAATTGGCCGCCGTGGTGGTCGAGGCTCATCGCGAGGCTCAAGGCCGGCAGATCGAGGCGCGCGACTTGCCCAGCCGGCTCCGCCACGCGGCCGAGCTCGCGGCCCATCCGCCGCGCGGCGACGAGTCGATCCGGCTCGACGAGTTCCTGGGACGCATCGAACGGGAGTTGATCGCCCGGGCCTTGGCCAAGGCCAAAGGCAACAAAACCAGAGCCGCCGCGTTGCTGGGCATGACCCGGCCTCGACTCTACCGCCGTCTGGTTCAGCTTGGGTTGGAAGAAGCATAACCATTCACCTTGGGAGAAGGTCCCATGAAAAACTTGTTTTTACTCGCGGGCCTGGCGGCTGCGCTGGTCGTTCCGTCGCTGGCCGAGGACCAATCGGCCGACGCGACAACAACATCAACGTCGGATTGCACGGCCGGACCATTGCGGCTGGCATTTATCACGTGCTGCAAGGACGCCGTGTTTTTCGAGCCGGTCCGCAAGGGCATGCGCGACGCCGCCGAGAAGATGGGCGTCGAGTGCGATTGGCTGGGAACCGAGGGCGTGGACATCAAGGCTCAGGCGGCAATGGTGCGTCAGGCGGTGGCCGACGGCTACGACGGCATCGCCGTGAGCCTCATCGATCCGACGGCCTTCGACGGCGTGGTTGCCGAAGCCGTCGCCCGGGGCGTGCCGGTCGTGGCGTTCAACGTCGACGACCACGCCACGCCCAACGCGCGATTGGCCGGCGTGAACCAGCGGCTCCACGACGCCGGCCGGGCGCTGGCCGAGTACGTCGCGCCGCGCATGCCGCCGGGCAGCCACGTGCTGATGACCATGCACGACAAAGGCGTCTCGGCGCTCGAGGATCGGCTCCGAGGCCTTCAGGACGTGCTTAAGGAAAAGAACGTCCGCTGGACCGTCCGCGTCACCGGCAACGACGCTGCGGCCGGAGCGGAGATCATCGCCGCCGAACTGCGCGAAAATCCCGACATCCGGGCCGTTTTGTGCACCGGCCAGGCCGACACCGAGGCGGCGGGCCGCGCGATCGAAAAACACTATCCCGACGGAAGCCGCTGGGCCGCCGGATTCGACCTCTCGCCCACCACGCTCCGGCTGATCAAGGAGGGCCGCATCCTGGCAACCGTCGACCAGCAGCCCTATGTCCAAGGCTTTTATCCGGTCGTGCAACTGACACTTTATCTCCGCTACGGCATTGTCCCGACGGACATGGACGCCGGCGCGATCATGATCGACCGGTCCAAAGCCGACCATGTGATCGAGTTGACCAAACAGAAGTACCGATGAACCCGCGCGAAACCAATCCCGCTCCCCTCGACTCGGCCCGACCCAGCGCGTCGACGGCCCGGCTGCTCGTCTGCGAGTCCTCGGGCCGTTGGGCGGCGGCGCTGTGCCGCGAGTTGGGGCCGACCATCGACCTGGTCGAAACGCGCAACGTGGCCGAGTGCTGGGAGCGTCTGGCCGAGGCGCCGGCAAGCCTGCTGGTGGTCGAACTGACCGGCGGCAACGCCGACGCCTTGCTGGCTCGCATGGGTTCGTGCCCGCGGTGTTTTCCGCTTGCCCGGGCAGTTGTGGTGGCCGACCGCCGCCTGGCCGGCCACGAGTGGCTGGCGCGCGAGGCGGGCGCCGTGATGTTTGTCACCTCGCCGCGTCGCGCGGTCGCGCTGGCCAACCTGGCCCGGCGACACCTGGCCTCGCGGCCCGAACCCTCCGAAACCACAACCCAACGTATTTGGAACGCACTGCCTTGGCGGGAATTCGCCCAGGCGCCATCCCTGGGAACCACCGATGAACACAGATGAACACGTATCGACGCGGGCCGGTCTGGAAGGGGCCGCGTTTTTGAAGGACAAGACGCCCGGGCTGGCCGAACCGGCCGGTTTCGAGTCGTTGGGCATTGCCTGCGAACGCTCGGCCAATCACGTGCTCGAACAGTTCGCCGAAATCGCCCCGTATCAAGGCTGGCGCGAGGCGGCCTATCGGATCAAACAATACGCCCTGGCCAATCTCGACAAGCTGCTGGTCGAATTGGAGCGAAACCTCAAGGCCAAGGGAATCGAGGTCCTTTGGGCCGCCGACGCCGCCGAAGCCAACCGGTTGGTGATCGACATCGCGCAACAGCATAATGTCAAAACCGTGGTCAAAGGCAAGACCATGGTCAGCGAGGAAATGGAGCTGAACCACCGCCTGGCCGAGGTGGGCGTCCGCGCGCTGGAAACCGACCTGGGCGAGTACCTCGTCCAACTGGCCGGCCAGCGGCCCACCCACATCGTCACGCCCGCCTTGCACCTGTCGGCCGAGGACGTGGGCCACTTGTTCGCCGACAAGCTGGGCGAACCCTACACGGCCGAGCATCGGACACTGACCGACATCGCCCGGCGTCATCTCCGCGAGGAATACCTCAAGGCCGACCTGGGCGTCTCGGGCGTCAATTTCGCTGCGGCCGACACGGGAACGCTCGTATTCGTCGAGAACGAAGGCAACGGTGGACTGTCGACCTCGGTCCCACCGATCCATGTCGCGTTGATGGGCATCGAAAAAGTCATTCCCAGCCTCGACTGCTTGCCCGTCTTTTTGAACCTGCTGGGTCGCAGCGGCACGGCGCAGAAACTGACGACCTATACCCACATTCTTCGCGGGCCGGCGCCGGGGCGCAAAATGTATTTGATTCTCGTCGACAACGGCCGGACCAACCTGCTGGCCGATCCCCACACGCGCAGCGCCCTCGGCTGCATCCGTTGCGGGGCGTGCCTGAACCACTGTCCCGTCTATCGCCGCGCCGGCGGCTGGGCCTACGGCTGGGTGTACCCGGGCCCGATCGGCTCGATCGTCACGCCGGGGCTGGTTGGGCTCGATAAGGCGGCCAAGCTTCCCTTCGCTTCGTCGCTGTGCGGCGCGTGTTCGGCGATCTGTCCGGTGAAAATCGACATTCCCCACCAGCTCGTCTATCTGCGCAACCGCGGCGTCAACCAGTCGTCGCCGGTCCACTCGTGGATCGAACGGCTCATGTGGAAATCGTGGGCCATGGCCATGGGCGGTTCGTGGCGCTATCGCATGGCGGCGCTGGGCGTGCGGATCGGCGCGAGGCTGGCCCGATTCCTGCCCTGGAAACCGTGGTACCTCGGCGCCTGGATGCGCGGCCGCGACCTGCCCCCCGTGCCGCCCGCGGCGTTTCGGAAGACGTGGAAGGAGGAACAATAGCCATGAACGATCGTGAAGTCGTTTTAGGACGCATTCGTCAAGCCCTGGCCGATCGGCCGCAGGTCGATGTACCCGCGGCGCCCGAGGTCTGGCCCGAACTGAAACCCGACCGGCCAACCATGCTTGCTCGTTTCAGCGAAGAACTCAAAACCGTCGACGGCGAGATGCACCAGTGCGACACGGTCGCCGCGGCTCGGGCGAAACTCGCCGAACTGATGCGGGAATCGAAGTGCGAGCGGGTTGGTGCGGTCGATCGGCCGCTGGTCCGCGAGCTGGCCGACGGATTCTCGGCGGCCCAACTCGACTGGATCGACGACCAGACCGACAAGACGGCGATCGGCCGGCTCGATGCGTCGCTGGTCGGCGCGGAATTGCTCCTGGCCGACACGGGCAGTTGCCTGGTCGAGTGCCGCACGGCCCCCGAGCGGATGATGTGCTACCTGCCGCCGGTCTGCGTCGTGATCGCCCGGGCCGACATGCTCCGCGAACATCTGCCGGCCGCGTGGGACGAAATCGTTGCCCGGGCCGCCAATCCCGAACTTCGCGGCGAACTGGTCATCGTCACGGGTCCGAGCCGCACGGCCGACATCGAAAAAATCCTGATTCTCGGCGTCCACGGCCCCAAACGGCTCATCGTGTTGCTGGTCGATTAGTCGCTTTCAGCCGAATAGCGGAAGTCATGGTTCGTCGCCGAGCACGGCCGCGATTTGCTCGCGATCGACTGGGCGGATGACGCCCCGCTCGCAGATGATCGCCGTGATGAGCCGGGCCGGCGTCACGTCGAAGGCCGGGTTGTACACCCCGATGCCCTCGGGAGCCGTCTGGCGGCCGAATCCATGCGTGATTTCCGCCGGGTCGCGTTGTTCGATCGGAATGGCCTCGCCGTCGGCGATCGACAGGTCGAACGTGCTGGTCGGGGCGGCCACGTAGAATGGAATCCCATGCGCGGCGGCCAACAGTGCGACGCCGTAAGTGCCGATCTTATTGGCCGCGTCGCCGTTGGCGGCGATACGGTCGGCGCCGGTGATGACGGCCTGAACCCGGCGCTCGCGCATGACGACCGCGGCCATGGAGTCGCAAATCAACGTCACGTCGATTCCCCGCTCATGCAATTCCCAGGCGGTCAGACGCGCGCCCTGCAAGAGCGGCCGCGTCTCGTCGGCCCAAACGTGCAGCGTTTGACCTTGCTCGACGGCCGTATAAACCACGGCCAGCGCCGTGCCATAGTCGGCCGTGGCCAGCCCGCCGGCGTTGCAATGGGTCAGCACGCCCTCGACGCCTTTTAATAGTGGAGCGCCGTGCCGGCCGATGGCGCGGCACATTTGCCGGTCTTCCTCGTGAATGGCTCGAGCCTCGGCCAGTAGGGCGGCCGTGATCCGGTCGGGCGACGCGCGACCGGCCAGCGCCGCGGCCGTGCGCTTCATCCGATCCAGGGCCCAAAACAAATTCACGGCCGTGGGCCGGCTCGCGGCCAGATAGGCGGTCACTTCGTCGAGCTGGGCCAGCAGCGCCGGGCCGTCGGCGCCCGCAACGGTTTGCAGCCCAAGGCACACCCCATAGGCGGCAGCCACGCCAATGGCCGGCGCCCCGCGAACCCGGAGTGTCTTGATGGCTTCCCAGACCTGTTCAACCGTACGACATTCGATTTCGACGAATTCGCCGGGCAGCCGGGTCTGGTCAATCAACACCAGCCGGCCGGATTCCTCGCCTTTCCAGTGAAGCGTTTCGAGGTTTTTCATGGTGTCGGACTGTGGGATTTCGTGAAAAGGAAAGGGGGGATATTGGAAACAGGCGTGTCAGGAATAAACGATGGGGTGAACCGGGGCCACATGGCACGGCGACCATTTTCGCACGATTGGGGATTTTGTTCCAGGGCACGCGGTGGGGGTCGGGTCCGATTGGACCAATCATGACGGCAAATCGGCCGGCTGGGAAGAATTCAAGGAAGATCGCGGGTTTCTGGTTTGACACGCCTGGGCGACGGCTTAGTGTTGAGTAACCACAACCGACCGTCGGTTTTGGGAACAATGGGCAGTGTCATTTTCGAGTCGTCCTCCGGCGAATCACGCCGACCATTTGCCTCCTGAGTCTCGGGTTCCCATGAGTACGTTGATTCTCCCGCAGCCCGCTCAAGCTCGCCGCATCGATCGTTCCGAGCGGCACCGCATTTTGGTGATTGACGACGATGAAGCCATGGCCGAAGTGCTTTCGCGCCGGCTCGAACAACAGGGCTTTACCAGCCGGACTGCCGACAGCGGGGCCAAGGGCCTTGCCATGGCCCGCCGAAGACGGCCCGACCTGATCCTACTGGACGTCCGCCTGCCGGACACCGACGGGTTCGCCGTTTGCGAGGAATTGGCCGATTCGAGCGAGACGTGCGACGTCCCGATCATCATCCTCAGCGGCATGGAAGGCCCCGACGTCGTCCGACGCGCCCGCACGGCCGGCTGCACGTTTTTCGTCCGCAAGCCGTACGATCCGAACGCCCTGCTGGTCCTCATCCGGCAAGCCATTGAGGAATCGACCCGATGGCGGCTCGAGGAATCGGCCGAAACGGACGACGTGCTCTTCTAGGAGCATGTTTTGAAATTCGTTTTGGCGGCCACAAGCCCCCACCCGGCCTATGGTCCCTCACGGCCATTTTCACCCATCGGGGCGTAAAATGGGTAAGCTTCTCCCGACCATCCCCACCATGCGATTTGCCGCATGTCATTAAGAAATGCGCGTCGGGACTGGATTTTTCTCGAAGTGCCCTTGACCCAAATTTGGCCCTCGGGTATTTAACCCGCTCTCTTCTACTGAATCCAAGAATCTAATCAAAAAACACCGATCGTGGTTGGCATTGCCCAGCGGGTATCCGCGGGGGTATGCGGCCAAGAATTCCGGGACGGATGACGTTGTCCCCGGAACCTGGTCCGCATCGCCTTCGTTGTTGCCTCGTGAAGGAATAGGCGCCACCCGCGCTGGGACTCCTGCGAGTCATCTAAATCTACAGAGGAGAACCGAGTTGAAAACGACCGCAAGAATTCTCTGGGGGCTTGTTGCCGTGGCATTCGGCTTGTCGGCGTGTTGGACGTCGGCGAGTCCGGTGGGATTCGTCCTGGATGCCCAGGCGGCGGCGCTGATGGTTTCGCAGGCGCAACCGTCTTCCTCGTCCACTCCCGCCGCCGGCGCGGACGCCCGAAGCCAATCGGACGATCTGTTGGCTCGCGCGCGGCAGGCCATCGACGAGGGGCACTTCGACGTGGCCGCGCAATTGCTCGACCGGGCCGAAGCGCTCAAGGTGCCCTACAACCCGCTGAACCCCCTGGTCGATACGCCCGCCAAGGTCCGACGCGACCTGGAACGGCGCCGGGCCGCCGGATCCTCGCCGAATGGGCTGGGCGGATTGCTGCCCACGCTGCCTCTCGGCAACCGGCCGCAAGGCACGCCGGTTCCCCCCGACGCCTTTGCCCAAAATCCGCCCATGCAGGCTCAACCCGCGATGGCCGGACCCGCCGGGCAGGCGACGATCCCTTATTATCAGCCAAACTCCGGCCAGCCCACGACGCTTCCCGCGGTCGATGATGACGCGGCCGGCTACGCAACCATCGAATCGACGCCGCCGGTCGGCGCCTCGTTCAGCGCCCCGCAACAAGGCCCCTCGAACAGCCTCTTGCTCGAGGCCCGTCGGGCACTGGCCATGGGCGACGTCCGCCGGGCAACCGACCTGGTCGATCGAGCCAAGGCCCAACCAATTGCCTACGGACCCCAGGACGACACGCCCGACCGAGTTCTTTCCGACGTCAACAAGCTCCGCGACCTGGCGGCCCACCGCGAGACCCACGGACAAACCGAAGCCTATCGTCGGGAACTTGCGCGTCTGATGCTCGAACAGGCCGAGGCCCTTCTGAAATGGAACGACTGCGGCGAAGCCGAACGGCTCGCCATTCAGGCCCGGGACCAGCAAGTCACGTATGGTCCCCTGGAAACCAATCCCGATGCGCTGCTGGAACGAATCGCCAACGCGCGTCGCGGGCAGCGCGCGAACGGCGACTATTCGTCGGCCGGGGGCGAGGGCGTGACCACGTTGCCGGCGCCCTCGGTTGCCGCGAAGAAAAAGGCGACCCTGCTGGTCGATCGGGCCCGCGCCGCATTGGCCGACGGCGACGTCGCCTCGGCCAGGGCCTATGCCCAAGCGGCCATGGATCTGCAAGTCCCCGAATCAAATTTCGCCCCCGGCGAGGATCGGCCGGGCATGGTGCTCTTGGACATACAAAAGGCGATTCGTGCCGACGGCTCGCGCGTGATGCAGGCCAGCGCGGCTTCCGTCATGCCGGCGACGGGCGCGTATCCTCCCAACCAGCAAGCTTCCAACGCGGTCTATCGCCCGGCCAACGACCCGACCGGCATCGTGCCGGCGGCCGTTCACCAGCCGGCGTCCAGCGAACCCCCGCGGCCCTTGATGCTGGGCCAGGCGCCGGTGGCCGCGGGCCAGGCGTGGCCCAACTCGCCGGCCGCGGGCAACACGGCCGCGACGTTGTTTCAGCAGGGCGAGGAAGCGCTCAAGGCCCACAATGTGCCGGAAGCATTGAACTACTATCGCCAAGCGGCGCAATACAGTAACCAGCTCGATCCGACGACCGCGCAGGCACTCCAGGATCGGCTCCAGATGCTCAGCCGGTCGACGGCTCCCGAAGCTCCCCAGGGAACGCTGGCCGACGAAGCCATGGCCAAACAGCAGTTGCTGGCCCGCAAAGTCAACAGCGACATTGCCCACCAGGAGCAACGGGCCGCCCAGCTTCGGCAAACCGACCCAAAAACGGCCCTGGCCCTGCTCGAACAGGCTCGGGCACGCGTCGCGGGGTCGGGCCTCGAGCCGAACACTCGCGGAATCATTCTTCGGCGCGTCGACCGCAATATCGCCGAGTTGAAGAAGTACATGGAAGAAAACCGCGCGACCATCAACCTGGCCGACCAGAACAACCAGGTCCGCGATCAGATCGATCGCGAACGTCAGTACGAGCTTGAGGTCCAGCAGCGGCTCGCGGCGCTGGGCGACAAGTTCAAGCAACTCTGCGACGAGCAGCGATTTGCCGAGGCCGAAGTGGTTGCCAAGGAAGCCTACGACCTGGCCCCCGAGAATCCGTTCGCCCGCCAGCTCCTCTGGAACGCGAAATTTGTGCGGCGAGTGGCTCGCAATCAGGCGCTTTCGGACGAAAAGGAAGGCGGTTTCATTGATTCGCTTCTGGCCGTCGATGTGGCCTCCGTGCCGATCAACCCCGACACGCCCTATCTCTTCCCGTCGGCCACCGAGTGGAGCGCGCTGACGGCCAGCCGCGGCCGCTTCCGCGCCGA
Source organism: Pirellulales bacterium (assembly GCA_016933425.1). Taxonomy (GTDB): domain Bacteria; phylum Planctomycetota; class Planctomycetia; order Pirellulales; family Thermoguttaceae; genus UBA11386. Next base: position 17,538 of record JAFGAY010000285.1, read on the forward strand.
CACGCGAAAGGAGCGGACCGGCCACGAACTGCAAATCCAGCGGAAGCTATCGATGCCCGTGTCGGTCAAGTTCAGCGGCATGCCCTTGAACCAGGTGGTTGCCCATCTCCAGCAACTGGCCGACGTCAATATGTACCTCGACCCGCAGGGTCTGCGCGAGGAGGGGATCGATCCGAGCACGCTGGTCGACATCAATTTGCCGCATGAAATCACGCTCGAAAGCGCGCTGAAGCACATCCTCGAGCCGCTGCACCTGAGCTACGTAATCAAGAACGAAGTCCTGAAGATCACCAGCGAGCAATACAGCAAGGGCGAGGTCTACATGGTGACCTACGACGTGGGCGATTTGGTAATACCCATCCCCAATTTCATGCCCAACTCGCGCATGGGGCTGGGCGGCGCCTATAACGACGCCATGGCCCGAAACGGCTTCAACTCGACCTACGGCTCGGGGCCGATGGGCGATTTCTCCAGCACCGGCACGCCCCAGACCAGCATGATCCAAAATTCCGTGCTGGCCCAGGTGGGACGCCCGGCGCCGGGTTCGATGGCGGGCGGCGCTCCGCCTTCGCCGACCGGTCTTGGTCCCGGCGGATTGGGCGGCGGCAGCCAGGCCGATTTCGAACCGCTCATCGAATTGATCACCTCGACCGTCGCTCCCGACAGTTGGACGGAGATGGGCGGCAACGGCACGATCGAACCCTATGAAAACAACCTCACCCTGGTCATCAAGACCACCGAGGAAATCCACGCGGAAATCGTCGACGTGCTGGCCCAGCTCCGCCGGCTCCAGGACCTGCAAGTCACGATCGAAGTCCGCTTCATCACGCTCAACGACGACTTCTTCGAATCCATCCGCGTCGACTTCGACTTCGACATCGACGACAACATCGACCGGCCCTATCAAGTCTTCGGGCGGATCATCGAGGGTGGCGACGATGACGACGACGACGATGACGACGACGATACGTCGACCGAGCCGGACCGCGACGTCAGGGACACCGACCACGATCGGAGTCTGACGGTCGGCATGAGCGCGCCGGGCGTGTTCTCGGCCGACCTGGACATTCCGTTCACCCAGGGCAGCTACGGCCTGGCGGTTCCCCAGTTCGGAGGTTTCGACGCCTCGGCCGGCGCATCGCTCGGATTCGCCGTGCTCAGCGACATCGAAGCGTTCTTCTTCATCAACGCGGCCCAAGGCGACAGCCGGACCAATATCTTGCAAGCCCCGAAGGTGACTCTGTTCAACGGCCAAACGGCCTACGTCCAGGACGTCTCGATGAGTCCGTTTGTCATGGGGCTCATACCCGTGGTAGGCGATTTCGCGGCGGCCCAACAGCCGGTCATCGTGATCCTGAGCGAGGGCACGTTCATGACGGTTCAGGCGGTGGTGTCGCACGACCGCCGGTTCGTCCGCCTCACGGTGGTTCCGTTCTTCAGCCAGATCGGCGATGTGAACACGTTTACGTTCTCCGGCCGAACCACCAGCCTCATCGACACCTCGACCGAAGGCAACACTTCAACGCCCGACGACGCCACGAAAGAAAACAACGTCAGGCAGACCACGTCCGAAGGGACGACCGTCCAATTGCCGACGTTCTCGACCATCTCGGTGAGCACGACCGTCAGCGTGCCCGACGGCGGCACCGTGCTGCTCGGCGGAATCAAGCGGCTCAGCGAAGGCCGAGCCGAATACGGCACGCCCATCCTCAATAAAATCCCCTACCTCAACCGATTGTTCCGCAACGTGGGCATCGGCCGCGAAACCCAAAGCCTGATGATGACGGTCACGCCGCGCATCATCATCCAGGAAGAGGAAGAGGAACGCATTCAGGCCGGCCCCAGGGGACCTTAACCATCCGAGGGAAAACTTCCCCCAACGTCGAGCAGGCTCGACGGCTAACCACGGGTAATAAAATCCCTGCCAGGGCGGCGGACCCATCGATCCGCCACCCTGGTTTTATCATGCCGGCGCCCATTCCGACAATTCGGCCGCCAATCGTTTTCGGGCAACGTGGAGCCGCCGCTTGATCGTGCCGATCGGCGAGTGGAACTCGTTGCTCATCTCGACGAGCGATTGGCCCCGCAGGTAAAACGCCTCGAGCGTTTCTCGATCCATCCGCCGCAGACGCTCCAGCCCCAGCCGGACCTGACTGCGCCGCTCCTGGGCGAGAATAGTTCCCAGCGGCGTCTCGTATTCGATGCAATCGCCGGCGACGAATTGCGGATCGACGGTAATCATCGGCCCGCGCCGAACCGCCCGATTGATCGCCATGCGCGCGGCGATTGTCCGCAGCCAACCGGGAAAACACTCGGGATCCTCCAACTGGTCGAGCTTTCGCAGGGCTTGTAAAAAAACTTCCTGGCAAAGCTCCTGCGCGTCGGCCCGATTGCGCAACCGGCGCAAACACAGGGCAAAAACCGTCGATTCGAATCGGTCGACGATCTGATCGAACGCCTCCCGGTCGCCGCACTGCGCGGATCGAACCAGGAACGAAAGCTCCGCCGGTTCCGCCGAATATTCTTGAGTCGTTATCATGTTTTCAATTCTTTCCGTGAAATGGGTAACCATGCCAACAGTGATCGGCGGGCCGGGACAACGCGGAAAAGCACAAACACGGTGCTCCCACCGCCGGTACCCAGGCAAGGTCCGTCGAACGTCACGCGCGAGATTCGGATCCGATCGGCAAGGCGATCAGAATCCGGACCCTCCGACGTCCCAGGACCGCGGCCCGCGACGGAACCCGGTCACGCGACAAGCACGGCGCATGGCCATGGCTGCCGGCGACCGGCGCGTAACACCGACGACCGCGCGCCGACGGTACACGGGCACCGTAACGCGATGGGCCATCGCCGTACCGGCGAGCCGCTGCAAAAGAAACCACGTTTCCAGGCGCAAGCCGAGCGCATGCTCTAGAGCAATGCTCATCACGTTCCGGATCTTACGGGCAATGCTCGCAACGATCTTTTTGCCGGAAATCGTAATGAAACTACGCATCGGACTACCTCCGCGCCCTGCGCGGTTGAAAGAAAAACCCATTTCAATAAACACAAAAGGCGGACGGAACGGGAGACGAGGGTTAACCGCCTTGCCAATTCCACCTAAACCGCCAACTTGCACTATGACAGAAGCGACCGAGCCTGTCAAGACGCGGCCCTTCTGTCGTCGACGGCCAATACGAAACCCCTACAAAGGGCTATGGCCGGCCAATGCGAGTTCAGACACGCCTCGGGCCCGGAAGGTTCACGGCTACTTCGTATTTTTCGACGGAGCCTGGGCCACGCGGGGCTCGGGTCCGAGAGCGACCGCGATCCAACCGTCCTCGATGGTCATTTGCGTGACGGCCACGTCGGTCATCTTCGGATGGTTGCGAATGCGGTCGGGCACAAGTTGACGGGTTTGATTCCTCGAAAACAGCTTACTAAAGATGCCCCGCAACGGAATCTGAGCCCTAGTTGGAATTTGCCCGCCGGGCAACTGGACCACGCCGTCGCGCGCCAACTCGGCCGAAAGCCCCTCGACTTGCGGCCGATAGTGCACGCGAACCTGAAAATCCCTCCAGACCCTCGGCGATTTGCTCAGTCGGGCAATCGACAAATCGATCGTGACCTGGCCTTCATCGCACGTTACGCGTATCGGGTCGGTCTCGGCAAACGCGATGGTCACGTCGTCGTGGTCGGTCGTCTTTTCCTCCAACTCGGCCCAGTGGAGCCGCTGGGCGATCCGTCGGCGCAGCTCGGGCAGCGTGAAGGTCTTGCCTGCCAGATCAAGCCGCTCGATCAGATTGTTCATCGTGCTTTGGTGGATCTGGAAACTTGCCAAACTATCGGCCGGTGTTTTAGGGCGGGGTGTATGGGCGCCCAGTTGCCGCGCCGACGCCACGCGAAGCCGCATCGTCAAATGGTCCTCGGTCGTCGAGGCCTCGATCATGCGAGGACCCAGCGCCAAATCGTGAATCGGTTCCAGCACGTGTTTTTCCAGCCGGTCGGACAACTCCGCCAGACGCTCGTTCGCCTCCTCGTCTATCCGCCGCCTGGCCCGGGCGGCCACCTTGCGCTCGATCTCGTGCCGCACTTCCGTGCGCTTCATGTCGTGTTGGACGCGGGCCGCGTTGTGGATCAACGCACCAATCAGGGGCACGCCGTCGAACGCGGTTTGGAGGCGCCGCAAGCGCGTCACATTGCTGACCCGATCAATTTCGGCCGGATGCAGCACAAGGCCGTCGACGGTTAGCTCCATCGGTTTTCGGGCCGTGTAACGCGACTCGCTCGCGTTCTGAAAAATGGCCGGCCCGCTGCTCGACGACGTCAACGCCGCGACCTCGCCCGATATCTCCAGCGCGAGATGGACGCGCTGCGGGTCGGGAATCAACCGAATGGCAACCTCGGTCGCCGTCAGACTCTGGCCGCGCACCGGATTGCCCAACACCGTGTCGTAGACTTGTTCCAGCTCGGGCAGCCGTTCAGGCATCAGGCGATTCAACAGCGTCTCGGTCACTTCGACGCGCAGATTGGCATTGCGGTAGTGCATCGTCACTTGACGATGCAGATCGCCGCACTGGTTCTTCGGCACGAAGCCCAACCAAAAACATTCTTCGGCCAATCGGCGCGCGTCGCACGGGCGGCCCGACGTCTCATAACGCTCCATGGCGGCCAGCAAGGCGGCCCGATCCGGCCGGCGAACCGCCATGCGACGCAGTTCGCTCGCCAGACGATCCATCGGCGCGCTTGCCAAAAAACGCTGTTGGGCCTCGGTCAGCGGCGTTTGGGCGACCCGGGCAAAAATCCGCCGGGCCAGAGCCGCGCGGCGCTGGTCGCCATCCGGATCCGCCGCCTTGCGCGACGCTTCGGCCAGCGCGTCCAACAGCAAGTATTCACGCCAGGCACGCCCATGCGACGAATCGCGCACCGCGGCGTCGACGTCGGCCAACGCCAGGCGAACGCGATCCAAGTCGATCTCGGCCTCCTCGACCGGCGCGTCGACCGCCGGCAACACGCGCTGCCAGACGTCCAACCGACGGCGGAGCGCGTAGCCGGCCCGACGCAATTCGGTTGCCAGAAATTCGTCGGCCAGTTGGGCTGCCAGGGAATCGGTCTGCTCGACGGTGGTTCTGAGCGAATCGAAGACGTCCGGACCAATCACCTCGCCGTCGTCGACCATGTGGCCCAGCCGGCGCACCTGGCCCCAGGCGTGCTCGGCCCACGCGGCCGTTGGCGGTTCCTTGGTCAGCCGGGTCAATCGAGCATAAAGCGACTTGGGCGGACACCAGATCGAGCCGGCCCGAATGTCCGGGGACTCGGAGGTTGCCGGAGAGGTCGAAAAGGCGTCGCGCCGCCGGTCGCGGGCGTCGGGCATCGATCCGACGCGGGACTCACGCCCAGCGACCAGGAATTCGGACCCCGGCGCGATTTCCGCCAAATCGACGCCGGTCGAAACCTCCTCCTGGTGGATGGCGGGGCCGTCGAATGTCAAGTCGGCGAACTTGGGAGGCAGGTCGGGCAGAATGATCTCCGAGGGGCAAACCTCGGCGCGAGGATCGGCCACTTTGGGCAAAACCTCAACCTGCACCCAATGACTGGCTTCGGGAAGGGCCTCCGGGCCCATTCTGAATGGACGCACGCGCGAACGCATGGCCTCCGCCGTGCGGTCGGGCCCAATCGACAGGTCCTTCCAGGCCCCGGAAAGAGATTGTTCGGCTGTGCGGTTCCGGGCCATCCTCTCCCATTGTGGGGGAACGACAACCACGAGAACAAAAAGGCCCGCCAAGACCATCAACAGCGGCCAGACCGCTCGACACGTTTTGCCACCCACAGCGACCCCCCCGGGTAATCAAGACATGAGGCGTATGGAATAAACGGCCCCTTCGGATAAGATCGGTCGTTTGGGGTGGATGAATAAAACGCAAATTCGTTGTCTCCGAAAGAAGTGGTCTATCTCGAAACGAGCGTTTGGTTTACGTGCGGCTTGGAAGTGCCCGTCGGAGGGCGACACGGTCGTGGGGAGTGAGCCGGATTGACATTTGCTCTCGGCAGGCCGATGATTTCCTAGGACCGTGCCTTTCACGAAGTCCCAACTCTTCTTGGACCCCTCACATGGCAGTAAACCGGATACACGAGGACACGCCAAGGCAACTGGTACGAATGACCGTTTTCGAATTGAATAAGGATTATCGGGATGCGTAGATTAACCGCCATTATCGAACGCGAGGAAGACGGCTACGTCGCGTTGTGTCCCGAATTGGACATTGCCAGCGAAGGCGACTCGATCGAGCAAGCACGCGATAACCTGCTTGAGGCCTTGGAGTTGTTTTTCGAAACCGCCTCGCCCGAGGAAATCGGCCGACGGCTCTCCGGCGAAGTTTTCGTGACCCAACTGGAGGTCACCGGTGGGTAGACTCAGAGTGATGTCCGGCTCGGAGGTTTGTGAGATCCTAAGCCGCCACGGTTTCGTCGAAGTAAGACGGCATGGAAGTCACATCGTCATGCAGCGACGAGAAGGGGAAAGGACCACCACCGTTCCGATACCCAACCACAGGGAACTTCGGATCGGTACCCTCCGGTCCATCATCCGGCAATCGGGGTTGCAGCGAAGTGAGTTCGAAGTGTGACGCCGGATGTCCCATGGGCAGGAGGCTTCTATCTCTTTGCGTTCTTCCCGCCTTCGCGGTAAAAGAGGGACCTACCGCCTGGCTTTCGCGAACTCGGGAAACCGCTCCTGCACCGATTGGACGTTGAGTTCTTCCTCGCGCATGGCTTCCATCGCCTTGACGGCCGCTTCGGCGGCTTGGATGGTCGTGATGCAGGGGATGCCGTGGGAAACGGCCGCGGCGCGGATGCGGCCTTCGTCGGTTCGGGCGCCTTTGCCGCTGGGCGTGTTGATCACCAGGCTCAACTCGCCGTCGGCCATGATGTCCAAGAGATTGGGGTGGCCTTGTTGGAGTTTTTGAATCTGTTGCGACTCGATGCCGGCCTGGCGCAATAGTTCGGCCGTGCCGCGCGTGGCCAGTAGTTCAAATCCCAAATTGCGCAGCCGTCCGGCCAACCCGACAATGTGCCATTTGGCCCGATCGGCCACGCTGATGAAGATTTTGCCGCTCTCGGGCAGCACCTGGCCGGCGGCCAGTTGGCTCTTGGCAAACGCGATCGAAAATCGCTCGCTCACGCCCATCACCTCGCCGGTCGAGCGCATTTCGGGCCCTAGCACGACGTCGACCCCGGCGAATTTGACGAACGGAAACACGGCCTCCTTGACCGAGACGTGGGCCGGCACCGGTTCGCGGTCGTAGCCCTGTTGGGCCAACGACACGCCGACCATCACTTTGGCCGCCGCCTTGGCCACGGGCATTCCGGTCGCCTTCGACACGAAAGGCACCGTGCGGCTCGCCCGAGGATTCACTTCGAGCACGTAGAGCTTCGGCCGGCCCTGCTCACGCTGGATGGCGTATTGGACGTTCATCAGCCCGACGACTTTCAGTTCGCGGGCCAGGGCATAGGTCGCCTCGCGGATTTCCTTGACGACCGGCCCAGGCAGGCTGTAGGGTGGAATCGCGCAGGCCGAGTCGCCCGAGTGGACGCCTGCCTCCTCGATGTGTTCCATAACGCCGGCCACGAGGACCGTTTCGCCGTCGCCGATCGCGTCGACGTCGACCTCGATGGCGTCTTCGAGAAAACTGTCGATCAACACCGGCTGGCCCTGGGCCACGACGAACGCCTCGGCGACGAACCGTTCGAGTTGGGCTGCGTCGTAGCAGATCTCCATCGCCCGGCCGCCCAGCACGAAACTGGGCCGCACAAGCACGGGAAAGCCGATCTTGTCGGCTTCGGCCCGGGCCTGGGCCATGGTCCGCGCAATGCCGTTGGCCGGTTGCTTGAGCCCCGTTTTACGCAATAGTTTGGCGAATTTCTCTCGGTCCTCGGCGTCGTCGATCGTGTCGACGCTTGTGCCAATGATCGGAACGCCGGCGCTAGCCAGCGCCCGGGCCAGATTCAACGGCGTCTGGCCGCCGAATTGGACGATCACCCCGTCGGGCTCGACGCGGTCGCAGATATTCAGCACGTCCTCGGCTGTCAATGGCTCGAAGAATAGCAGGTCGCTTGTGTCGTAGTCGGTGCTCACCGTTTCAGGGTTCGAGTTGACCATGATCGACTCGATGCCTAATTCGCGCAGGGCGAAACTCGCATGGCAGCAGCAATAATCGAACTCGATGCCCTGGCCGATCCGGTTGGGCCCGCCGCCGAGAATCATGATGCGCCGCCGGTCAAGCATTTTGGGGGGCGTCTCGTCCTCGTCCTCGTAGGTTGAATAGTAGTAGGGCGTGTAGGCCTCGAACTCGGCGGCGCACGTGTCGACCGACTTGAACGTGGCCACGATGCCGCGACGCTTGCGCTCGGCCCGCACTTCCATCTCGGGCACGCCGAAAATCGTGGCCAACTGGCGGTCGGAAAAACCCGCCTGCTTGGACGCGCGCAACAGGCCGTCGTCGAGATGGTCCATGCCCTGCACGCCGCGGAGCGTTTCCTCGAGCTCGACGATTTGGGCCAGGTTGTCGAGAAACCACGGGTCGATGCCCGTCAACTCGTGGATTTCCTCGATCGACATGCCGTATTTCAACGCATAGCGCAGGTGCCAGACGCGCTCGGCGCAGGGCGTGGCGAGCCGGGCGTGGACGTCGTCGAGGCTGGGCTGCTCGGGCGTGCCCCAGAGATCCTGGCCGTCGCACCCGAAGCCGAAACTACCCACCTCGAGTCCCCGCAGGGCCTTCTGAAACGATTCCTTGAAGGTTCGCCCGATGGCCATGGTTTCGCCGACGCTTTTCATCTGGGTCGTCAGCACCGGGTTAGCCTCGGGAAATTTCTCGAACGCAAACCGCGGCACCTTGGTCACCACGTAGTCGATCGTCGGCTCGAAACAGGCCTTTGTCTCGCGGGTGATGTCGTTGGCCAGCTCGTGCAGACGGTAGCCCACCGCCAGCTTGGCCGCGATCTTGGCGATCGGAAAACCGGTGGCCTTCGACGCCAAGGCGCTCGATCGGCTCACGCGCGGGTTCATTTCGATCACCACCATGCGCCCGTTTTTCGGGTGGATGGCGAATTGGATATTCGACCCGCCCGTCTCGACGCCGATCTCGCGGATCACCGCGAGCGATGCGTCGCGCATCCGCTGGTATTCCTTGTCGGTGAGCGTTTGGGCCGGGGCCACGGTGATCGAATCGCCCGTGTGAACACCCATCGCGTCGAAGTTTTCGATCGAGCAGATGATGACGACGTTGTCGTCGACGTCGCGCATCACCTCCATCTCGAATTCTTTCCAGCCGTGGACCGATTCCTCCAGCAGCACCTGGGTCACCGGCGAGGCTTCCAGGCCGTAACGGACCAGCTCCTCGAACTCGTCCCGGTTGTAGGCCACGGCCGAACCGGTTCCGCCGAGCGTGAAGCTGGGCCGCACGACGCACGGCAGACCAATCTCCTTGAGCGTCTCGCGGGCCTCGTCGAGCGTGTTGACCGTTTCGCCGCGGCAGACCTCCAGGCCGATCCGCTCCATGGCCGCCTTGAATTCGTCGCGGTTTTCGGCCTTGGCGATGACCCGGGCATTGGCGCCGATCATCTCAACACCGAATTGGTCGAGGACGCCATGGGCGTGGAGGTCCATGGCCAGATTCAGGCCCGTCTGGCCGCCGAGGGTGGGCAACAGGGCGTCGGGCCGCTCGCGCTCGATCACCTTGGCAACGCACTGCCACGTGAGCGGCTCGATGTACGTCTGGTCGGCCATCTCGGGATCGGTCATGATGGTGGCCGGATTCGAGTTGACCAGGGCTACCTCGTAGCCCTCCTCGCGCAGCGCCTTGCAGGCCTGGGTGCCCGAGTAGTCGAATTCACAGGCCTGGCCGATAACAATCGGGCCGGAGCCGATAATCAGGATTTTTTTGAGATCGTCGCGCCGTGGCACTGGTGGGGTTCCGCGTTAACTTGGCCATGGAGGGGTTGACTGACCGCATTTCCCCCTGAAGAAGGGAGCGAACAGTCTAAAATTTCTCGATGATAGCATGGGCACCCGTGGCCATTCAAGGGGGCCAGCCATCATCTTTCCACCGCGAAAGTGTCAAGAGCGAGAAGACGAAATCAGTCGCCCTCGCGCAAATCGAAGGCCCAACTGCCGCGCCGATCGCGGGCTGCGTCGAGGCGGAAGCGACGGCCGAGAACCGTGGAAGGCTGAAAACCGTCGGGGTCGCGGGCGACCGGTTCATAGCCGGCGGGGCCGGGGCCGTGAATGACAAGAATGGGCTCCTTGCCCCGGGCATCGGCCAGCCAGAACTCGCGCACGCCGGCCTGGAAGTACGCGACAGGCAATCGCCGCGTGTCCTTGTTCACCGAGGTGTCGCTGACAATTTCGACGATCAAATCGACCGGTCCCTCAATCTCGACATAGCGCCCCGGCTGACCGCCCGCTTTGGGGACAAGCAACGCCCGGCCCGAATCGATGGCCTCGTGAGAGACAAAGACTATATCCGGTTCACAAGACAAATTGGCCTCGGGCGATGAGACGCGAGTAGCGTCAATGAGCAAGAATCCCAGTTCATTCTGCTTCACATGTTGCGTTAAAACCCTTGCCAACTCGCTTTTTAGCACGCCATGACAGAAAATATCCTCGGGAGACATGTCCACCTCGATCCTGCCGGAAATGAAGTCGATCCTGCCCTGCTCCGGAAAGTCCTCCGAGAGAGCCCAGCGGCGGAAATCCGTCAACGAACGAATATCCAGTGGAATTTCCACGCGTTCATCGAAAAGTACGGTCGCCATGCGCATCCCTTTCAGTCACACTGTTTATTCTAGCTGCCTACTCTTCGGGGAGCAAGGAAATACCTCCGTGGAGCGGTGACTCATTGACACCCCCCGCATGTCCCTCTACAGTGAGGAAAAACCTCTTTCACTGTGCGATCCGACAAGAAAACCTGGAGAATTCCGGTGGCCGAAAAACCCTGGGGTGGCACGTTCGACGAGCCGACCGATCCGCGGGTCGAGGCGTTTACCGAGAGCATCAGCTTTGATCGACGGTTGGCTCCCCACGACGTGGCCGGGTCGGTCGCCCATGCCCAGATGCTGGCCAAGGTCGGTCTGGTGACCGACGACGAGTGCCGGCGGATCGTCGAGGGGCTCCAGCAGATCGGCCGCGAAATCGACGAGGGCCGTTTCGAATTCCACGTCGAACTCGAAGACATTCACATGCACGTCGAACGGGCCCTGATTGACCGGATTGGCGAGGTGGGCCGAAAGCTCCACACCGCCCGAAGCCGAAACGACCAGGTCTCGACCGATCTGCGGCTTTGGGTCCGCGCGTCGATCGACGAGCTTGATCGGCGGCTGGTCGAGTTGCAACGGGCCTTTCTCGGCCGGTGCGAGGCCGACGCCGGCTGCATTCTGCCCGGCTACACCCATCTGCAACGGGCCCAACCGGTGCTGGCGGCCCATTATTGGCTGGCCTATTGCGAGAAATTCGAACGCGACCGCGGGCGGCTGGCCGACGCGCGCCGCCGAGCGAACGTGTTGAGCCTCGGCGCGGCGGCGCTGGCCGGCACGAGTCTGCCGATCGACCGGGAAGACGTCGCCCAACGACTCGGCTTCGACGGCGTGACCGAAAACAGCCTCGACACGTCAAGCGACCGCGATTTCGCGCTAGAATTCGCCTTTGCCATGACTATGATCGCCGAACACCTGAGCACCTGGGCCGACGAATGGATTCTTTGGAGCACGGCCGAGTTTGGATTGCTCAAGCTGCCCCAGGCGTTTTGCACCGGTTCGTCGATCATGCCGCAGAAGATCAATCCCGACGTGCTCGAATTGGTCCGCGGTAAGACGGCCCGGGTCGTCGGCAATTTGCAGTCGCTCCTGGTGCTGGTCAAGGGGCTGCCGCTGGCCTACAACCGCGATTTGCAGGAAGACAAGCTGCCGCTTTTCGATTCGTTCGACACCGTGGCGGCATGTCTGGCCGTGGCCGCGCCGCTGGTGGCGGCCGCCGAGCTCGACCGTCGGCGGATTGCCGAGGGCCTGGATCAAGGATATCTCGACGCCACGACGCTCATGGAACACCTGATCGGGCGGGGCATCGCCCAGCGGACTGCTCATGGGCTGGTCGGCCGGCTTGTGGCCAAGGCGCGCAAGCAGGGAGTCCCGTTGGCCGGGCTGACGTTGGCCGATTTTCAGGAGGCCGACCCGTCGCTCGATGAATCGGTCCATCAAGTTCTCGGAGCGGAAGGCGCCGTCCGGGCGATGCAAAGCCGCGGCTCGACCGGACCCGACCGCGTCCGCGAACAAATTGCCCGATGGAAACAGCGGCTCTCATGAGAAACAACATCTCGTCCATCGTGTGAATCCTGTCAAGAGTGGTTTTTAGACAGGATTTACAGGATTAACAAGAACGGCTGAAAGGCAAATCAACCATGTCCATGTGTCGACCGGACGTTATGCGTCTCTTTTCCGTCAGCGCGGCATTGACGGCCGTCCTTGGCGCGGCTTGCGTTTGGGCCCAGCAGGTCGAACGCAGCGCGGACGAGATCATGGAGTCGGTCCAAAAATGGCGCCAGCGCGATCCGTTGGTCGAGGCGCTCACGGCGGGCGACGCGACGACGCCGGCCGCGTGGTTCCGCGTGGCAATGATTCTTGCCGACCACCAGCGGCCCGATCTGGCCAAGGACTATCTCAAAAAAATTCTCGAGGCGAAGCTTGATTCGGCTGGGCTGGTCGAGTTGTCCGATCGTTTCGGCGCGGCGGCATTCGCCCGGCTGGGTTCGCGGACGGAACTCGCGCCCGAGGGTCGCCAATTGGCCGACGCGGTCCTGGCGGCGGTCAAAAAGCAGGGTAGCTCGGTCGAGAATCTGACCGAGAACGTCAAAAAACTCGCCTCGGCCGACGCGCGTACTCGCGACGAGGCGGCGGTGGCCCTTCGTCGGGCAGGTCCGGCGGCCGTCGCGCCGCTGGTGGCAGCGCTGGCCGATCCGGCCCGCGCGGCCGAGCACGCCCGGCTGCGCGTCGCCCTGGCCGGTCTGGGCTCCGACGCGGTTCGGCCGCTGCTGGCCTATCTCGAATCGACCGATCCGAAACTCGTCGCGCAAGTGATCAACGCCCTGGCCCAGCTCGACGACCGCGACGTGTCGTTATACTTGTTGCGTCCTTATGCGTCGCCTGAGAGCGACCCCATGGTTCGCCAGGCGGCGGCGGCCGGACTGACGCGGCGTCTGGACCGGCTGCCGGGCCCAAAGGAAGCGGCCGCCGTGCTGGCCCGCCGCGCGCGGCTTTGGCTCGACGGCCAAACGGCCATTCGCCAGGACGAAACCGGCCGGGCGACCGTCTGGCGATGGGACGCGGCGTTGGGCCAACCGGTCGCCAAGGAGTATCCGGCCGACGCGGCCCAGGCCATTCTCGCCGCGCGTTTGGCCGGCGATGCGCTGGCCATCGCTCCGGCCGATCCGGCAATTCGCCGGCTTTATCTTTTGGCGGCGCTCGAAGCGGCTTCTCATGAAGCCGGGCTGGACAACCCGCTGCCGCTCGCGCCCGGCACGCCGGCGGCTCGCGCGGCGGAATTCGGCGCCGAGACGCTCCTGGACGTTCTCGACGACGCGTTGCGAACCGGCCACGCGCCGGCGGCCGCGGCCGCCGCGCGGATCCTCGGCCACGCGACCACCGCCGAAGAGACCCTCTACACGGGCGCGGCTCCCTCGCCTCTGGCCCGAGCCCTCCGCTCGCCCGACCGAAGGACGCGCGTCGCGGCGGGCGAGGCGATCGTGCGGCTCCGTCCGAACCAACCGTTTGCCGGATCGAGCTATCTGACCGAATCCATGGCCTTTCTGGCCAGTTCGACCGGTGCACGCCGGGCAATGGTCGCCGCGCGCAACACGGCCGAGGCGCGCCGCGTCGGCGGGTATCTGGCCCCGTTGGGCTTCGAGGTCGAAACGGCCGTCACCGGAAGCGAACTCATCCGCCGGCTGCTCCAGTCGGCCGACTATGAACTGGTGTTGGTCGACGCGCGGATCGACGGACCGCCGGTCGGCATTCTCGTCCAACAAATTCGGCACGACGCGCGATTGGCTTCGCTCCCGGTCGGCATTCTGGGCACTGAGGGATTTTACGATCTGGCCGAACGTGTGGCGCGCGACGATCGGTTGACGCTGGCCTTGGTCCGGCCGCACGACGCCCAAACGGTTCGCCACCAGGTCGAGCAGCTCGAAATGCTGGCTGTCCGATCGGCCGTCGCGCCCGAGCTTCGCAAGCGTCAGGCGGCGGAAATTCTCGGCCAGTTGGCCGCCCTGGCCGCGGACGCGCGGACGCCGTTTGCCGATTTCGGCGAGGTCCAGCGAACCGTGCTCCGCGCGGCTCATTCGCCCGAGCAGTCGGCCGGCGCGATCGGCGTATTGGAACAACTCGGCTCGCCGGAAAGCCAGAAAACGCTGGTCGATTTGGCCAGCGACAGCCGCAAGCCGGTCGAATTGCGCAAGGCGGCCCTCTCGGCCATGGTCAACAGCGTCGAGCGCAACGGCATTCTCCTGACCACCGATGAAATCCTGGCCCAATACGACCTCTACAACCAAAGCGCCGCGGCCGACCCGGCAACGCTGCAAATTCTCGGGCTAATCCTCGACTGCTTCGAGGCGGCCGGCGGGCGGCCGTGAGCCGTGGGCCGTGGGCCGTGAGATATTGGCAACAGAAATTATTTACCCCACCGGCCTTGTGCCGGTGGTCAGCCGGTTTGGCAACTACCAGCGACTTTCCTATCACACGGGCACCCCACCGGCCTTGTGCC